>CAZVXK010000045.1:0-18228 GCA_964631665.1 uncultured Candidatus Cloacimonadota bacterium | reverse complement strand
TTCACACCAATCTCTGTTCCTCAGTCCCTCTGTTTTAATAAAAAAGATCCAAAATGACCCATAAGCATTAAAACAGGGAACATCCATCTCCACTTAGATTCGATGAATGGCTCTTGAATCCACCTCTATGTAGACGCGGGACTGTGTCAACAACAGGAGTCGCAATGGGACGGTGTTTGGAATCCAACAATCCATCCGAGTCCCAGCGGGACGTTATTTCAGATAGCATTTGGAATCCAACCTTCTATCCGAGTCCCAGCGGGACGTCATATCAAATGATTGATATTGAATAATATGGATGTGTTCGACATTGAATATGGCGTCCCGCTGGGACTCAGTTACGTTTTCATTTCTACCCCTTGCTATCTGAAATACCGTTCCTACGGAACTCTGACGGTAATCATCGGGGGATTTTTCATAACCTCTTCATCCTGTTTTTCGTGATCCGTACCAACGGTTTTGGAGATAACAATGTCCCACGAGTATAGTCATAAAACTATCCTTAGATGATTGCTCTGATGACTGCAACGATGGCATTGAGGGCACTGGTTGCTCCGAAGATTATCAAAAGATGTATCTGTTTCATTTGCATAACAGTTGAATGCCACACACATCACCAATTATACCACTCAACACACTACAACACACCCTTCAACACACCATTCAACACCACTCAAACACACTTCAACACGCCACTCCTCCGGTACCCCTCTTTTGTGCCAGCGTTAATCAAGCGTTAATCAAGCGTTAATCAAGCGTTAACTGTTAAGGCTTGATTAACGCTTGATTAACGCTTGATTAAGGCTATGTAATAAGGGGGAAGGGAAAAAGGGAAAGAGGGAAAAAGGGAGCTGCGCCAAGGAAAAGTGGATAAGTGTGAAAGAGGGAATAAGGGAACTACGCTTGGCGAAGGATCAGCGAATCGGATCAGCGTATCGGATATGGCATGTCTATTTATAGATTTTTCTGCTTGTAACCAACGGGATTGGAGAAACCGGCGAGGCGTGTGAAAGTGAAAAAAAACCAAGGGCGGGAGAAGATCCCCCACCCTTGGATAGTGTTGCTTTCTAACTGGCCCGGCGTTATTTTGCCAGCACCATCTTCTTGTGGGCGGAATACTTGCCGGCGGTCATGCGGTAGAGGTAAATCCCGCTGGCGGCGGCGTTGCCCTGGGCATCTTTGCCATCCCAAACGATCTGATAGTAACCTGGGGCATCATAGTTCTTTTCATAAGAGCGCAGGAGATTGCCCTTGAGGTTATAGATCTCGATGCGGACCTGTTCAGCTTCCTTGAGGGAAAAGCGGATGTTGGTGCTGGGATTGAAGGGATTCGGATAGGCGGGCAGCAGTTGGGTAACCGCCGGAGGCAGGGGTGGGATCCCCGGATCGCCAGGCTCGCCGGAAACCAGAACCGAAAGGGGTCCGTACAGGGTAGCCGCACCGCTGACAGCCAGGCTTTCCAGCCAATAAAAGTAGGTGGAATTGGTGATCACCTCGGTATCGATGTATTGATAACTGGTTTGGGTTCCCTGCGCAGTGCCGTCCTCGTTCACGATCAAGCGGGGATTGATCTGCAGGGCTTCCGCGGCAAGGTTGGTTTGACCGCGTAAAATGTTGTAACCCAGATGATTGGTCTCGGATTGAACCGCCCAGGCGATCTGTACGAACAAATCCGCAGTTAGCGTGGCAGTGAAGGAGGACAGCTCCACCGGCAGGGTTTCACCACCGGTATAGAGCTCCATTCCCAGATCATAACTCACTGGAGCCCGCAGATCGGATTGGGCGATGCTCAGGATCCGGCCATCGGCTCTCACATCCACCCGTTGCTGACAGGACCCGTTTCCGCCGGAACCCGTGTTCCAGCCAAACCACTGTCCGGATCCCATTGAGGTGTCGTTCTGGAGGGAGAGCCATCCCTCGGACATGGTTACCGGGGCTGGCAACACGATTTCCATGCTATACATGCTCCAGCCGCCCCAAGTGTAGTTTTCCACGAAAACGGGGGCAGCATACATAGAATATGCAGTGAGTGGACTGGCCCAAGTGGGTTCTGCACCGCCATTGTAATCATAAAATTTCACAGTGAAATACTCTTGTGTGCCAGGTGTCCCGGCAATCCAAGTGCCATCGTAGACACCAAACACGCCATAAAAAATGATCCTGGTGATGGGATCGGCCAATCCGTTGAAATTCTCCGCCACTTCGATATCCGCAGGATAGGTGGGCACATAGGCGCTGGTCAGACTGGGACCGTCGGAAGTGTAGGGCTGATTCAAGATCAGTGTGTATTCCTGGGCGAAGCCGGCGGCTGCCAGCAAGAGCAGCGCTCCAACCATAATAAGACTTTTCATATCCAAAATCTCCTTTTGCCGCTGGGCGATGATGCCAGTGCCGGCTGCGGCCTGAGCCTTTTCGCATCTGGCAAAGTGATTGCCTGCCAGGCAGATCACACACAAAACAAGTATACTTCCCGCTCCGGGAAGGCATATAGGTAGATAACGAAATTGGATGGAGCAAACTGTCAAGGAATTTGTGGGGCAGATTCAAACCAAAGAACCCAACCCTTTGCGGAAAACCGGGATTCCCGCTCCGGGCTGGGTTCCAAAGTATGGTCGGGATGACAGGATTTGAACCTGCGACCACTTGAACCCCATTCAAGTACGCTAGCCGGACTGCGCTACATCCCGAACCTATGAGACCCAAAAAATAGAGGGGCGTTTTTTGACAAGGAAAATTTGTAATTGACAGCAGGGCAGCCCTGAGAAAGTTCGCTTTTTGAAGTGCCTGTTTGGATGCCTGGACAGCGTGGCATAGTAAATCTGCCTGCGAGCCGGACAAGCGGCACCTGGGATGAATGAATGAGTTTGATCCGAGTGAACGAACTGGCTCTGGAATTTTCCGGAACTTACGTGCTGAAGAATATCTCCTGCAGTCTGGAGAGAAACAGCCGGGTGGGGCTTATCGGCAAAAACGGCAGCGGCAAAACCACACTGATCCGGCTGATGCTGGGACTGTTGCAACCCACATCCGGAGAGGTTTTACGGGCCAGGCACTGCCGGATCGCCCACCTGCCCCAGAATATGGAGCTGCCGCCAGAGCTGGTGCTGCTGGACTATATCAAGAGTTCCCGCCCAGACCTGCTGCAACTGGAACGCCGGATTGCGGAACTATCCTCCTCCTTTGTTTCCAACTCCACTTCCGGGCTGGAATCCGAGCTGGCAGCCGCCGTGGAGGAATACACCGCCAAAGGGGGCTATGAGCACGACAATGAGATCAAGTATGTGCTCACCTCGCTGGCTTTTCCGGAAACGGAATGGAAGAAGCGGATCGGGGATTTCAGTGGAGGGGAGCAAACCCGGATCTGCCTTGCCTATTTTCTGCTGATGCCACACGACCTGCTGATCCTGGACGAGCCCACCAACCATCTGGACCTGGCCATGATCACCTGGCTGGAGAGGTATCTGCTCAAGCAGGACAAGCCCTTTCTGGTGGTCTCGCACGACCGCGAGTTTCTGGATAACACTGTCTCCACAATCTTCAGCCTGCGCGAGGGAAAACTGAGCATCACCAAAGGCAATTACCGTTCCTTCAAAGAGGCGGACGACATCGCCCGGCTGAGCCAGGAACGGGAATTTGAACGCCAGCAGAAATTCATCGCCGAAACCCGAGCCTTCATCCAGAAAAACATCGCCGGACAAAAGACCAACCAGGCCAAATCCCGTCTCAAGATGCTGGCGCGGCTGGATATCGTGCAGAAACCGCAGCAGGAAAAACAGGTCAAACTGCAGATCAAGACCTCCAAACGCAGCGGCAACGACATCTATACCCTGAAGGAGGTGCGCTTCGGAATCCCGCCGGAGCTGGAACTGGCCAGAGAGGTTACGCTCTTTGCCCATTACCAGGACCGCATCTGTGTGATCGGACCCAACGGCTGCGGCAAGACCACCCTGCTCAAGATACTTCTGGGCGAGCACGACATCTGCGAAGGACAGTTGAAAACAGGTGCCAGCCTGCAGATCGGGTATTTCGACCAGCATCAGGTGGCGCTGGACGAAAGCTTGTCCGTGCTGGATACCATCTGGCAATTGGTGCCTTCTGCGCCGCGGGGCTATGTCTTGGGTTGGCTGGCTAGATTCGGTTTCAGCGGCGATGAGGTGGAAAAACCTGTTTCGGTGCTGAGCGGTGGGGAAACCTCACGGCTCTACCTCTGTGTGCTGATTCATCAGAATCCCAATCTGCTGATCCTGGACGAACCCACCAACCACCTCGACCTGGATATGACCGAGGCTCTTCTAGAGGCGCTTACAGCCTATGAAGGAACCATCATCTTCGTCTCCCACGACCGCTGGTTTCTCAGCCGGCTGGCCACTAAATTCTGGGTTTTCCGCAAAAAGCTGGGGCAGGGAAAAGCCTTCACCACGATCAAGGAACCAGATTGCGGTCCTGAACGGGCGATCGAACTGGCCTTCGCCGAACCGGAAAGGGTGAAAGCCCCTCCCCCACCGCGGGAAAAGAAGCGTAAGCTCAATCCCTGGTATCTGGATCAGATCCACTTGCAGATCGAAGCCCGCAACCGGCAGCTGGGAAAGCTGCAAGAGGAATTGGGACATATCCATACACGCCTGTCCCGTTCCGACACCTACAGCGACCAGAGCCGGATCCTCCAACTGCGGGCGGAAATGGAAGCTTTGGAACAGCAAATTAAAAGCACCCACGCCGAGATCGCCCTCCTCGAGGAAAAATACCTGAGTCTGAGCTATGAAGAATAGACTGCGCATCGGGTTCACCACCAGCTTCCCGGTGGAAGTGGTCTTTGCCGCGGGGCATATCCCCATCGATCTGAACAACATCTTCCTGGCCGGGGATTCCACCGCCCATGTCCGCCGCGCCGAGCTGAAAGGCTTTCCGCGCACCATCTGCAGCTGGATCAAGGGCAATTATGACGCCGCCCTCCAAGCCGGCCTGGATGAAGTGATCGGTGTGGTGCAGGGGGATTGCTCCAACGGGCAATCGTTGTGCAACATGCTGAGCGAGGAAGGTTTGAAGGTGTGGCATTTTTCCTTTCCGCAGGACAAATCCTACCCGGAAATGGACAAGGAGCTGCGCCGCCTGGAGGAGCACTTCGGAGTGGACCGGAAGCAGGTGTTGAAGGTGAAAAGCCGCCTGGATGAGATTCGCCGCAAACTGGTGATCCTGGACAACTGGACTTGGCGGGAGCGCATCGTGAGCGGAAAGGAGAACCACCTCTGGCTGGTTTCCTCCTCCGATTTCAACGGTGATCCCGACCGCTATGAGGAAGAGCTGGAAGCATTTATGGATCAGGCGGCCATGCGGGATCCCATACCCGCCAAACTGCGCACCGCCTACCTGGGCGTGCCACCCATCTATCGCAACATCTATGACGCCATCCGTGAACTGGGCTCGGATGTGGTGTTCAACGAAGTCCAGCGCCAGTTTGCCATGCCCTCCCTGGTGCCGGATATCGTGGAGCAATATCTGGCCTACACCTATCCCTACAGCGTTCACGACCGCTTAAGCGATATCCGGGTGGAGCTGGAACGCCGCCGGGTGGATGTGGTGCTCAGCTATACGCAGTCCTTTTGCCATCTCCAGATCGACAACCTTCTGCTGAAAAAGCACATCGGCCTACCCTTCCTCACCCTGGAAGGAGATCAGCCGGAAGAGCTGGACAGCCGGACTCTGCTGCGTCTGGAGAGTTTCTATGAGGTGCACGCATGACCCGGGTGGCAGTTGGCATGAGCGGTGGGATCGATTCCACCGTAACCGCCCTGATCCTGATTAAGCAAGGCTTTGAGGTGATCGGTGCCACTATGGCGATCTGGGATGAGAGCATTCCGATCACCCAGTCCCTGAAGAGCGGCTGCTTCGGCCCCGGAGAAAGAGATGATCTGGAAGCCGCCCGTGCCGTCTGCGCCAAACTGGGCATTGAGCATCGGGTGGTGGCCCTGAAAGAGGAATTTGGCAGCAATGTACTCAGTTATTTCTGTGGCACCTATGCCCAGGGCAAGACCCCCAATCCCTGCGTGGTCTGCAACCAGCGCCTCAAATTCGGTATTCTGCCGCAAAAACTGAGGGAAGCGGGAGTGGAATTCGACTTCTTCGCAACCGGGCATTATGTGCGCAGATGTTTCTCTGAAGCACTGCAACGGTGGCAGTTAAAGCGTGCTTTGGACAAAGAAAAAGACCAATCATATTTCCTGTGTTTTCTGGCTCAGGAGCAACTGGCAAACACCCTCTTTCCCCTGGGGGAACTTGGCAAGGCGGAGGTGCGCCAAATTGCCCGCAGCAAGGGATTTCCTGAGCTTGCGCAGAAGAAGGAAAGCCAGGATTTCCTGGAAACGGATAACTACTCGGTGCTGTTCGAACCGGATACCTTCCGCGAGGGCGATATCATAGATCCCAGGGGGAAGGTGATCGGCAGGCACAGGGGGTTGATCCACTACACCATTGGCCAGCGCAGGAATCTGGGCATCAGCGGACAGAGCGAACCGGTGTATGTGCTCAGGATCGATGCGCTGCGCAATCAGCTGGTGGTGGGGCCCAAAGCTTTGCTATACAGGAACCGGCTAAGCGCCGCCCAAGTGAATTGGCTGTCCATCCCGGCACCCACGGAAGCCTCTTCCTGCCTTGCCCGGATCCGATATCAGCACGAGGCGGCGGCTTGTGTGGTGACCCCTGTTCCAAATGGTACGTATCAGGTGGTCTTTGAGGAACCGCAATTGGCCATCACGCCCGGTCAGATCGTGGTTTTCTATGACGGTGATCTGCTGCTGGGCGGTGGTGTGATCCAATAGTGCCATCCTGATTCACGATCAGAGGATCACGTCTCCTTTTGCCACCATCTGCTTCAAATCCACCGCATCCAGGACCAGCTTGACCGGAGTATATAGCGGCGGATCGCTGTCGCAGAACAGGATCACCCGCTTTTGCCAGGCACTGAGCTCTGCCACACAGCCCTGGCGCAGGTTCTTTACGATCACTGCGTCCAGGGGGGTGTTCAGGCAGTTGATTTGCAGATAACGCAGGAACCAGTAACGCTCGCTGCGTTGCCCGATCTCCTTCAGCAGCAGGAGGCGCTTCTCGATGGCCGGAATCATGGCTTCCAAAGCGGCAGAGTCAAAAGGAGGCGGATTCCCTGCCAGAAAAGCACTCATCTGGTATTGATTGATGATGTCGGCAAAGCGCCGGATGGGGGAAGTGGCATGCAGATAGGCCCTGGAACCGATGCCGGGATGGAACTGCGGGGTGGTGGAAAGATAGGCCTGCGAGCTGAAGGGCGGAGCCTCGGGATCGCCCTCATCCTCTTGGAATTGATTGATGTTGCGGTAGATCAGCGGCAGGGAGTGTTGCGTGGCCAATTCTGCAAACAAGCGGTTGTAGAGGATCATGAATTCCTCCACCACACTGTGCGCGGGGCTGACGTTGTTGATCCGTTTGAGGCTTATCTGGCCGTTAAAAACCTTCACTTGCCAATCATACTGAGGCTTTGCAGGAAGTTCCTGCACACCCCGTTCCTGTGCCAAAAGGCCGCTCAGGGTAACCAGTTCCTGAAACGGGGACTGCTGCAGCATGGCATCCGCCTGTTGGTATGTGAGGTTTTGCTGCACGCTGATCCATTCCGGCGTGAACTCCCAGGACAGCAGATTGAAATCTTGATCGAAGCGGGCATGGAGGGAAAGCACTGGTCGGGATTGGCCCTGAATCAGGCTGAAGGCAGAATTGGAAAGCTCCGGCGGTAATAGCGGGATCGTCTCACCCGGCAGATACAAAGATGAAACACGGCGCAGGGCTTCTTCATATAGTGCGGAACCAAGGGGCAGCCGATCCGCCACGCTGGAGACATGAACACCGATCAGCCAACCCTCCGGGAGTTGGGTCAGCGACAAGGCATCGTCAAAATCCGGAGTGCCTTCCGCATCGATGCTGAACGCTTCCACTTGGGCAGGTGTTTGCAGAACAGGATGGACAGCTTGTTTCCACAACCAGGACGGAAAACTGACCGGGATTCCAGCCTCCGCAGCGATGGGATCTGTATCTGGATCAAGATCTCCTACAGCGATCCGCAGCTCCTTGATCAATCCAGCCATATCACTATCATCAGAATAGTTGCGCAGCAGCTTGATTAGATCCCGGGGTTTACGGAAGAGGATGATACTGCTCAGATCATTCACAAGTACGGCCTTGGTATCTTCCTCCAGACTGGCAGCTTCCGCAGCACGCATGTATGTATCCAGAAAGGCTTTGACCTTGTTCAGATAGAGCTCCCGTTCCTGCTGCAGAGCGGATTCCCGGGCATAGCTTTGCCGCTGTTCATCGCTGCGCAGGCTGATCTGGTCTTTCTTCCAGAGATAGGTCTGGGGGTTCTGTTTGATCAAATGAAACAAGGCAAAATGGGAAACATCGTCTATAAAGCCAAGAATTCCAACTGCCTCGGGGAAAGTGAAGCCTGATTCCCTCTCCCGCAGGCGGGCTGCGATTTGGTCTTCATCCAGAGACTCCAACCTCTCTTCCACCCGGCTTTGGAACAGCTTCAAACCCTCCAGAGTCAGCGGCGCATAGGATTGGGCGGAAACCAGGCTGAAGCGTTTGGAATTGAGCCGGTGGAGCGTCCCATCCTCCGCCAGCACCTGATAATAATCGTTCTCCCGGGACAGGATCATTCCACAGAGGAGCTCCCCCTGCAGGTAAAAGAGCACCACGACGCCGCTGCGGAAACTATTCATAACATCCTTTAGAAATGGCGCCCCAGAGATGAATCGAACATCCGACCAACGGTTTAGGAAACCGCTGCTCTATCCCCTGAGCTACTGGGGCGCTAAGTTCAAACTCAAAAATCGGCTGAGGGCTTTTTTGTCAAGTTTTGCATTGACAAAAGCGGCTTGTTTGCAGAACAGGGTAAACATAATGGTAATTTAACCGAGGTAAATAGATGAAGATAGCAATAGTGGGCGCTACCGGTGAAGTGGGAAGGATGATGATCACCTGCCTGGCAGAGTTCAATCTCCCCGTGTCCCAACTGGACTTGTATGCCTCAGAACGCTCTGAAGGCATGATTTTGTATTATGTGGACAAACCTCTCGTGGTGCACGCATTGGACGAAAGCTCGCTACTCAAGCATTATGACTATGTGCTGTTCTCCGCCGGGGCGGGAGTGGCCCGCAGCTTTGCCCCCATCGCCTTGGCTGCCTGTGAGGTGGTGATCGACAATTCCTCCGCCTTCCGCCGGGAGGCGAACATCCCCCTGGTGGTGCCGGAAGTCAACGGTGATCAGGTGGTTGGATATAATGGCATCATCGCCAATCCCAATTGCTCCACCATCCAGCTGATCCTGCCACTGGCGGTACTGGACCGCCTGTTCGGGCTTACCAAAGTGGTGGCCTCCACCTACCAGGCGGTTTCCGGAAGCGGGCACAAGGGTATCCTGGCACTGCAGGACCAGCGCCAGGGCTCAAGTGACAAAGGCATCTATCCGGAATTAATCGATCTGAATGTGATCCCCCAGATCGGAGGTTTTCTGGACAACGGCTATTGCCAGGAGGAGGACAAGATGCACTTTGAAACCCGCAAGATCCTGCGCAAAGAGAATATCGCCATTTCCACCACCACCGTGCGCGTGCCGGTCGTTCATGGACACAGTATCGCGGTCTATGCTGAATTCGAGCGTGAGGTTGATCTGGCCGAAGCTGCAAAAGCATTGAAGAACAGCCCCTCCATCGTCTTCTCTGAAAACACTTTCTTCACACCGCTCAAACTGGGAAATTCCAACGACAGCCAGGTCTGCCGCCTGCGTTATGGTACTGACAAGCACTCGCTGGCGTTCTGGAACGTTGCGCATAACGTACGTTTGGGCGCCGCCACCAACGCCATCCGCATCCTGATGCTGCACGCCAAAGCTGCAGGTCTGCTATGAGTTTCGATCTGAACACGATCCGCCGCCAGCTCCATCAGACGCCGGAGCTTGCCTTCCAGGAACAGCAGACCAAAGCCCTGCTTCTGAACTGGTTGCAGCAACTGGACGGGATTCAGATACATGAGTTCAAGAGCTGTCCCGGGCTTTTGGTGGAGTATAGCTCCGGCAGCGGCGCCTATCGTTTGTTCCGGGCGGACATGGATGCCCTACCAGTGAAAGAAAACACCGGTTGTGACTTCACCAGCCGCACCGAGGGTATGATGCACGCCTGCGGGCACGATGTCCACATGACCATCCTGCTGGGCTTGATCGACCGCATGGTGCAGCTGAAACCAGACCGCAACCTGCTGTTCCTGTTCCAACCTGCAGAGGAGGGACAGGGTGGAGCGGAAACCGTGCTGGCCGAAGGGCTGATCCAGAACTATCCCGTGGAAGCGGTCTTTGCCCTGCACGCAGCCGGCGGGCTGCCTGTGGGAACTATCTCCTGCCGGGAGGGGGTGATCTTTGGAGTGCCGCAGGAATTTGACGTTACCTTCAATGGCAAGCCGGCGCACGCTGCTTTTCCCGAACAGGGCATCAACGCCCTGCTCAGCGGAGTGGAATTCATGAACCGGATGCAGGCGGACATTTCAGAGCTATCCAGCCAGCAACGGGTGATCTTCCATGTGGGCAAAATGGCCTCCGGCACCATCCGGAACGTGATCCCCGGGCACTGCAAATTGGAGGGAACCCAGCGCAGCCTGTCCAAGCCCCTGCGGGACATCATCAATGAATTGATCAGGAAAAACGCCACCCTTGCAACAGCCCAAACCGGTGCCGAAGCCAGAGTTGATTTCCTCTGCAGCTACGATCCCGTGGTCAATGCCCCGGAATTGGTCAAGACCCTGCAGCAGGTCTGTACCGACCTGGAAATAGTGTATCAGGAAGCGGAATCCACTCTTGCAGGAGAGGATTTTGGCTATTTCACCTCGCTCTATCCGGGATTGCTGTTCTGGTTGGGCTCAGGCTGCAACGAGCCCTTGCATTCAGACCGTTTCCTGCCCTTATCCGATTGCATCGCCACCGGCGTGAAGATCTTCGAACAACTGGCGCTGCGCTGATCAGCGGATCAGGGCTATCTTCCCTTTTTTGGTGTTGCCCTCGGCATCCGTAACCACGAAGAAGTAGATGCCGCTGGAGCATTTCTTCCCCGTGCTGTTCTCACCGTTCCAGGCAAAGCGTGAGAATTCATTTTCTTCCAGCTTGATCACCAAGGCACCGGAACTGTCATAGATGCGGCAGTTGTTTTTGCCCGCCGGCATCACATCCGGGGGCTGGTTCACGATCTGCACCGTGTTGCTTCCATTGGGATAAAAGGGATTGGGAAAGGCTTTCAGGGTCTGCAGCGTGGTGGGTGGTTTGATGCTCCTGCCGATGCGCAGGGTATTCAAACCATCCGGTGTTCCGATCAGCAGCAGCCCCTCCACCGGATCATAGCCCAGGGCGGTGATATGGTTCGTCAGCAGAGGCGAATTGGCCACGAAGTAATTGGTAAAATGTTCGGTGCGGGGATTATACATGCTGATGCCATTATCCAGTGAACCGATCCAGATGCGGTCAAAGGGATCGAGATAGATGGCGGTGGGAGTGGTGCGCACCGAGCCGTAGAGCCTTTCCTCGTCCACATAGTAGAGCAGGTCATTCTCCCACAACCCGTTACCGGTATTGTAGATAAACCGTTTGATCGAGGTGTCATATTTATACCAGTTCTGCTCGTTCCACATGTAAAGCCCGTTGCTGACTGCGATCCAGTGTTGGATGCCCTCATAGGGGCTTTCCACCGTCACCACGCCATACACCTCACAGTTGCTCAGTTCGGCGGGTGCCGGCACCAGCCAGTGCTCGCCGGCTGTTTCAGGAATGGAATTGTGGTTCCAGATCACCAGCCCGCGGTCGTTGTTGGTACCGAAGAAATACTGTCTGCCGTTATGATAGCTGTAAATGGTGCGCTGATAAACGCTGTTGGAGATCATGAATTCCGCGATCAGGTTATCCTCGGGATCAAAGACGCTGAAGCCACGGTCATAGCCGGAGACGAACATATTGTTGTTCTGATCCATGGCAATGTGGCCGATAGTGTTGCTCTGCAGGGTCGGTGAATCCGGGATGAAGGGATTCCAGGTCTGGGATTGATGGTTCCAGGTGCGGACACCCCAGCGGGTAAAGTGTTTCCATTCATCGGTGGTCTCGTCCCACACCGTGAGGCCATTGAGCCAGCCCACGGGGCTTTCCCCCGGAACCACGTCATAGGTCCCGAACCATTTGCGGTTGTGGCTGTCGATCGCCACGGTGAGGATGTTGTCGCTGTGGATGGGGCTGTTGGCGATGTTGTAGGTGTGCCATTGCCCGTTCAGCCACTTGGACGCGCCCAGGGCGCTTTTGCGCAGGGGCAGATGGTTCAGATCGCCGCTGGAAAACCAGGCGGCATGGTTGTGGTCGCTGCTGATGGCGCGGACTTTGGGAAAGCCAATAGAATTGGGTATGAACTGCGTCCATTGATTGTCTGATTCCTGCAGAAAGATGCCATCGCCCCAGGAGCAGAGATAGATTTTACCATTCTGGCTCACGATGCGGCTGATGCTCTTGTCCCTCAATCCGGCCTCAAATTCAGCCCAATGCTTCACATTGCCCTGGCTGTCGATGCTGGTCATCAGCGTGTCGATATCCCGCGACAGGGTCAGGAAATCCTCGTTCCAGGTACCATAGGATACCCACAAGGAGTTCGCATCGTCCAAACAAACGCCGGCAATGGCGGAATTCAGGATGCCGCCAGTGGTATTCACCATTTCCCATCCCCCCTGCCAGGGATCGCTGGAATGCAGGTAAACGCTGTTGTAATAGGCCACCGCCAGCTTGTTCCCATTCACGGAAAGCTTGTTTACATAGCCGGAAGGCAGCTCCGCAGGCGGAAAATGCCGCCAGGCCTGGTCCACTGCCAGCGAATCCAGGTGCACAAAGTTCAGCCCCGCCGTGGTGCTGATATACAGATAGTTGTTGGGGGCCAGCACCATGGCTTCGATCTCATTGGACAGCAGCCCGCCGCCGGTGTTTTGATTGGTATAATTATACAGCATGAGGGGAAAATTGACCCCCTCCAGATAGTAGAAGGAGGATAAACCGCTGCCGGTGGCAACCAGCACCTCGGAACCATGCTCGATGATCTTCACCACCCGGTTTGAGGGCAGGCCCAGTCCAGTATTCAACTGCTGCACCCCACCCGGTGTAACGATGCTGATACCGTTGAAAGCACTGCCGAACCACAAGGTCCCCGTCAGCCCGATGTATTCAAGATTGCGGACGTCGTTGGAGGCGATCCCATCAGCGGTGGTCCACACCTTTTGCTGCACCAGTTCGGAGAATCCTGCGTTGGCACCAACAGGCAAAGCGGCCTGCACCACCCCGCCCCAGGTGGAAAAATAGACCTGGTCGTCCTGCAACATCAGATCATAGACATGGCTGGTATTGGTGATCGTCTGCCAATTGGCGGCGCTCAGGCCGGCTGCGATCCCAGCCAGGACAAGCATCAGTGTGAAAGCTCTCATTTGTTCTTCTCCAAACGCATCATAACATAGGCTGCCACCACCATCAGGATCAGCACCCCCAAGAGCACCGAGAACAGTATCTTCTTGGAACTGAAATAGAAGCCGATGGCGATCAGTCCAAAGAGCAGAGTCACCATATAGACGATCAGCGAGATCATTTTCTGCGAAAGCCCGAAAGCCAGCATGGTGTGGTGGATGTGGGCTTTGTCGGCAGCGAAGATGCTGCCCATGCGGATCCTGCGGAAGACCGCCAGCACCACGTCGATCAGGGGGATCGCCAGCACTGAGAGCGGGATCATCATGGTCATGGAGGTGATCCCTTTGAATTGTGTGGCTCCCGCGGCGGAAATGGCGGCGATGATCAATCCGTTGAATAGCGCGCCGGTATCCCCCAAAAAGATTGTGGCCGGAAAGAAATTGAAGCGCAGAAAGGCCAGATTCCCCGCCAGCAGAAAGGCGGAAAGCGCCACCACCAACAGGTTTCCCTCGCTGCCGCCCACGATCAGCAGCACCCCGCACACGATCACGCAGATCCCGCTGGCCAGCCCATCGATCCCATCGATCAGGTTGATGGCGTTCATCACCACCAGATACCAGATCAGGGTAACCGGAAAGGACAGCCAGCCCAGCAGGATATCCTGTCCCAGAGGATTGGTGAGCACATCCACCCGGAATCCGATCAGATACATCAAAACCGCCACCCCGATCTGCCACAACAGCTTGAACCGGGCTTTGCTCTCATAACGGTCGTCCATCACACCGATGAACAGGGTTAACATCGCCACCGCCGCAAGCTGGATCAGCATCCGTCCCATCACATCAGGAAGGATGGCGATCCCCAACCCCACCTGCGCCAGGATGATGGGTAGGGCAAAGCTGAGGCCTCCCGCCTCTGGGATCCGGGTGGTGTGGACGCGCCGTTCGCTGGGTTTGGCGATGATGCCATATCTTCTGGAAAACCAGATGTTCAGCGGCACCAGCACATGGGTGAGCGAGTGGATCAGCAGCGATCCCAGCAGGATTTTAACGATCACGGAAGCCGGCATGGAGGTCTAAATCCCGCTCTGCCGGTAAAGCCCGAGGTAGGAGGAGACCATCTGGTTATAGCTGCACAGAGCACTGATGCGTTGCCTTGCTGCGATCCCCTTTTTTGCCCCAGCAGCCGAATGCCGGGCCAGGCTAATCATACACTCTGTCAAAGCCTTGGTATCGTCCAGGGCGATCAACCAACCGCAATCATCCGTAACCAGTTCCGCGATCGAGGGTATCGCCGAACCGATCACCGGCAGTCCGGAAAACATTGCCTCGATGATACTTAAGGGTTGCGCCTCCCACCTCGACCAGAGGATAAAGGCATCGAAACGGGCCAGCCAGTCCGCCACCCTGGGATCCCATCCCGGCAGCAGGATGCGGTGATTGAGCTGATGGGAGCGCACTATCTGGCGGCACAGAGCCAGGTGCTCCCCCTCCCCCAGCAGAATGAATCGCAGCCGCGGTTCGGCCTTGCAAGCCTGGCAGGCGGCGCTCACCAGCGCGATCACGTTCTTTTGGCAGGAAAAGCGCAGCGTGGAGCCAATCACAAATTCATCCCCGCGTTTCTTGCGTTTGCGCTTTTGTGCGATCTCTTCCAGTTGCCGGCTCAGCTCCGGCGGAATGGCATTATGGATGGTTTTGGCTTTCGAAGCGGAAACCAGACCCAGGCGGAGGCAGTTCAAGCGGTCGGAATCATTCACATACACCACTTGGTGGCAGAGCCGGTTGCCCAACCACTCCAGCGCTTGATAGGCAAATTGCACCAGCGGAGGCTGTCCCGCCTGAAAAGCGGTGCCATGCACGGTGTGGATCACCAGGGGAACGCCGCAGAGCGTGGCGGCGATCCTGCCCAGGAGGCCCGGCTTGGAGGAATTGGTGTGCACGATGTCGAAGCGGTGTTTCCGGAAGACCCATATCAGTTGCAGAAAGGCAAACAGGTCCAGCAGCGAAATGGGATGGCGCAGCAGGGAAAGCGGAATGTAGCTATAGCCACGCTGCCGGACGGCGGATACCAAGTCCCCGCCCGGCTGGCTGGCAACATGGATCTCAAATTCATCCGGGGGCAACCCATCCAACAGGTGCAGGCTGAAATTCTGCACTCCGGTCAGCCAAGGCAGGAGCTGGAGGTGGAGCAGCTTCTTCACGGATTCTTGTTCAGCCTGATCACCGCTATGGAGCCGGCTTTCACTTGGCGGAAGCGCACCATGTTGCCATCGATCCTGGCAGGCACGCCATCGATTTCCTTCACCTTGGCCTCGTTGAAGATCTGGATGGTGAAATGCTCCAGATCGTCCGGGAAGTAGGCGCTGATCTCATATTCCGCCTCATCGATGGTTACCCGGTTGCGCTTTTCCCACCAGGAGGCGATCTCCTGCGCCGTGGTCACCCAGTTGTTGCTGGATTTGATCAAGGCCAGGATATAGGCATAAAGCTTGTTGCAATAGTGGATATCGGTATAGCTGGCCAGGGAGAAATCCAGCCCGAAGATGCCCCGGGTGCGCAGGGTGTTTTGAAAGAATTTCTTCACCTGATGCTTGGCGTCGTCCAGTTGCAACACCTTGTGTTTATTCACTTTCAGATAGGCATCGCGGTAGATGGTGGGCAATTCCCAAAAGCTGGCTTTCGCACCGGAGATCCAGGGCTGATAGGGAATGGAAAAACCACCGGCAAAACCCGGGGCATCCCTCAGGGTGGTGCTTTGGCTGTAGGAAGGACCCAGCTTGTTATGCAAATCCCTCAGTATCTCGTTGTTCCGGTAGCCCAATTGGCGGATGCCGATCTGCTCCTTGTGGAGCTGGTGTAGCATGATCTGCTTGCGGGTGATGAAATCGTCCCGGTTTAGTTTGTCGGGGGTGGTGAGGAGCCCGATCTCGTTGCCGGACTTGAGGATCTGCTGGATCTCCTCCTGCAGGTCGGGATCGTCCAGGCTGTAATTGATATATTCATTCTGCTCAGGGGCGATGAAGAAGGTGCTGTGGCAGTTGGAATCGCGCTCCAGGGCGCGGTATTCCTCAAAATTCCAGTAGAGCTCATAATTGGTGAACAGGTATTTGAGCTTGCCTTGCAGGGTGTGGCAAAGCTGGCGCCAGTTCAGGGTGGCCAGCATCACCAGATCGTCCGCAACGGACAGGATCAGCGAGGGATAGTCCCATTTCTGGAGGTTGTCCACACTGTGGGAAAGGGTTACCGCCGATTGCTGTCCCTCCGGCCAGTAGTGCCTCTGCACGATGTAGAGCCCCCGGGAGCGGGTGTGCTCCTTGATCATGCTGTCGATCAACCACAACAGGTTGTCCACATAGGGGGTCTCCCGGTAGGGATAAAACAGGCTGAGGCTGTCGTCGAAATAGCCCTGCGGGTCGCGGGTGGGATCCACGGCTTGTTCCAGCCCCGCCAGATGGAAAAAGATATTCCCCACCAAGTCGAAATTGATCTTTCCGGCATGGATTCCGCTCTCGGAAATATTCTCCGCCAGAAAGTCAAACTTGCGGGAGCTGATCACCGGCGTGGTGGAAAGCAGCTTGATCTCGCGCAGGGAACGCCTCAGCTTCTCCATGTTCATGGCCTTGGGATCGAACAAATCCGGATCGCTCTGGATGAAAATGGTGATATAATGCTCCGCTATCCCGGCCAATTGCTCCACCGTGGGGTCTGTGAAGCCATAGATCAGCAGGATATCGTTATCCTTCAATTGGCCGGTATCCTCGATGAAACTGAAACCATAGCCAAGCGATTGAAAGATAAAGCTGAAAGCATATTTGATCTCACGCTGGAACCGCGTGAGTTTATAGTCGATGAAGATCGAGACCATGCTTGCTTCTTACCACCAGATTCATTTTTTATCCTTTAATTCCGCCTTTTGCTCATTGTCAAGTAAAATCGTAATTTCCCTGCCTGGTTGAAGCAAATCCGAGCCCGGGGATGGCTCTCCCCAAGTGCTGCAAGATCCTGCCCAGGCGTTGTCCATACATTGTCCAGGCTTTGTTCAGACCTGCTATGGACAGTTTTGGATTCCATCTGGATTTTCTTTGGATACCGGGTTGCGATTCACTCTGACACATACACCCTATGCATTGCCAAACAGCAAGTTAAGCAACGCCTGCGCAGTACTTGCCTCTGGGTAGCGGATCAGATGGTTCTTGTTCTTCCCTCAAACCAAAGCGTTAATCAAGCCTTTATCAAGCGTTAATCAAGCGTTAATAATTAACGCTTGATTAACGCTTGATAAAGGCTTGATTAAGACCATGGAATAAGAGCGGAAACATGCGAAATGTTGGCTCATCAATCAAGGAATCAAGGAACCATCAGAGAGACATAGGAAAATCATTGGAAAATCAGGCATCCGGACTGATGGGTCCACCAGCCTTGCAGATCAGGTTTTTTCAAAACAGAGGGATAGAGGAACTGAGGAATAATCGAGCATCCCGACTGTTGGGTCCGCCAGCCTTGCAGATCAGGATTTTTACAAAACAGAGGGATAGAGGAACCGAGGAAAAATCGAGCATCCCGACTGTTGGGTCCGCCAGCGAGAATGTTATTTAACTAATCAAACCTTGGGGACAAACACATAGCGAAAACCAGTCCTGGAGCTGTGGCGATTGTGATACAATCCCGCCAAACCTGGAATCGAAACCGGTTTTTAACCGGTGCAGGACATCAGGCGTGTGGCTTTAGCCCACGTGAAGA
>CAZVXK010000044.1:0-18451 GCA_964631665.1 uncultured Candidatus Cloacimonadota bacterium | reverse complement strand
CCAGATATGGCTAATTTTGCCCGATTTTCAATTTTTTCGTGCGAAACTCGGGCTAGCGAAAACGCGTTTTCAGCGAAGTTCATGCCAAGCCATCATACCTATTCATAAGTATCCACGATAGAGGAAAAATAGAGCAAATGAAGATAGCGCCAATATAGTCCCAACGGCGCTCCGAGAAATCACACGCAAAAAAGCGCCCGGTGGAATACGCCGGGCGCTTATGCTTTGACTAAATGGCAGGTTAGATGAAGGCTCTCAGCTTGTCCAGGATCTTGTCCTTCTGCACCAGGCCGACCAATTGGGCGCTTACTTCGCCGCGGTGGAAGATCAGGATGGTGGGAATGGACATGATGGAGTATTTTCCGGCGATTTCCGGGGATTGGTCGATGTTGCACTTGGCAACGATCACTTTGCCTTCCAGCTCTGCAGCCAGTTTTTCCACAGTGGGGCTGAGAGCTTTGCAGGGTCCGCACCAAGGCGCCCAAAAATCCACCAGAACGGGGAGTTCGGATTGCAGCACTTCGCTTTCGAAGTTCTGAGTGGTTACTTCAAGCATGAGCCTACTCAACGATCGCCAGGATATCGCTCTTGGCGAGGATCAGCAGCTTTTCACCGTCAACTTCCACCTCGGTGCCGGAGTATTTGCCATAGAGGATTTTGTCCCCCACCTTGATGATCTTCTGCAAATCCTCATCGGTGCCAACGGCGATCACTTCAGCCATCTGCGGCTTTTCCTTGGCGGTGTCGGGAATGATGATCCCGCCCACGGTCTTTTCCTGTTTGGCGGTGTCGATCTTCACCACCACACGGTCTTCAATCGGTTTCAGTTTCATTGTATTTACCTCCATAATCTGATGTTTGGTTTTCACAAATAGTATAAGCCGGATCGACTTCTTAGCAAACCACAAATTAGAGTGCTAATATTCTGTCAATAGAAATCTGGACTTTACCTGGTCTTGGGGGAATGAGTTGCACAGAAACAAGACTGAAGGAAGGATACTTGGCTTGGGATAAGTGTAAATTAGTCTGACAGTTAAGTTGCCAATCCCTCGGCCTTGAGTTCGCGGGTCATCAGTTCTGTGATGGCCTGGCGTGGCTCCCGGTCGTGATAGAGCACCTGATGGATCTGTTCGACGATGGGCATTTCCACCCTGATCTTTTGGCTGAGCTGAAACACGGAACGGGTGGTGGCCACACCCTCGGCCACCGTGTTCATCGTGGCGATGATCTGGGGCAGTTTCTGGCCTCTGCCGATCTGTTCACCCACATGGCGGTTCCTGCTGTGGGGCGAAGTGGCAGTGGTGATCAGGTCTCCGATTCCGGACAGCCCCAGAAAGGTTTCGGGTCGGGCGCCCAGTTTCACTCCGAACCGTTGGATCTCCACCAATCCACGTGTGAGCAAGGCTCCGATGGTGTTGTCTCCATAGCTCAGTCCGGTGATGATTCCGGCTGCGATGGCGATGATGTTTTTCACGGCACCGCCGATCTCCACTCCCAGAAGGTCGTTGCTGCGATAGACCCTGAAATATGCGTTGCTGAAAACCTCTTGCAGCCGCTTCAGCAGAACCTCATCTGAGCCCGCGATCACCACTGCTGTGGGGATCCGGCGGGCTACCTCCTCGGCATGGCTGGGCCCGGATAATGAACAGATCAGAGGGTGAAGGGCGGAAGGCAACTCCTGACTGAGAATTTGTGAAATCGTCAGCAGGCTGTTCTCCTCGATGCCTTTGGCCACATTCACCACCGCCAGCAGGTCCGGATTGGTCCAGATGCGGCTGCGTGTAACGGGAGGGATGTTTTGGAGGGTGGAGCGCAGAAACTGGGTGGGCGTGGCCAGGATGATCAGTTGAGGTGAAAAATCGGCCACTGCAGCGAAATCGCCGCAGAAGGACACCTCCTTGGGCAGCTCGATCCCCTTCAGTAACAGGGGATTGCTGTGGGTGGCAAGCAGGGTTTTGAGGTTGGCTGGATCATGTTCCCAGACCAGCACAGCGTGGGAATTCTCACACAGGAGCTTGGACAGTGCCAGACCCCAACCGCCGCCTCCGATTATTGCGATCCGCATGGGCTGACCGCCTCAGATCCCGGTTTTGTCTTCAGTCTCGCAGATCAGGTCGAGATCATCCTCATCCAGGTCTTCATCATCTTCATCTTCATCGCTTTCAGACACCCAGTCCGGGCAAAACAGGGCATCCTCTTCAAAATCCCAGCCATCCACATTTTCCAGTCCATAGCGGTCAAGGGTGTCGGCCTCCCACAGGGAATAGTATACGGTGCCATCCTGCACAGCCCAGACCAGCACCGGATGGCCATAGTGCCGCAGTTCCAGTTTGTGGTTTTCCACCAGGTCCAGAAACTCTCTGATGCGTTTGAGCGATGATTCACGGTTGAAGATCATGATCACTTCCTAAAACTTATATTTAACCGCGGCGGAAATCCGGTTTTCGCCATATTCGCGCAAACGGATCACCGCCACCACGGGTGAATCTACATTTCTGAAAGTGTGGGAGTAGTCAAGTTTTAAATTCCAGCGGGGATCGAGATCGAAGTTCAAAGCCGCCCGGGTGAGGTAAATCTTGTCGGTCCTGCCGCCATACCAATCGTCGTTGGATTGGGAAAAGCGCTCCTCATAGGACAAGACGAGCGAGGGATACCAGGTGGGGCCCTGGGGTTTGGATTCAGAAAGGGGCATGGATTTCAGCCTCAGATTGCCGCTGTAGAGGTTGCTCTCATAGGACGAATCGCGGGAGCCGGCATTTACATTGTCAAACTTGCGGAAGTGATACATGCCCTCCACAATGAACACCGGAAAGCTCTGCCGCCAACCCAGCCCGAAGGTGGTGGCGTTGCCGTCGTATTGGGTCCAGTATTGATTGTAGTAATACTGCTCATAACGAGCGTGCAGCTTGAGGATGGAATGGGAGAAGGGCTTGATGTTGAGGTCGCCACGGTAAAGGTTGCGCTCATAGCTGTAGTGTTCCAGCTGGTTGGTTCCGTCCGTATCCACATAATCGCGCACATAGATATAGGGGTAGAATCCATAGAGGGCGGTCAGGTTCCAATAGTGGCGTTCCACTTTCAGGCGCAGCAAGGCGTCCCGGCGCTGTTTGGCGGTGTTCGACACATTCTGGGACAGGGTGCCGGTTAGGGAGGGGGTGATCCTGTACCATTTGTAGCGCATTGAATAGGCCAGATCGATCTTGGCGGCCAGGGTAAGGTCATCAGTGGTGTCGGCATATTCCAGGTTGGGATGATCCTCCTCGAAGCGTTCGAAGTCATATTCTGAGAGCTGGAACACATTGTCCGAATAGGTTCCCTGCAGGGTGAGGGAGGTTTCGAGCTGCGCTTCCAGCCGAACCAGGGAAGCTGAGAACACCAGGATCAGGCAGAGGATGATGGGTACTATACTGCGGGGCGAACGAGAGGCCGGTGGTCGCTTTTCCTGATCCTCCGTATCGATGGAGGGCCGGGGGGACTGTGGAGTTCCGGTGTCCTCTTCCGGTGATGAGATGCTGGGTTTCCGTTTGTCTTTGTTGGGATCGGGCATGGGTGATCCTTATTCTTCCTTCAGCAGGACAGGTTTGGCCAGGAAAAGGTGGTCGCTTTTCGCCCGCAGTTCATATTCAGAGCTGCCGCCATTTTTGGGTAGGCTGATCTTCATGCCAGTGGAGAGGTGGTCAATTCCCACCACTTTGTATTGGGTGGTGCGTTTCAGGGAGAACTCATGGGTCTCCACCAGTTCGCCGTTATGATAGAGATCAAATTCCGGCAGGCTGCGGTCCAGCAGTCTCGCCCGCACATAGACGATGCCGTCGCGGGAGTTGTTGAGCGTGAATTTAAAGCTCTGCGAGGGATTGAAGGTGTAGTACTCGCTGCTGTTGCCATTATGCGTCATGGTCATGATCCCGCCGTGGGCACGGATCACACGGTTGGCGGGTCTGGCTGGTTTGCTGGTTTTGGGTTTGGGCGGCACCGTGTAGAAGGGGCGGAAATAGATGCTGCGTTCATAGCAGAGGATTTCTATGCTTTCGGTGTTTCTGGGGATGCTGATCTTGACCGGTTCATAGAGGTGAAAGCCATTTAGGCGGCTTTCCGGCTTCAGGTCGTAGGCAGTGGATTTGCGGTCGATCACCACATGAACCTTGGGTTTGCGCAGGGATTCGATGGCAAAGGAGCGCAGTTCGATGCTCTCGATGCCGCTCACATTCAGGGTCATGGATTTTTCGGGCAGGGAACGGTAATAATAGTAGTTGCCCGCCTCGGTCTTGAGCAGCCGGCGGTTGCCAGGATTGCTGAAGGAAAGGGGGCTGGTTTTGGCCCATCCCGGAGCGAGCAGGATCATTCCTGCCAGTATCAAGAGAAAGGGTTTGTACATTTATACTCCAAATTCTTACAATTCGTCGTCGGGGTCCACGATATTTGCCATGAAGCGGCGGTCGTGCCGGTCAAAGATGATCACGGCGATGATCGCTGCCGTGAGTAGGATCAGGCAAAGGGTGGCGATCGTAACGTTGTGTTTTTTAACGCTGAAGACCGGCCCGATTCCCGGTTCGGGCAGCTTGTCTGTCGTTGCCTGGATATTATAGCGGCGGGCCCAGCGTTGGATGCGCTGCACACTGAGAACGGGAACATTTTGGCGAGCCATCACCATCATGATGCCCTCGGGGAAGAATTCCTTCTCGGCTAGGCGCCGGTTTATTCCCTCCGGGATCTGGTTTGCGTTCGGTTCACTGCCCACATTGGCCAGGCCGCGGCCGACATTCACGAATAGCTTGTAGCGCTGTCCGGATTCCAACAATGAGGCATAGGCGTCTTCCCGTGCCTTGACGTTCTCTTCCAGGCTGGAACCCGTCAGCAGTGGAATTCCGTTTCGCTGCATGGCGGCCAGCAGGGCTGAGATGCCCTGATCCGAGAGTCCGATCCCCAGGTCCTCCTTGCCGCCCATGGAGGCAAAGGCAACCCCGAAATCGATCAATCCCTTGCGTTTGAGCACCGCTTCGATATCCAGCCAGGTGTATTCCTCACGGTTGGCACCATAGGCTGCGGAGGACAAAGCCACGATGATCGAGGGCTGAAGCTTCATTGCCCTGATGGCGGCATAGAGCGCCAGATTGACCGAGGGATTGGAACCGGTGATGCCAACTGCGATGCGGTCTCCCTCCCTGAGGTTTTCACGGGTGAATTCCTCCACAAAGACTGCCGCCAGGTTGGGATTGATGGCAGCCTGCTTGTCGGAAAGCAAACCCCTGTCCGTGGTGATGGAACTGCGGCTGATACCGATCAGGCCAGTTTGGAAGGGGTCATCGATCGGATCGAAGGGAATCCCCTGCCGCTGCTGTTCCGAGCGCAGGGAATCGATGAAGGTATTCATCAGCTGAGCGGCTTCCACCTTCACTTCATAATTGTCCGATTTGATGGTGACATAGCTGCGCTGGGCAAACACAAACAAGATGACTGCAAAGGCAAACAGGATAATCAGAGACCAGCCCGATTTCAGCGAAGGACGATACATGCTCATACTTCGCCTCCAAACACCACCATCAGCACCAGGCGCACCAGGATCGCCGCCACACCCATGGTGGAAAGGGTCTTCCAAAAGCCCTGCCGCTCAAACCAGTTGGCGATCAAGCCCGGCACGATATAACCGATGGATTGCAGCTGATAGGTGTAAATGGTCTGGTTTTGAACCACCAGCATGCGGCTTCCCCAGCCCAGAATGAAACCGATCAGAATGCTCAGCACCATGCGGCGTTTGCCAAAGAGAAGGGTGAAATTTCCAATGATCCGGATTATCGCCCAGGTGAGCAAACTGACCGCCAGAGTGCCAACTATCTGCATGGGACGATCAAGATATAGCGCCACATAACCCGGCACAACAATGCCTCCGGCTGAAGCGCCCAACAGCTCGCTAAAGATCAGACTGATGATCACTCCGATGCCAACTGCTGCTTGAACAACTGCATCAACCACTTTCAGCTCCTCGTTTCTTCGCTGCTTGAATTTTATGTTTGAAGTGCGCCACGATCTGCGCACCATATTTTATCCTGCCGGCAATGTTTCCGATTCCCAAAACATGGGCTTCGCTCTCAGTGAGTTCCAACACCTTTTGGTAGATCACCTCGGTGAGGGGTTCGCCCAAAGGGATCACCTTTTCCCTGGGGATGCCGGCGTGGAGGGCATAGGATTCCACCTTTTCGGGTATCTCACCGGTGAGCAGGAGATAGGAGAAATCCAGATTGTGAACGGCATCAACCAGTTGCTGGGAGCGGAACAGACGGTCGGAACGGCTGTTCAGGATGATGATCTTCTGCACATTCTGCAGATGCCCGGTAACCATATCGATCACGCGGGCAGTGGATTTGGGGTCGTTGGCGGCAAAGACATTATAGAAGTGGATGATCCTGCCGCCATCCTCGATCCGGTATTTCTTCAGAGCCCCCGGATCGGGATGAGCTTCCTGCATTCCTTTCAATGCCAGTTCCCGTGGCACTCCCGCTTCGGCACATACTGCCAGAGCGAGCTGGACGTTTTCTGCATGTTCGATATACTTGAATTTGGACAGCTCTTCAAAGGTTACATCCTTGGGACGGATCTGGTGGATCTTACAATGCCTGCGTGCCGCCACCCTCTGCAAGAGCTGAAAGTGCTCGTTTTCAGCCGTGTAGCACACTCCACCGGGAGGGATGGTATTGCTCAGGGACATGGTTACACTCTGCTCGGTGGAGCCCATCAGATCAAGGTGGTCGGGACGGCAATTGGTAATCACGCCAATGGTGCTGCGCACGAATTTGCGTTCTGTGATCCATTGGAACACTGGATTCACCGCCATGCACTCGATCACGATGGCATCGGGCTTTTCCTTGATGGCGTGCCGGAAGATGTATTTCTGCTCGATGATGTTAGCACCCATCAACCGGATGATGGCAGCTTCACGGCCATCGGGAAGAACCACGCGCGGCAGCGTGCCGGTGATCTTGGCCAGGGTCTTCTTACCCCCGGCGCGCAAACCGGCAGCGATCAGCCTGGTAACGCTGGATTTTCCGCGTGTCCCATTCACATGGACCCGTATCGGTATGGACATTACATTGCGCTGGTGCCGTTGGTACTCAACTATCCAGTTCAGGATCAGAAGCACCGTCGCAAGGATCAGAACTGTCATTTATTCCTCGGTTCGAATTCTGCACACAAATAGGACGTATTGAAAGGCCTATATGGCACTGCTCAAGAATGCAATATCCATTCCAAGCTCGGTGGAAATGAGGATGTATCCTGACTGTTCAAGATTCCTGACCAAAGCCAGTTTTTTGATTGACAAAAATGAGCCCTGGATTATAAAGATACATTAATATGTATAATACAATGCGGTGCTATCATGGAGAATAGAATATATGAATCCAGTGGGACTCTGACCCGCCAGGGCGGCTTTGTTCTGTATTGGATGCAGCAAGCCCAAAGAGTGCACTGCAATCCTGCTCTGGAGTTTGCTTTCAGGCAAGCCGAGGCTTTGCGGCTTCCCCTGCAGGTGGTTTTTATTCTCTCAGACACCGTGCCGGAAGCCAACCTCAGGCACTATCGCTTCCTGGTGGAGGGGCTGGCGGAAACCGGACGCCAACTGGCAGAACTGAAGATTCCCTTCATCCTGATCGCCGCCGATTCTGTGGAAGCGGTTACTGCTGCTACACAGAAGTGTGCCTTGATCGTGTTCGATCACGGATACCTGAAATGGCAGCGAAGCTGGCGGAACCAAGTGAAGCAGCTATTACCGGAAATCCCCTGGTTTGAGGTCGAAAGCGATGTTGTGGTTCCGGTCAAGGTCGCTTCCGGAAAGGAAGAATACGCCGCCGCCACACTCAGGGGCAAGCTGCTGCGACAGTTGGAACACTATCTGCAGCCCTGTCCTACGCCGGGCTCGCTTTCCGCCAAGCTTTTACCCATTAGGATTCCTGATCTTCCTATGCTATCCTTCACTGCCCGGACCACCTTCGAGCAAGTTTGGGAATTTGCTTCCACACATCTCAAGATGGATGATAGCGTCAGCCCGGTTACATCCTTCAGAGGTGGATACAGCGAAGCGATCAGGCGCCTGGAACACTTTCTGCAGCAGCATCTGCGCTTCTACCAAAGCAAACGGAACGATCCTGCTCTTTCGATCCAGAGCAACCTGAGCCCCTATCTCCATTTCGGACAAATCTCCAGCCTCGAAATTGCTCTGAGGACGCTTGAATACAGTGAAATCCCGCCCTATGCCGCTGCCCTTTTGATCAAGGACAAGGCCAATCCTGATCCCCTGCAGGGGGGAGTGGCGGCTTTTCTGGAAGAGCTGATCGTGCGCCGCGAACTAAGCTGCAACTTCTGCCATTACAATCCCGATTATGACCATTATCGTTGCCTTCCGCTCTGGGCAAGGCAAAGCCTGAACAATCACCTGCATGATCCCCGCCCGCGGCAGTATTCCCTTGACAATTTGGAATCCGCAAATACAGATGATCCATATTGGAACGCAGCCCAAACTGAGATGCTAACCACCGGCAAAATGCATAATTACATGCGCATGTACTGGGGCAAGAAGTTGATCGAATGGAGCCCCGATCCGGAAACAGCATTTGAACTGATGCTGTATCTTAACAACAAATATGAGCTGGACGGCCGGGATGTGAATTCCTATGCCGGCATAGCCTGGTGTTTTGGCAAGCACGACCGTCCCTGGCAGGAACGGGATATTTTTGGAAGCGTACGTTATATGAATATGAACGGCTTGAACAGAAAGTTCGATCTGGCACCCTATCTGGCCAGAGTGCACAGGGAAGCAGCAGCTTTCCAGGCAGAGAGAGGCAGCAACCAATGATGCAAAGCAAACTCCGTCTGGCTCTGACAGCTTTCCTGGCCATTTTACTGTTCACAACCCTTTTTGGAGAGCAGCAGGCGGAACTGATCATCGGTGGGGATTTCCACTACCGGCCCTATGAATATCTGGAGGACAATATACCCAAAGGCTATAACGTGGAACTCAGCCGTGAGGTGTGCAAATTGCTCAACCGCACCCCGCGGTTCCGTCTGGCCAAGTGGTCGCAAGTGATGAATTGGCTGGAAGAGGGAGAAGTGGACGTGGTTCAGGGCATGGCTCTGTCCGCCAAGCGTGCCAAGCAGTTTCATTTTTCCCAGCCCCACACTCAGACCTGGCGCAGCATCTTCACCCATAAAAACTCCGGAATCAAGAAATTCCAGGATATCCGCAATGGTCGCCTGTTGATGCAAAAGGACGATATTGCCCATGAATATCTTGCCCAGATCGGTTTCACCGGTACCGTGATCGATGTCATTACCATGGAAGATGCTATAAAACTGGTGAACGAAGGGAAATACGATGCAGCGATCACCAATTACATCTGCGGCAGGGAGGTGATCGAACGGTTTAAACTGGATAATATAGTGGTCTTGGCTGAGCAGATCCAAACCCGGGATTACTGCTTTGCTTCCAAGGACAAAGAGCTGATCCTGGCGATCGACCAGGCACTGGACACCCTGAAGGAGAATGGCACACTCCAGCAATTGCATAACAAATGGCTGGGCAAATATCTCTATCATCCCCCCCATGCCGGATGGGATCTGAGCCTGGGAATGGCGTTTCTGATCCTGATGGTATTCCTGACCGCTTGTCTGATCCTGATCAACATCATCCTCCGGCAGAGGAAGAAGATGCGTTCCTTGCACACCGGTCTGAAGGCACAGCAAGCCAGAGCCGAGGAGCTTGCCTGGTACCGCAAATTAATCGAAGCAGGTTCGATCATTATCTATAAACTGCAAATCGACCCTCTGGCTATTCTCTATGTTTCGTCCAATGTCTCGCAGTGGGGTTTGAATCCTGAAGAGATCTATGCCCATCCTGAGGTGCCGTTTATGGTTACTCCCGAGTATCAGGAACTGGGACAAAGCCGGTTGCAGAGAATACAGGAGGAACGGCCTGCCACCGATGAGCTGGAATACCAGATCGAGCTGCCCAATGGCCAGACCCGCTGGGTATATGATTTCTGCCTTGCCCTGCCTCCCGAGGGAGCTAAGCAGGCATATTTGGGTTTTTTGGTGGATATCACGCAATACCGTGAAGTGGAGGAAGAACTTCTGGAAGCCAGGGAAAAGGCGGAAAACGCCAGCCTGGCCAAAGGAATGTTCCTGGCGCAGATGAGCCATGAGATCCGCACCCCCTTAAATGGCATTCTGGGATTGATCAATGTCCTGAAGGGGATGGAACTCGATCCTGAGGTAACCGAGATCAGCGAATTGCTCTACACCAGCGGACAAAGCCTCCACAAGATGGTTTCCGATGTGCTTGACCTGTCCAAGATCGAAGCCGGGAAGCTGGAATTGATCAGCCTGGAATTCAGCCTGCAGCATCTGATCAATGATGTGGTGCGCAGCTATGCCACCCAGAACAAGAATACTGTTGTGGATATCCGTGCCCGGCTTGGCGACAATCTGCCGGATTCCCTTTATGGAGACATGCACCGCCTCAGACAGATTTTCCTGAACCTGCTGGACAATGCCATCAAATTCACCAGCGAAGGCTGGGTGGAACTTGCGGCCGAGGTCTATACCCTCGCCGAGAACGAGATCCGGCTGATCTTCAGCGTTGAGGATACAGGGATCGGAATTGACCACCGCAAGATCAACGCCATCTTTGACCAATATGGACAGGCGGATAAACTCACTGCCGTCCATTATGGCGGAACCGGCTTGGGCCTGACCATCGTCAAGCGGCTGGTGGAAATGATGAACGGCTTCATCTGGTTGGAAAGCGAGGCAGAAAAAGGCAGCAAGTTCTATTTCATCATACCGTTCCGCTTGGAAAAGCCTCCTGAAGCTCAGGAGTGATTTTTCCCGGATGGACACTTTTAATATGGAACCAGAGTTTTGCTCTAAGAGAAAGGAGAAAACATGAAACATACAGGATTGACGATCTTGATCATGATCTTTCTGGCACTGCTGACCGCCACAAACGTAACCATCAAGCGCGACCGCACCTATCTGCGCGAGGGGGCGGGATCCTACCACAAAGTAATCACACAAATACCTGTGAATTCAAAGGCCAAACTGATCCAGGAAGGCGATCCCTGGCTGCTGGTGGAGTACCTGCAGCAGAAAGGCTATATCTCGAACACCTCACTGCAGGAAAAGGCCCTGCGCAACGATGCCTTTGCTTCGATCCAAAGCAGCACGGCCTCCGGCAAGGTATCGCAGCACAGCATTTCCGCCGGTGTGAAAGGCTTTGCCGAAAAGTTCAATTCCCAGTTCCGGGGAGAGCTTTCCCTGCTGGACTATATCTATGGCTATCAGATAGATCCGCTGCGTTACCAACAGTTTGTGGAGGAAACCTATGCCAGGCACAAACAGTTTGCTTTCAGAACTCTGTTCCAGATCCCGCCCAAGAGCACACCGGATTACTTCATGGAGGCGCATGAGGGCTTCGGTCTGGCGGTGGCGCTGGTGATCGCCTCGCTGGGCTTGTATGAGGACCCGCAGCTTCAGGAATATGTGAACTTCGTGGGGCAGAATCTGGTTTCCGCCAGCGATGGCACCGACATCCATTTCCGATTTTTCCTGCTCGACCTCACCGAGCCCAATGCCTACGCCTGCCCCGGTGGTTACATCTTCATTACCAAAGGGATGATCCAACTTATCGAGGACGAAGCCGAGCTGGCTATCGTGCTGGCCCATGAGATCGCCCATGTAACCCGCTTCCATGGAATGATCGAAGCCAAGGCGAGGGAGCATCATATCGGTTCCTACGATGTATTCTCCGAGCTGGATGAAGACCTTCCCGATGCCTTCAGCGAAAAAGCACAGGAGATCGAAGCCGAGCTGGAGGATGATATCTTCGATATGTACGAAACCCTGGTGCAGGGCAGGCTGGACGCCTATGAACAGGAGGCGGATGCCATCGGGCTGGTCTATTCCGCCCGCACCGGATACTCGCCTCTGGCATCCCAGGTTTTACTGAACCGGCTGATCAACACCCGCTACGAATCCAACAACCAGCATTACCGCCGGGAAAGCGTGAAACAGCGCCAGGCCTGGCTGGATCAGGAGTTGGAGGCCTATCGCCGCATGAATGTGGACTATCTGGATCAGGTAAGCCGCTGGAAGAGAATGAAAAAGCTGCTGGATCACTGAGAAAGGATAATTTTGTCCTGATTTTTCCCGGTTATTCCTCTCAGCGGGATCTATCCAGCCCTTCCCTGTGATCGGGGTTATCCCTTAACGCCCATATATACAATGCGTTAGACATACTGCTACAGCTCTGTCAGTGCTTTTGCACTACTCGATTTCTGTTCGATTTCTGTGGCGATTACTGTGGCGATTTCTGCTTGATTTCACCATGCCATACTCAGACCGCCCTTGAGTGATAGCCTTTATCAAGTCTTTATCAAGCGTTAATCAAGCGTTAATTATTAACGCTTGATTAACGCTTGATAAAGACTTGATTAACACTGTGGGGAAAGAGGGGAAAAGTGAAAGAGGGGAAAATGGAAAAGGGATGGATGGATGGATGGAGAAAAGGCAGCAACAGGGTTGGAGAGCTTATCATCTGTGTCATTCCTGCGCAGGCGGGAAACCAAGGCAGTTATAAAGTAAATGCTTTGATAGCCTTGCACCCATCTTGCACTCATCTGAATTCATCACATAATCAGTGCTGAAGCCCGCCTCCACGGGTAAGACACTAATGACGAGTGTTATTTCACATCCTCTAAAGCCGGCCCCAGGATGGTAACGCTGGCTTTAGCCGGTCGTTTCGCTGGCTTTAGCCGGCATTTTCCACTCCAAACCGCGCCCCGCTATTTTGATTCCGGGTGTGAGAACAAGGCTTTTTTACCGGCTAAAGCCAGCGAAACGACCGGCTAAAGCCAGTGTTACGATACAACCCTGGCGCAGCTTCCTTTCCACTTTTCCACCTTTCCACCTGTCCAATCTATCACAACGCCGAGATCAGCGTCTTGCGGATGCGTTTGGTAACCACCACCAGGAACAGGGTGAAGGCGATCATCAGAGTGGACAGGGAATTAATGGTGGTGATGGTCCCACGGCGGATGGTGCCCTCCACATAGATGGGCAGGGTGTCGAAGCCGCGCCCGGAGGTGAAGAAAGTGATGATAAAATCGTCTATGGAAAGGGTGAATGCCAGCAGCGCGGCGGCGATGATGCCCGGCAGCATCAGGGGTAGCTTGATCCGGAAAAACGTTGTGGCTGGCCTGGCACCCAGATCCATGGCGGCCTCCACCAGGGAATAATCGAAATCCGCCAGGCGGGATTGGATCACGATCACCGTGTAGGAAAGGCAGAAAGTGATATGGGCGATCAGGACTGTCACCATGCCGGTGTTCACGCGCGTGAAATTGAACAGCAAAGCCAGCGAAACGCCCATCAGGATATCCGGGATCACCAAAGGTGTGTAGATCAGAGCCAGCAATCCTTTTCTGCCCTTGAAGCGCTTGTTTTCGAGCCCCAGGGCGGTCAGGACACCCAGCACGGTGGAGATCAGAGTGGAGAGGGCGGCGATCAACATAGTGTTGCGGAAGGCTTCCTTGATGGCGTCGTTGGTCCAGAGCTGGGCATAGTATTTCAGGGTGAAACCTTTCCAGCCGGTGATGATGCGGGCATCGTTGAAACTGAAGATGATCAGGATCAGGATGGGAATATACAAGAACACCATCACCAGGGTGAAGATGCTGAGGTTCATGCCTTTATACACTTTGGCAGAAGTGAGTTTCCTACTCATATTCACCCCGTTTGGTCAGGACGCGCCGGCGCCAGGCCAGATACATCAAAAAGAGGAGCAGAGCCACAAGCAAGAGCAGGGTGAAGGACAGCGCCGAGGCCATGGGCCAGTTGCGGGGGATGTTTTTGATCTTGTAGGTGATCACCTGTCCCACATACAAGGACTGTTGGTTGCCCACCAGTTGCGGGATCAGGTAGGCTCCCAGGGCGGGAATGAAGACCAGCAGCGAGCCGGCAAAGATACCCTCCATGGCCAGGGGAAGGGTGATGCGGAAGAAGGCTTTGACCTCGTTCGCCCCCAGGTCCATGGCGGCATGCAGCAATGTGAAATCAAGCTTCTGAAGCACGCTGTAGAGCGGCAGGATCATATAGGGCAGATACACATAGACCATCACCAGGATCACGGCAAAATCGGTGCGCATGATCTCCAGAGGGGAGCAGATCAGGTGCAACCGCAGCAGGACATCGTTCAGCACCCCTTCCGAAGCCAGAAAGATGCGCCAGGAAAAGATGCGGATGATCAGATTGGTCCAGAAGGGGATGATGATCATCACCAGGAGGGTGTTTTGCACCCTTTCCCGAGCCCTGGCGATCAGATAAGCGACGGGGAATCCCAAAACCAAGCAGGCCAGAGTAGTGAAGACCGCCAGCCGGAAAGACAGGAAAAAGGGCTTCAGATAGGTCCCGGCACTCACCTGGCGATAGGCTTCCAGGCTGAAGATGAAGCGGATGTCGTAGATGTCCGGAGTGAGGAAACTGTAGATCAGAACGATCAGGTAGGGCACCAGAAAGAACAACAGCAACCAGAGCAGGGCAGGGGCCGTGAGGATGTGGCTGGCGAGGTTTTGACGCCTCAGGTTCGCGGCTTCCAGGTTCCGGGAGCGGAGGGACTCCATCGGCTTAGATACCGTTGCTTTGCTGGCGTTTCACCCAGCGCTGGTAAACATTTGTTACATCGTGGGATAGTGAGGGGGAGCCACTCTCGGGCACCTCATCGATCAGCCAGGAATCGGTATCATGCCAGAACAGCCATACCGGTTCCTCCCAATCCAGTGCCTTCTCATCAAAATAGACCCGTTTATGCTGGCTGAACACCCGGAAGCGGAGTTCACCCACTTTCACGATATACTGGGTGTGGGTGCCCAGATAGAGAATGTCCTCGATAGTTCCGCGCAGGATGTTGAAATCCTCCTGGGCACGCGGTTTGCTGCGCGAGATGGCGATCTTTTCCGGGCGCAGGGATACCGTCAACTGCCTGCCCAGGGTGGGCGCAAAATGGACGGTGCTATCGATCTCAAAGAATTCGCCATTTCCCATCGGACACCTCAGCTGCACATATTCATCCTCGATACCCATCACTTCTCCGGTGATAAGATTGGTCTCACCAATGAAATAGGCGGAAAAGATGCTGGCGGGTCGTTCATAGATATCGTCCGGGGGACCGTGCTGGACGATCCTGCCGTTTTCCATCACAGCCACGCGGTCGGAGATACTCATCGCTTCGCCCTGGTCGTGGGTCACATAGATGAAGGTGATGCCCACGGCGTCGTGGATGTTCATCAGTTCGATCAGCATGTGCTGGCGAAGCTTAAGGTCCAGTGCGGCAAGTGGTTCGTCCAGCAGCAACACTTTGGGATTGTTGATCAGGGCGCGGGCGATGGCGATACGCTGTTTCTGCCCTCCGCTGATCTGGGCGGGATATTTCTGCGCCTGGTCCCCCATCTTCACCAAGGCCAGCATGTTGCGCACCTGGTCTCTGATCTGGGATTTGGGGCTCTTACGGATGCGGAGGGCAAAAGCGACGTTGTCGTATACCGTCATGTGGGGAAAGAGGGAGTAGTTCTGAAAGATGGTGTTCACAGGTCGCTTATAAGGCGGGAGTTCGGAGATATCCTGATCCCCGATCATGATCCTGCCGCCGCGGGGAATCTCAAATCCGGCGATCATGCGCAGCAGCGTGGTTTTGCCACAACCGCTGGGCCCCAGGAAGGAGAAAAGCTCCCCGGAACGGATGGTGAGATTCACATCGTCAACCGCCAGGAAGCCGTCGAAGTCTTTGCTTAGATTTTCCAGGCGGATGTCTGCCAAGATCGTGTTCCTACTTCAGGCGCAGGATTTTGGTGCCAGCCAGGGTTTTTCCGGAAGCGGAGCTGAGACGGATGAAGTAAATGCCGCTGGCAGTGGGGATTCCATGATTGTCGGAACCATCCCACTCGAAGCGGTAACTTCCCTTGGGCAGAGGCTGGCTGGCCAGCGTTTTCACCAATTGCCCTTTGAGGTTGAAGATCTTCAGGTCCATGCTTTCCAGAGTGTTGGCATCTGCTTTCACCTGAAGGGTGCTGGCCTGCCGGAAGGGATTGGGATAGGCGCTAAGGGTAAAGACAGCGGGAGAGACCTGTTCCTCTGGAGAGGCGGTGACATCAGCATTGGTGTATAGCTTGAGATCGTCTATGAAGATGCCGTTGGCGGTGCCCGAGGAATCGGTGAACAGCCGGAAACGGATGTAGAGGTCGTTTCCGAGGAAACTGTTCAGATTATAGGATCGCAGCGTCCAATCCGATACCCCGGTAAAGTAGTCCAATACTGTCCAGGTTTGGTTGTTCAGCGAAATCTCCAGGCTCACGTTGTCCGCATCCAGGGCGAACAAGCATTTGGTCCAGAACTGCAGATTGGCGTTCTGGACGGATTGCAGGTGCAGGGGCTCGATCAGTTTGCAGAAGGTGTTTTGGTTGTTCTGGTAGTTGCTGGTGGGGGTGTCGGCCAGGCTGTAGTTTCCGCTGTGGGCATAGACAGTGCTGCGGTTCCAGGTTCCCGTGGTCTGCCAGTTGTTGAGGTTCTGTTCGAAATCCTCATTGAGAACGGCAAAGGAGGTGAGCCGGAAACCGATGTTGGGTGTGGAGATCTCGCGCAGGATGGAAAGCGTCTCAAAACCAGGTTTGGAGATGGTTATGAGGTATTGGCCCGGATGGAAGTCCTCGATCTCGATCACACCATACTCGTCCGATTCATAGCTGGTTCCGTCACCATGATCGAAGACCAGGGTGGCATTACCCAAGGGTTGGAAGAAATCGCCTTTGATGGTGATCGTAAGCAGATAAGGGGTGGCGGGCATGAGCTGGACATCTTCGATCGAACGGTCATTGGAAGTGATGGTTACGACCCTTTCTTCGCTGAGATATCCTTCGCGAAGGTAGCGCACGGTGAAGGCGCCAGTGGGCAGCAAACGATAGTAGGAACCGAACTGAGCATCTGATCTGATCGGGGTGCGATAGACGGGATTGTCGTCGATACCCTGCACATAGATGATGGCTTCCAAAGGCTCACCGCTGAGGGCATCGGTCACATGACCCTGCAGGATCTTGTAGTTCTTGCGGTTCAAAAGCTCCATGGCCCCCACAACATTGTTCTGAACAATGGCAGGCACTTGCGCGGCAGGGGGGATGAATACATCCGCCATTTCAATGGTATAGGCAAAAGCGCCGGTTTCGCCGTAGATCCAGTCCTCGGAACTTCCACTCACCGGATAGAGCTGCCAGGAGGGCATTGGGCTGTAGTATCCACCGCTCACCTTGGGAAGCAGGCTTGCCATTTGTATAGCCAAGGCCTGCATTTCCGGTCCATCGGGTGCAACGATGTTGGACACATAGCCATAGGGATAGAGAACATATTCGCCATAGGTGTGATAGCTGATGCCGGCCAGGAAGCGCTTGGAGGAAAGAAGATCCCGCAGAGCCTGGGTTTCGGGCTCGGAAAAGGCGTACGGGCCGTGATAGGTGGCAGACAGAAAGTTGTCCGTGGCGCTGGTGTAGCCCCAATGCAGACTATAATTGCGGTTGAGGTCAACCCCATCGTATCCGCTGCCATAGGTCAGATGGTCGAAGCTCTGGTTGTTGTTGTTGTCCCGGATGTTTTTCCGCCACCAGATATCGGTCTGGTCGATCACGATCTTGTGGCCATCAGGGTTCAGCAGTGGAATGATCCAGATCTCGGATGAATCCAGCAGGTTCTGGATGCTCAGATCGGTGTCGTATCCCTCCAGCAGGTGGATCAGGATACCCATGCAGACTTCGGTCGAGATGGGTTCCCGGGCGTGATGCTCTCCCACAAAATAGAAGGCGGGCTCATCCTCGTCCACCTGCACATTGGCTGAAACCTTCACCGCCCACAGAGTGTGATCGAAATCCAGATAGTAGGGGATGTTCTGGGCGGCATATTCCGCGCCCCAGCTGCCACCGATGGTTGTAAGCTGCATCAGATAAGGATACTGTGCCTGCAGTTGCAACAGCTCGGTCACCATCTGAGCGTAATTGCGGTAACCGGGTATGTCGCGTTCCGCTCTTAGATTGACTTTCAACTGTGCCTCGGTCTGGGTGATGCTCAAGGTGGGGTAGTCCTGGCTCAGCATCAAGTATTGGTCTTGATCGACCACCAGGTCAAGATAGATTCCGGGATGGTAGGAGGCAATGTCGGCCTCCTCGTTCAGAAAGCGTTGCAGATCAGCGGGACTGGGATCAGTGATGCGCACCACCATGCGTTCGGTGGCGGCGAACAAGCCTGTCAACAGACAGATCAGAACAAGCATCAGGACACCATGTTTCATGATACAAAACTCCTTTATAACAGGGCAAAAAAATACAGTGGGGAATGCCGGGCGGCATCCCCACTGCTCGGAGGGCATTCT
>CAZVXK010000043.1:0-18511 GCA_964631665.1 uncultured Candidatus Cloacimonadota bacterium | reverse complement strand
TTAGGATGTATTATCTTGAATTAACAGCTTGGTTTACAGTGGGAACACTTACAATGGTGGACAGGGACCTTTCTTCTGCCCTGCGTGGGGTATGGGGAAGAGCGCTGCGTAGTATCTACTGCTATCAGAAGGAGCTCGATTGCGCGGCTTGCGATTTTGCCACCTGCACCTATCATGTCCTGTTCGAAAAGAAATTCTCCAGTTCGGAGCACTATCATCCCTATATCATCCAATCCCGGTTCAATGCTCCGGGTGAGATAATGGTTTGGTTCAAGTTTTTCGGATGGATCTGCGAGCATATCGACAAGTTGGTCTATTCGATAGTGAGAATGCATTCCAAGGCGATATTCCTGCAAGGAGAGCATCTCACGCTGGCGCTGAAGGAAATCCATGATGAGAATAAACTGATCTATTCTTCCGAGACCAGCACTGTGAAGCGTCCCCATCTGCGTAAACTGTTGTTTTCACCCCAGGAATGCCCGGAACTGCAGATCACTTTCAAAACCCCACTGCGCCAGAAATTCCAGGGCTCTCTGATGTCTGATTTTAAGTGGGAGCCTTTTGCCAAGAGCCTGATCAAACGCATTCGCTACATTGATGAGCATTTCAACCGCTCTGAGCTTATGATTCCGGAGAATATTGAAATTGGTTATGATGAGCTCGGTGTAGACCTTCACTGGAGTGAAAAGGTCAGGGTATCCTTCCGCCAGGATGCCAGAATGAGCATTGGGGGACTGATCGGCACTATCAATATCAAGGGATTGAGCAGGGAAATGGTTGCCATCCTGAAGCTGGCCCGGTTTCTGCATGCCGGCAAGCAATGCACCTTCGGCAATGGCGAGCTTGGGATCAAAAAAATGTCAGTTCCCTGAAGAAAATCCCCATACTTGTTGGCAGATCATCACTGAAAGATAAAGGAGACCATATGAACGATTTTGCACAGGTCTATGTCACTATCGCTTTAGTAAAGGCCCACAGCGATAACACCCTCACCACAGGTTAAACAAGGAGGAAGAATGAGTTTATCCATTCATCATGTGGTATTCTCCGCTCTGATGCACGATATCGGCAAGGTTATCCAACGCACCGGTGCCAGGGATGTGGAGAAATATGTAACTAAATGTCGAAAAGACAAGGGATCCGAGCGGCTCACCTACAAGCATCCCATGTGGACGGCAGATTTTCTGGATACCTTTGCTCTGCCGCTTCCCGAGGATAACTGGAAGGCAATAATCGAAATCGCCGGATCGCATCACTGCAAGGACTCCTGGAAGCTATACAATTACGATAAATACCTGGATTTCGTGATGCAGGCGGATCACATGGCTTCCAGTTGGGACCGTGAGACTCCCGAGGAGCTTTCCCAAGATCCCTACAAGTATTACAAAACTCCGCTGTATTCCGTATTTGGAAGATTGAATCGCCAAGCCCCATCATCGGAACTGATGGCCTATCCCCTGGGCTCTCTGAGCAGGGACAATGTGATCCCCCGCAGCTTCGAGAGCCGGAACTTGCGGCAGGATTATTCCGCCTTGTTCGCGGATTTCAAGCGGGAATATGAGAAGCTGCATGCTTTCTATCACGAACTCGCTACAAACAACCGCAATTTTGAAACCGATCATTTCCCGCAGTATATCGATGCCGTGGACAGCCTGCTCTGGAAATACTTCTGGTGTGTGCCTGCCAATACCCTGGAGGACCACCCCAGTAGCTCATTGTACCATCATCTGCGCAATACAGCCACCATCGCCGCTGCACTTTATGCCGCCGATACTGCGGAAGCCCCCGAATCAGCCCCCTTCATGATCATTGCCGGTGATTTGAATGGCATCCAAACCTACCTCTATGACCTGAATCAGGAGAATTCGAACAAAGCCAGTAAACTTCTGCGTTCCCGCTCATTTCAGATTCAGATGATCATGGAAATGGCCGCCCACCGGGTAATCAAAGACCTGTCTCTCTCCCGGTTGAGCATCTTCTCCAGTCAGGGTGGCAAATGGTTTATCCTGGCCCCGAATTCCACTTCCAACAAGGTAAAGCTGCAGCAGTTGAAGGAAGAAATCTCCCGCGATATCTTCCAGCGGTACCTGGGAACCGTAAGCCTGAACCTGAGCTGGGATATTGCAGTCAGTATTTCCGACCTGAAGAAGAATTTCTTCCTGAAGACCATGAATTCAGTGATGGATGCTCTCGAGATCGAAAAACATCATCGCTTCCAGTCAGCCCTGTCCGATGACCAAGCCTGGAACACAGAGCAGTTTGTGATCAACCACGACGAGATCTATCATGATCAGATCTGCGATTTCTGCAAAAGAAGGAAAGCAGATGGGATTGCCGGCGATGATTACCTGAAGTATGAAGATCCCGAGGATACCGGGGTGAAGATCTGCCGGGTTTGCCAACAGGAGATCAGGTTGGGGCGCAATCTGGTAAAAAACAACATCTACCGTATCTTCCACAGCGATCAGGATGTTCCCTCTGCCTACATCAGCTTTGCCAACATGCACTTTGCGCGGGTGGCAAATGCTGATGCTGAATCCCTCCATCCGGATGCTTACCACTTCTGCCTCCGGGAAAATGAGGACAAACCCCACCTGCCTTTACACCTGGCCGCCACCCATGTCCCGGTGGATAATCAGGGCAGGGTAAAGAATTTCGAGGAAATTGCTGCACTCAGCCAGGGAATAATGGCCAACGCAGTGCTGAAGGGCGATGTGGACAATCTTGGGTTCAATATCAGCCGCAGTTGGCTTCAGGACGAGAAGGGAGATCCGGTCTGTTCGATCACGGACTACACCACCTTATCCGGAATGTTGAATTACTTCTTCACTGCCCTGGTTCCGGACCTTCAGCAAACTTCCTTTCCGGACACGATCTACACGGTTTATTCCGGCGGGGATGATTTCTGCCTGATCGGGGCCTATGACCAGGTGATCGATTTTGCCTGTCAGCTTCGCAGGGATTTCTCTGCTTACTGTGCCCACAATCCCCATCTGCATTTTTCCGCGGCGATCACCCTTATTCACCCCAAACAACCCATCCGCTTCTCGATCCAATCCACTGCGGACAAACTGGAAACCGCCAAGAACAGGCCTGGCAAGAACAGCCTCTTCCTATACGAAACAATCGCCAATTGGACGGATGTGGACAACTTGCTGGCGCTGTCCGCCCAGTTCGATGACTGGCTGAAAAATGAAGAGATCAAGCTGCAATTCCTCTACCGCCTGCTCAGTTATCATCAGATGTATCTGCAGAGCCAGAAGCCGGAATGCGATGTCCGCAATTATCTCTATGAATCTCTGCTCTATTACGACATCAAACGCAACATTGAAAAGTTCAACAGCCAGGGTCAGCTCAGAAATCCCCAGCTCGTCCAGACCCTGAAAGCCATGACCGGCTTGAGCGAAGGCAACACCATGCAAAACCTTCGCCTGCCGATCTGCCACACACTTTACAAACACAGATCACACAATACCCAGGAGGAAAAATGAACGCACACCGCAATCAACCAAATCCTGCCCGGCCAGAGCACAAATTTGGCCCCTTCTTCACCAATGAAGGTGCCCTCAATCTGGACTGGGTGGGGGAAAAAGCCATGAGAACTTCCGCAGACATTTGCAATGCCAGACACGGGCTTACCTCAACCGGCTTACGCAACTTCTACAATGAGTTTCTCAGGATCAGGGATCTACCCGCTTCCCATACAGCTGAGAAGATCGTGCTGATCAAGCTGCTGGTCGCCAAGGTCCAATACAAGAAGACCACGGGTAAGGTTCCGGATATCTTTGCCCATTTCATCGAGCAATTGGTAACCGAGATCGGGGAAAGTATTGATCGTTTTGAAAAATCCTGCCTGATCATGGAAGCCCTGGTAGGCTTCAATCCCAAAAAGTAAACAAAGGAGACTACGATGTTAAAAACCATTTCTATTAAAGGCAAGATACTGCTCAAGAGCGGATTGCACATTGGCGGAAGCAAGGACACCATGCAGATCGGCGGAATTGACAATCCCGTGATCAAGAATCCCATTTCCAACCAACCCTATATTCCGGGTTCGTCTCTCAAGGGCAAGATCCGCTTCCTGCTCGAACATTACTATGGCCTGGTCACCAGCGGCAATCTGCCGGATATCGAAGCCCGCGGAAACAACCGGGATTGGAGTTACAACAAGATCGCTGCCATCTTTGGCCATATGGAGCATAATAAAGTGAACACCAAACCCACCCGGGTCATCTTTGCAGATGGAAATCTGCTCGGTGCCATAGAGGAAGATGGTGTTTTAAATACCGACCTGGCCAAACTGAAGGAAAAGATGCTCTCAGATTTTGTGGAGGCCAAAACCGAAGTTGCCATCGACCGAATCACCGGAACAGCCAAATCGGGAGCCCTGAGGACCATCGAGCGGGTCCCTGCCGGGGTCGTTTTCAGCCTGGAAGTGATCCTGAAAGTCTATGACGACGAAACGGATGCCGATTATCTGGACATTCTGCTCAAGGGGCTGAAGCTTCTGCAAAACGATGCCTTGGGCGGATCAGGCTCCCGCGGCAGCGGCAGGATCGAGATCCTGGATTTGGAAGTTGATTCACAAAAGAGAACCCTTGCCGAGATCGCTCTTTAGGAGGTTATTATGACTTCCTATAAACTAACCTGGAGACCGCACTCCGCCTATTCCACCCAGTTGCAGAGCGATACCATCTTTGGCCATCTCTGCTGGGCGGTCAGTTATCTGTTTGACGATAACAATGCGAAATTGTTGTCTCTGCTGAGCGAATTGGAACGACAACCGGTGCTGAGGCTGTCCTCTGCCTTTGTGCAAGGCAAGCTGCCCAAGCCAGCCTGTTCACTGAAGCATGAAGCCCTCTCCCGGTTGAGCGATCAGCTGCGCCAGGAATTTGACTGGTTGGACGATTTCACAGTCTATTCCCTGCAAAAGAAGGCAAGGCAGGAGCCTTATGTGACTGTCCAATCCCTGGTGGAAAAAGCATTCGTTTACGATCTCGAGGATCAGCACTATGCTTGGCTGCTCGAGCATGCCCGGCAGGAACTGGCACGCCGGGAACATCACACGGATGTTAAAGACAAGCCCAGGATTGAACGCTCGCTCGAATTCCACAACCGGATTGACCGGCTCTCCGGTACCACCGGCAACTTTGGTGAACTGTTCGCTTCTCCGGTTGTTTATTCGGAGCTCTGTTTCGAATCCTATCTGGAGACCGATTTCTTCTCCGAAGATGAGCTGCGGCAGATCTTCCGGCACATCTCCCAAACCGGTTTTGGCAAGGATAAAAGCACTGGCAAGGGACGTTTCGAGATCGAGCTTGAACCCCACAACTGGGGGGATTGCCCTCAGTTCAATGCCTACCTGAATCTCTCCAATATGGTGCCAGCAGCGAATGATCCCCTTTTGGTCGCTTATGACAGCGGTACCAAATTTGCCAAACTGGGAGGGGATTACGCCACCACCGCCACTCCCTTCAAGTATCCCTTGTATATGTTTCATCCGGGTGCGGTGTTCTTTGTGCGTGACCAGTCGGAACGGCCCACCGGCAGCATGCTGAAGAATGTGCATCCCGATCCCCGCATCGTGCAAAACCTGTATTCCTACAATATACCCATCTATGTAAAAGGGAGTTGATATGATACCGACCAAAATACCCTTTTCCTTAGCGGTTATCACACCCTTCCATATCGGAAACGGTGATGAGATCGACCCCCTCTCCCTGGTGATTCACAACGACCGAGCCTACCGGCTGCATCAGCTGGAGTATATCCGTTACCTGCTGCAACATCACAAAGCCGGGCTTGATCAGGCTACCCGCATAGCCGATATCAAACAGATTCACAAGTTCTTTTACAGCAAATTCAATCCGGAGCTGAGGCAGACCTGGATCTACAGCTATCCCATCCCTCATACTGTGGCGGCCGACTATGTCAGCAAACTGGAAAACGCCTCCAATCAAGGCTTCATCCGTGCCTTCATCCGGGCGCAAAGCTCGATGCAACCCTTCATCCCGGGTAGTTCGATCAAAGGCTCCATCCGCACCGCCATCCTCTCCGAACTCAGTGGCACGGGCAATATCGGAGACAGATTCGATCGTGATCAGGATCAGAAGCTACAAGCCCGACTATTGAAATATTGGAAGATTGATCCCAACACCGGAAGAGGCAGGGCGGACATCCCTTCCGATCCCTTTAAATTCATCAAGTTTGCCGATCTGCCCTTTGCCAATGAGTGGCTCTCCATACACAAAGTGGAGGTGATCAATCCCCCGGCGGCCCAGCCCCGAACCCTGGCTCCTCCAGCCGGTGCTGGCAGGAGGTTTGCCCCCCGGGAGCAGGCGATTCCCATCTTCATGGAACTGGGAATGTCCGCACGTGAGACCAGAATCCTCTCCTCTGAACTCACCCTGTCGGTTACCGATGCCAGAAATCCCGGGATCAGGGAATTTCTCCCCCGTGGCAAGGACTCACTGCCGGAGTTCATCCGGATGATCAGAAACTACTACCGGGGCCAGTTTGCCAAAGAAGAAAGCTTCTATCTGCGCCTGGGCGAATCCGGCACTAAATTCTACCACTACCTGAAGAATCATTTCCAGGAAGTGGATTCCACTCCCAATCAATGTATGCTGAAGATCGGTCTGGGTTCGGGCCAGAATTATTGCACCTATGCCAGCCTGAACTACGCGCCCAAATCCCGTAAAATGGTCTCCCATTATCCTTTGGGTTGGTTCAAACTCAGCTTCGGGCTGGATTAACCCGATGTCCTCAATAAATGTGTTCTGGCGGCATAACCTGTTTAGGTGCTTGCCGCCAGAACCTCTGTTATCTGAAACAGGAAGTCCGCTGCACATTTATTCTTCAGAGCCATTCACTTACCCCCCCCCATCCTTGATATCACAGAATACGAATCCGCTGATCAATATGGAGTAACCATGAACAGTCTTTTTAGCAGCTCAAGCCAGGCTGGGATTCGCAGCAGAAAAAAATTGTCAGAAGTCAGTAAAGTTGCCCCATATATTGTGTCGAGTTTTAGATTGGTAAACACAGGTGTGAACGCGAAACAAACAAAGACAGCACAAAGGAGGTGAAAATGAAAGCCCTTAAAATCGTCGGCATTGTCGCCGCTGCCATTGCTGCAGTCATCAAAATCATCCTTGACAATCACAAATAACCAAGGAAGCGATCATGATACCTTTTGGCAATCTCAGATTCTGGACAATTCCTCCTCCTGAGCGTACTCCAGAGCTTGGACAGGGCAGGTTAGAGCCGTGAAGCACATGGTTCTTTCACCAGTGGGAACCAGCATCTTCACCAAGGCTCCCTTCCCCGCGGCCGTAAACCTTTATTCAGGTAAGAAGAGACCGGAGGACATACCTCCTGAAGAGCTCCGCAAAATTGACGACCATGTCTCCGAAGTACGCGATATGGTACTTACAGGTGGATTGGACGACATACGCAGAAGATCCGCGGAGCTGAATGGGATAATCCAATTTTACCGGGGAAACCTGGCGAGCGCCAAGGTTGACACTCATATCCTGCTCCCCAGCGACACCTATGTGGGCACCAGGTCCTGCGAGATCGTGGCAGAATATCTGCATCGCTACATGGAAGATGTGAGGGTGCTCCAAGTCAAAGATTTACAAACCACTGATTGCGCTGCCTTTCAGTTAGCCCTGGGCGACCTCGTTACCGAGATCATCGCCTTGCGCCAATCGCTTCTTCATGATCAGAAGCTTATCTTCAACCTCACGGGTGGATTCAAGGCAATCCTGGGCTTTCTGCAATCCCTGGGAATGTTCTTTGCCGATGAGACCATCTATGTGTTCGAGTTCTCGGATTCTCTCCTGCGCCTTCCAGCTTTGCCGGTGAGGCTGGTTCCCCATGATTTCGTGGTTGAGCACCTTGGTGTGATCCGCAGGTTGCACTCTGGTTTGAGGGTGGAAACAGGAAAATGCGCCGGGATTCCTGAAAGCTTGGTTCTGGAGCTGTTTGACGAGCCCACGCTGTCTGCCTATGGCCGGTTTGTTTGGGAATCCGTGCATAGCGAAATCTACCAGAAAAAGCTCCAGGTTTCTCCTTCCGCTTTGGTAAGATATTCCGATCGATTTCTTACCTCAACGGAAGGCCTGAGTCCAGACCGGCTCCTCATCCTGAACAAGAGAATTGATGATCTGGCCAAATACGCCGAATTGGGAGCCAAGTACAACCTCCCCTCCCTTGATTTCAAGAAACTCAGGACTGCGGTCAAACATCCCAGCACTCACGAATTCGACGCTTGGGCTGATGGCAATGCCTCCCGGGTTTATTGCCATTATGAAGGAAGGGTGATCGTCCTCGACGATTTAGCCGAAGGCCTCCATTAGCGCCTCCATAATCATCTTCTCTGCCTTCAGCAGCAGCCTTTTCTTCAATTCATGATCTGCAAAGGAAGTGGTGAAGCCATTTCTGACGATACCCAAGAGCTGCCACAGGCTCAGGCCGGAGGGCGACATCCGGCAGGCTTTCAGGTATTCATTGCTGATATCGGTGAGGGAGATGCCTTGGTCGTCCGTGTTGAGGCTCACCTTCAGTCCTTGTTCGATGTATCTGGCAAGAGGATATTCCTTGTAGCTGGAGCTTTCCGGGCATTGGAAATCTTTATATCCATTCACCTGGTAATTGCTGCTGGGGCAAAGCTCGATCCCTGTCTTGGCATCCCGCAGCTTCAGGAGCAGGTCCGGGAAGTCCAGCAGATACAACCCATGCCCGATCCTGTCTGCGTTCAGATGGTACACCGACCTCCAGATCGCTCGCTCATCGGTGGTCTCACCGGTGTGGATGCTGATCCTCACACAGCGTTCAAAAAGCGGTGCTATCTCAGCGCGGAGCTTCTCAAGGCCATCGGCTTCCTCAGAGCCGGCCAGATCGAATCCGCAGATGAAATCCGCCAGTTCACCGCCGGATTCTGTAAGATCCAGGCATAATCTTATATGTTCTCTCAGTTGCCGAGGTTCGCGGTGGCGGCTGCCGATAATGATCAGTTTGAACAGGCAATCATCCCCTTCCAGTTCGGAATGCAGAATCCTCACCACCTCATGGCCACTCAGCCATCGCGTATAGTTGCAAGGAGAACAGCGAAGCTCCTGATAGATTAGATTGTGGCGCCGGGCGTTGGCTTTGATTTGCCGGGCGATCTGGCGCAGCGAGGCTTCAGTGTGCAGAAGACTGGAACCCTGTGCATCGCCCAGTTTTTCATAGCTTTCCAAGCCAATCCCGATAAACCGCCGCTCCTCCGCCAGTTCACCGTAAAGCACCTCCTTTAGCAGGTTGGTGTGTGTGCCAAATTCATAAAGAAAGCAAAGCATTGCGTCTTGCCGGAACTCTCTTGCCTCTTTCGAAATTTGCAGATACAATGTGCGCAGTGCATCGGCATTGCTGTGCTTGATTGCTTCCCTGGCTTCCAGGCACAGCTTGTTCAGATGGTTATTGTCACTAAGTTCCTTTATGTAGCTTTGGTTGGCTTGGGTAATCTCCAAGATTTCTTCAGGATTGGCATAACCGCCCAGATGGCTGTGCAGGTCGGTCTTGGGCATCCGCTGTAAAAACCTCAGCCAACGCTGATCGTCCCCTTTGCCTTTGATCCTGGTGGACTTCAGTTGCTCCACCCGCTTCGGGGGCAGGGTCTGTAGAGCCCTGAAATTGGAGATGATCTCAGCTCTGGTGGTGCCCAAGTAGAAGTGATAGGCCAGGTACTCGCTTCTCCGTTGTTGGGTTTCGATTTCATCCAGGAACCGTGTGTCCTCGTCATCGTAGCAGAGAGCATTGCCTTTCTTCTCACAGTGGGGATACAGCTCCTCACCAACCGCTTGCAGATAGATCATCGAGCCTTCAGTGTAATGAGCGCTGTATACAGCCGGTGTGATCTTGCTGACAGTTTCACCATCAAGTTTTCTGGGATCGGCCAGCAAGTCAAAGGATATCTGTCCCTCGGCCAGTATATGGATCAGAGCATCATAGCCAAACAAAGTGGCCGCCTGCTGGACATCGCTGCTCATGGTCTTTCTGCCCCCGGTCAGTGATAAATAAAGGGGCATCCCTTTTTGCCGCAGTCCGTGGATCAGGCTGAAGACCAGGTTGCGCATGGCCCTCAGTTCGTGATTGCCCTTCATTTCCTCGATTCCCCGGGGGTAATGATAAAAAACCTCTATTTGCAGTTTGTGCCTTTGTATCCATTTGTGGAGCGGATCACGGACAGCCTGATAACTTGTTTGGGTGCAGATCAGGTGAAGCTCTCCTATCTCCAGAAACTGTCCCGCTTCCTCGTTTATACTGTCAAAATCACTGTGCGTGGCATAAAAGGGATATTGTCTTCGGTTGAACAGGCCAACTGCCTCCGCCGCCAGGTGAGGCTTGGTTCCCATTGACAGTACCAGCAGCGCTTTGGGTTCATTCTTTGCTGGTTTCATAGCTCCAGATCTTTTCCAAGTCATACATCATCCTATACTTGGGATCTTCCGCGTCATATTGGTAATGGTACACCGATACCGGTATAAAATGCCCGAAGGCAATTCCCAAAGCCATACATATTGCCGTGGGTGCAGACTGGAAGATATGCAAGCGGCTCCAACGGTGGGACATCTTCAGATGGTTCACCAGGGAGTTGATTTCCTGAGTAATTCTCAACCAATTCTGCTTCAGACTTATCTGTCCCTGATTCTCCTGCAGGCTTACCAGGATGTAACCAAATTTCCCAAACATGTTGCGCAGGTGAGAGATGGCGTCCTGAAAGGGATTATGGCTGCCCAGATACAATATCAGTGCCGCTGCGCAGTCCTGCCCCTGCTCCAATTCTGCCTGGTATTTGATGAATTGGAATGAGTCAGGCGGGATGGATACGTTTTTCAGGGTCCGGGCGGGGGTGGATCCATACAGCTTGATCACCGGCAGATACTTTTGCTCTCCGGAATCCCAATGGCAGATACAGATCGGGCGTTTGAACCCAAATCGGGCGCCAATTCCGAATTGCAGCGCACTCAGCATTCCGGCATACCAAAACACCAACTTATAATCGGGTGCCTTCTGTTCGATCTCATCAAAATGTGTCACCTGGCTCAGATAGGCCTTCCATTCCTCCGGGACGAACCTGAACTCCCCCGGATGAAACAGGCACAGCTCCTGCGGGTTCAGCCCGGTGAATTCGCTTAATGCTTGCAGGCTGAAACATGGCTGTTCTTCCCGGATGGTGGCTTCCATTTTGGCCAGCCACTGTATTTGTCGGTTTACCTCACCACTGCATTGGATCAGTGGCACCGGAAGTTCGGGGCTATTGAGCCAGTATTCCAGCTCGGCATACGATTCTATGCTGGTGATCAATCTCAATCCCTGTTTGCTGCAAAGCTTCTTCTTTGCTTCCAATTGGACTGCCCGGGCTATTCGCCCACCCCTGCTTACCGCGCCTGAAAAACACAAGCCCTTCATCCTTTCAGGTTGTGAACAGCATAAGGCTGCGGCTGCCGCGCACATCCAGGAATCCCCCTCGAAATCCTCGGTAAATACCAGCAAAAAACTCCTGCCGCAAAGCTCTGCCAGGATCATTGCCTTCTTCTGGATCTCTTCATCAAAGCAAATAGCTTTAGGGGCAGGATTGTCAAAGCTGAAGATCAGCAGTTCCGCCACCTTCGATGCCCCCAGGCTGTTAACCAGGGGAAAGCACGCCCGCAGCACCTTGCCCGCCAGCATTGCCAGGTAGTTTTCATCATCCATGCCCAACCGCTCCAATAGCCTATCCGAGCTGTAGGAATTGGCCACGCAGGCCAGCCAGGCCAGACAGTGCACCTTTGCCGATCTTGAATTGTACAATAGCTCTTCCACTCCTTCCCAATCCGCTGGCAGCATCCGGTTGCTGTCCAGGTAGCTCAGTATCCGCTCCTGATCCAGCTTATCCGGCTGCTTCAGGTATCTGGATACCATCTGGCGAAAATCCATCGCTATGCCTCTTCATCAACCAGTTCTATTCTGATCCCAAGGCAGCTTTGAAAGGCTTCCAGGTCCAGGCCCTCTGCTCGGTAATCCAGGATAACTCTCGCGGGCAGATAACCATCAAAAACGCAAAGCGCCCCACAGAATATCTTCCCGCGTTTAGTGCAGAGTTCAGGATCAGGATAGAGGGCGATCCAGCCATTGCTTTCCCTTTGCAGTGTATGGCTGAGGGTATGGAAGATCTGCCGGGAATCCCTTTGTCTCATCAGGCTGAATGCTTCATACAAGCAGTGGGTGTCCGCTGCAAAGTGCAGGGATGCCACCAGTGCCGCTTCATCAACCCATTCCAGTTGCGGAATCAGAAGTTTGAATGAACCGGCGGCATTCCGGCTTCTGAACCATACGGTCAGTTCCAATTCCCTCATCCGGAATTTCTGCTTCCAGGAGTATAAATCGCCGCCACCGTCATTCTTCAGCCACGCTTTACCAGTTTCTGCCTCATCATCTAAAGCCTGCTGGATCTCCATCAGGCTCAGGGTATCGATGCTGTCCAGCACCACGCTGCGCTCAATTTCGCTTGCAGAGAGCTGAAAGCTGTTTTCCAGCTCTGCGATGTATTGTCCCAAGTGGCCGGTGATCAGCTGATCCTTCCCAAAGGCAAACTGGATGAACGGGCTGGCCTTGATTACCTGGTAATGATCTTGTGGCAGTTCATCGATAATCACATAGCAGATCAGGCTCCCCTTCCAAGCCAGCTCACGCACAGTGCCGACTACTTTCCTGAACGGGATTTGATCTTTGTCCCTGTCTATTACTTCCAGCCTGCTTTCGCCAGATCCATATTCTGGAGACGTCTCTCCAGCCGGGCTGTCTTCATATTCGACAACATCCTGGATCGAACTGAGGTATATCTCATATAGTGTTTCACCGAAGCTCTTAGTCATGGTTTTCTCCTGTTTCGGATTTCCTATCTTTATATGTGCCCACCACCTCAGTCTCCTGACATAATTTTGGCAAATACATTTCCAGAAAGGTGCGCAAGGCCTCCCTGGCGCAGATTCCCTGTTCCACCCATGCTATCAGCATCTCCCTCAGGCGCTGGTGATGCTTGTGCAGTGAACTGGTATTTTCATCCCTTAGGCGGATGCTCTTGCGCCCCGCCAAAGTGTCGATGTAATGGCACAGCACATTGATCCTCCCTTTGCTCCATTCTGCCTTGATCTTGCCGTAGATCTGCCTCGCCTGCTTCTGGTTGTCCAGATCGTAGATGATCTCCTCCAATGTTCTGGATTTGAAGCGACTGGGATTAAGATGTGTTGCCGGCAGGGTTGCCAAGCCATCCTCTTCCTTCAATCCTTTGCCTTCCGGGTATCTGATCTCGCTGGGATGGTATAGCTCTGCGATCAGCTCTGTATTGCACCGGATCAGGTTGTGGCGTAAAACGGCATACAGGTATTTCCGAAATTCAATCTGGTCCAACTCCCGTTGCTTTGCTATCAAAGACTCCACCTGGGGTTTGAGCAGCCTGTACAGATTCCCCGCCCGGCTCAGCAGCGTGTCCCAGTATTCTATATTTTGCTTTTGGCACAAGCTCCGGATCAGGTTGTTCTGGCTCACTTGAACCCGGCCGATGAACAGCAACAGATAGTTGAACCCATTTTCAAACTTCTCGTCGGAGGCAGGCTCACTCAAAATCTCCCAAATCCGCTCCAGCACTACCCCCAGAGCCTGGTCTTCCTCTGTTAGTTCCCGCCGCCAATTGTTGAATTTCTTGGCCGAATGCTTTATTACCATATTCATCTGCGTTCCCTTATCTTCACTGTTTATGATAATTTCTGTCTACTTTTACTCTTACGGTAGGGCATTTTTTTTGTCAACCAGAAAAAGCGCCTCCACATACTTATCTGAAAAAACACAGGAGTTCATCATGACCAAAGTGAACATCATCGATCTGAATCAGGAAGCTGCTGCCCTGCCGGAGCCCACCTTCAATTCCTTCCGGCTTTCCTTCAATAGTGCCTTCCTGAACGAGCAGTTTGACCAGGCCTATCAGTATTGCCTGCAAGTCCTGGCTCTGGCGGAGATCAAGCTCCATGAGCGCGCCGAGTTGGTCCGCTGTCTGTTGATGTTGGGCAAAGCTGACGATGCCCTGCAGCAGATCGATCTGGTGCTGCTGGAAGATGCTGGACAGCATGAACTGGCCCTGAGCAAAGCCGAGGTCTTGCGCCTGCGGGGGAATGCTGCTGCCTGCCGGGATTTCCTACGGGAACGCCTGGAACTTTTCCCCGCCCACAAACCCTACTATCAGGCCTACCTCGCCCTCGCCACGGAGCTCAATGCTGCTGAGGAGCTGGATTTCATCCTCCACTTGGCACAGCAGAACGGCCTGGAACTCAAAGAACCTCCGGTTCCCGCCCCGGACTCCGTGCCACTTATTCCCGCCGCTCAACAATCCGCTCTCTATGCCGATTCCGACCTCCTGGCCTTTCTCGAGCTCTTTCCGGGCCGGGAGAATTGTCACGCCCGCCAGTGGGTGGCCGATAATGGCAATCATGGCTATTCCCTGGTACCCGAACCCCTCAACCTGAACTTGCTGCGCAATCACCTGCTGGGCATCTCCACCCTGGGTGTCTATCAGCTCGACAGCCAGAGCCGGGTGAAATGGATCGCTTTTGATCTGGACATCGAAAAATCCCACTTGGACGACCTGCATGATCCCGATCTCAAAGCCTGGCTGGATGCCGGATTGCGCAAGGCCGTCTCTGCCTGCACCCAGCTTCTGGATGCCTATCACATTCCCGTGAATGTGGAATTCAGCGGTTTCAAGGGTTATCATCTTTGGGTGCTGCTCCAGGAAAAGATCTCCGCTGCCTTTGCCCGTCTCTTTGCCCAAAGGATAGCCGCTCAGGTCAATCTGGAAGGTCTGCCCTTAAAGATCGAGATTTTCCCCAAACAACCCCGCATCTCCGCCGCCAACTATGGCAATCTGGTCAAGCTGCCCTATGGCATCCATCGCGTCAGCGGTTTGCCCAGTTCCATGCTCGCCGAAGATGGTTCCCTGATCCCCTTTGCCGATTTTGTCCGCCAGCCGCGTCTCACTTCCGCCCAGGATTTCCTTTCCGCCCTGCGTTCTCTGGACCCCAATTTCACCGTCAGCCAGACCCGTCCCGCTGCCCCCGCCCCCAGCTTTGAACCTCCCTGGGAAAAGGAAAGCGCTCCGGCCCCTGATCCCGAAACCGATCCGGAATGGCTGTGCCTGAAGCAGAATTGCCATGCCCTGTGGACTGTCGATAACCTGATCAAAACCCGGGGCAGCCTCTCTTCCGGACAGAAAAACGTGCTGCGCTTCACCTGCGGCTATCTGAAACAAGGCCCCGCCCTGGTCAATCATCTGCTGCGCCAATGCTCCGGCACCGAGCCTGCCGACCTGATGCGCAATTCCTTCAAAGGCAATGCCATCAGTTGTGCCAAAATCCGCTCCCATCTCGCCGGGGAGCTGGACCCCAACCTCTGCAACTGCGACTTCTCCCTCGATCCCGGCATGTATCCCACCCCCTTGCTGCATCTGAAACAACTCGACCAAAACTCAAGTTCCACCCTCACCTGGAACGAACTGAAACTCAAGGAGCTGATCGCCAGCTATCTGAAGCTGAAAAAGGATTCCCGCGAGCTGGCCGCTCTTTTAGAGCAGAAGGAACAGCAGATCATCGAAGCCTTTTCCGAGATCGGGGTCAGCGAGCTCTCCACTCCCTATGGCCGCCTCTGCAAAGCCGAACAGGATGGCGTGGTGCATCTGAACCTTATCTTGAAATAAAGGAGAAAACCATGGAACAGAATAGCTTCGACCTTGCCCTCGAACAAGCCCACAACCTCAAGCAGGCTGGCAATTGGTCTGCTGCGGCCGAAATCTATCAGACCCTCTATGCCTCCGATATTGGCAAAAGCAATCCCCGGGTTATCTTTTCCCTGCTTTATTGCCTGAAAAAACTGGAAAACTATGCCCTTGCCGTGGAGATCGGGCTACCCGCTTGCGCTCTGGAGGGCATCTGGGATAGCATTCCCCAAACCACTGCCTGGTGCATCTATTATCAATATTTCCGCTCCTGTGCCTCCCTTCCCCCTGATCAGGCTGTGCCCTGGCTGGAAAAGATCAGGCAAATCCACCCCCTGCGCTCCGGATTGCATCCCCTGCCCCTTAGTGTCTTCAGCTATCTGTCCCAGGCAACCGGACTCAATCCCACTCTGGTCATCCAGATCTGCCATTTGCTCGATCCCGCCCTGCTCGATTCCACTCCCCAACCTGGATCCAAACCCGGCTCCTTCTATCCCTCCGCCCTGGAAAAATATGTGAATCACCTCTCCAAGGCTCTCTTTGCCAATGAGCAATTTCAGGATTGCATCAACCTCTGCCAACAAACCCTCGATAATTGTGCCGCCCTTTCCACCAATCAGGAGATCTGGCTCAAACGGCGCATTGCGCTCTGCCTGGCCAAACTGGGAAACTATCCGGAAGCCCTGGCCATCTACCGCCAGCTTGTCCTTCGCAAGCCCGAGTGGTTCATCCTCTATGAAACCGCTCTGGCGGCCTACCGCATACAGGATTACGTGCTTGCCCTCCAGATGGCGGTCAAAGCCGCTACCGCTGTCGGGGAAGTGGATGTCAAAATTCACCTCTGGGAACTCCTCAAGAGCCTGATGGCCCAAAATCGCAAACCGGAGCAGGCGGTCTCCCTGCTCAAGCTCTGTGCCGCAATCCGCTATCAGCGCCACTGGCACCTCGGGCAGGACCTGATGGCAGAGCTCTCTTCCTACAACATCGTTCCGGATTCCCTGCCCCCCTTCAAAGCCATTTACTCACAATGCCGCCCCTGGATCCAGGATCTCCTCTTCGATCCGGCTCAAGCCCTCACCGGTTGGATCGACAAGGTCTTTCCCCACGGCAAGGCCGGTTTTATCAAAGCTGGGCCAAACAGCTACTATTTCCAGGCCGCCAACTGCTCCTTTCCCCCTGCCGAGCTACGTCCCGGGCTCAAGGTCTCTTTTCACGCCCAGCCCAGCTTCGATCCTAAGAAACAGCAGGATTCCCTGGCCGCTGTAAATATCAAAAAACAATGAACGCCTCCACTCACCACTCACCACTCACCCCTCATGCCAGTAGTCTATGTCGCTGACCAGGGCGCTTCCATCTGCAAGCGCGGCGAACGCCTCTATGTCTTCAAAGGCACGCAGTTGTTGCGTTGGTTCCACACCAAGGACATTTCCCAGCTCATCATTGTGGGAAACATCGCCATGACCGCTCAGGCGCTCACCTTTCTGCTCAAACACCGCATCGATACTGTTTTCCTTTCCTATTATGGCAAGTTCAAGGGACGCCTGGTGGGCGAATTCGGCAAAAATGTTAGCCTGCGCATCCGGCAATACAAATTCCTGGAACAGGAGGAAGAGCGCCAGAAACTGGCTGCCCTCTATGTTGCCGGCAAGATCGCCAATATGCAATCCCATCTCAGAAAAAGGATCAAACGAAACAAAGATCCCCTCATCTCCACCGCCCTCCTCCAAAACCAGGCTATCTGCGATAAGGTCGCTTCCGCCGGGTTGAATCTGGACAGCCTCAGAGGCTTTGAGGGCATCTCGGCAAAGAACTATTTCTCCGCTTTTCCTGCCCTGATCACCGATCCCGGCTTCCCCTTCACCGGAAGAAACCGCCGCCCTCCCAAAGATGAGGTCAATGCCCTGCTTTCCCTCGGTTATACCTTTCTGATGAACCAGATCATGACTGCCACCTACATCTGCGGGCTCGATCCCTTCTTCGGCGCCTTGCACGACATCGCCTATGGCCGGCAGTCCCTCGTCCTGGATCTGATGGAGGAATTCAGGCCTCTGGTGGATAACCTCGTCATCTCTCTCATCAACCGCCGTGAAATCCGCCTGGAACACTTTGACCACAATCTCCTCCCCGATGAAGAATGCAATCCGGACGACCTCGATCCCGACACCCGGCTCCTGCCGGTTTCCCTCAAGCCTCAGGCCATGAAAATACTCCTCACCGCCTTCGCCAGATTGGTCAATTCTGCCTTCACCCTCGAAAAACCCTCCGGCGATTGGTCGCTCAAGGATATCTTTCTCCTCCAGGCCCGCAAACTCGCTGCCCACTTTGAACTCCGTGACCTCTATTCCCCCTTCCACTGGCTATGAACACCTCACCACTCACCACTCACAACTCACCGCTCACCTGATCATGAAACACCTCTATCTGGTCTGCTTCGACATCGTTTCCGATAAAATCCGTTACCGCGTGGTCAAAATCCTGCTCAAATATGGCACCCGCGTGCAGAAAAGCGTGTTCGAGTGCTTCCTCGATGACCGCCAGTATCTTCGGCTCAAAAGCGAGATCGAACAGAAACTCGATTTCGCCCAGGACAGCGTCCGCTACTACCTGCTCTGCCGCAATTGTGAAAAAAACATTGTTATCTCCGGATTGGGGATCTTTACCCGCGATGAAGATGTTATCATTGTCTGACTTCTCTTTTCTCTTTTCTCTTTTCTCTTGCCC
>CAZVXK010000042.1:0-19348 GCA_964631665.1 uncultured Candidatus Cloacimonadota bacterium | reverse complement strand
CCCTCAGGTATAGCTGATCAATGAACAAAGGGAGCCGGGATAGGCTGCCTGGAAAGCCGCAAAGTGATTCTTCTGGCTGCTGCCATATTTCACTTCATAGGCATCGATCCGGCCCTCGTCCAACACCACAAAGTCAATTTCCTGGCCATTGCGGGTTTTCCAGAATCTGATCTCGGCAGTGATGGCCTTGGTGTAAAACAATTGCAGATAGATGAAGTTCTCAAATTGCTCCCCCCGGTCGGGCTGCAGCTCCAGGGAGTTGAAGTTGTTGATGATTGCGTTGCGCACGCCGGTATCCACATAGTAGAGCTTGGACATCTTGCGGATCTCAGTGTTCAGATTGCGGTGAAGGGGCTTGATCAAACGAATGATATAGGCATCGCTCAATGCCCGCAGATGGTTCTGAACGGTGTCCCGATACAAACCGGTGGTCCTGGACAAGGTCTGGATGTTCAGTTCCTTGCCCAGGTTCACAGCCAGGAAGCGCACCAGATCGTTGAATTGATCGAGCTTCTCGATCTTAAAAAGATTCTTCACGTCCTTCAGGATATAGGAGCTCACGATGTCCCTCAGCAGTTCTATCTTCTCGGTACGCTTCGGTGTGAGCACGACCTGGGGATATCCACCAAAGACAATGTATTCGTTGATCAGGCGCTTCAGCTTGGGAAGGTCAAATCCCTCCAGGAAATACTGGTCCGGTCTCAGGGACAGGGTTTGCTCTGCCAGCCAGATTTCCCCGCTGAACCGGCAAAATTCTGAAAAGGAAAGGGGATAAAGCTCCAGAATGTCCTTTCTTCCCACCAGTGATTCGGAGAAGGACTTCTTGATCAACAGGGAGGAGGAACCGGTCAGCACAAATTTATAATCTTCGAAATGATGATCCACCAGATACTTGATGGTGCTGGAGAAATCCTTGTAATACTGGATCTCATCAATGAACACATATACCCTGCCCTGCGCCGGGGGCCGGTGCTGCCTGAGATAACTGATACAGCTGTTCACATCTCCACCCAGACCCCTGAGATGCTCGGGATTTTCCAGGTCGAAATAGAGCGAGCGCTCTCTGCCGACCAGTTCGATCAGCCTTCTGAGCAGCGAGGTCTTGCCCACCTGGCGCGCTCCCAGAATGAACAAGGCACGGTTGTTCTCAATGTAGCTCATTGCTTTGGCTTCGGCAGTTCTTTGGATGTATGGCATGTTTTTATCTCCTTAAGCTAAGAATCCTGATTCCCAGGTTGGAAGCATACCATATATTGTCAAGACAATTTTAGGGGCATATCCCACAAATTATCAATACTAATTTATGGACCAGGTCTGTAAAGCTGGCCTCACCCTGGCCGGGCAGAGGTGCCGGCACCGACTCAGGGGAGGTCAGTCTCAGATTTTCCTTGAAAGAAAAGCGCCCTTGAATATTATGGTTTTTCAAGTGAAAAAATGTCCTCTGAAAGGAGCGAAACAATGAAGACTATAGAAGGAAAGCTGATTTCCAAGGGATACAGGTTCGCCCTGGTGGTGAGCCGATTCAACGAACTGATCAGCAGCAAACTGCTGGAAGGCGCCACGGACTGCCTGCTGCGGCATGAGGTGAAGGACAAGGATATCACGGTGATCTGGGTGCCGGGCGCTTTCGAGATCCCGGTGGTGGCGCAGGAAGCGGCGAAAAACAAGGCTTTCGATGCCGTGATCTGCCTGGGAGCGGTGATCCGGGGCTCCACCCCGCATTTCGAGTATGTGAGCGCGGAAGTGAGCAAAGGAATTGCCCAGGTGGGGCTGGCCACCGCCAAACCGGTGATCTATGGCGTATTGACCACAGACACGATCGAACAGGCGCTGGAGCGCGCCGGCAGCAAAGCTGGAAACAAGGGTTTCAGCGCAGCCGCTGCCGCTCTGGAAATGCTGAACCTGCTGGCGGAGATCAAACATGGGACAAAGGCGTAAAGCGCGTGAGATAGCCGTCCAGACCTTGTATGCGCTGGATTTTGCCGAGATCGGCAAGGACTTTCGGGAGTATGAACTGCTGAACAAGTATCCGGAGATCCTAGAGCAGATCGCCGCTTCCGAAGAATTGCCCACCACTTCCCCGGTCTATGCTTTTGCCGATGAGCTGGTGAAAAACTCCATCATCAACACCGAAGAGATAGAGGCGGAGATCGACAAGACCGCCGATAACTGGAGTTTCGAGTGCATCGCCCACCTCGATCGCAGCATCCTGCACATTGCCGTGTATGAACTGATGTTCACGGATACGCCCCCGGCGGTGGTGATCAATGAAGCGATCGAGATCGCCAAGAAGTTTTGCAGCGAGACCACCGGCAAATTCCTGAACGGCATCCTGGATGCGATCAACAAGGAAGTTAAGGACGATTTCCATCCCCAAAGGCCCTCCTGAGCCTATGCCGGAGAATAAAACCATTTCCTGTTCCCTGGGCGTTTTTGCCCATAACGAAGCCGGCAACATCCTTGCCCTGCTGGAGGCGCTGTGCGCCCAGAAACTGTGCAGGGTGAGGATCAGGGAGATCATTGTGGTCTCCAGCGCCAGCACGGACGGCACCGATGAGCTGGTGGAGCATTTTTCCCAAAACCATCCGCAGGTGAGGCTGATCCGCCAGGCAAAGCGTGAGGGCAAGTCCTCTGCCATCAATCTGTTCATGCAGGAGGCTGTCTCGGATATCCAGGTGGTGATAAGCGGCGATGTGATTCCTTCAGAAACGACCATCGAGAAGCTGGTTTCCGCTTTTACCGATCCCGCCATCGGCGCCACCGGCGGCAGACCAATGCCGGTGAACGATCCCTCCACCTTCATGGGCTATGCCGTGCAGCTTCTGTGGCGCTTGCATCACCGCATGGCGCTGATCAGCCCCAAGCTGGGGGAAATGATCGCCTATCGCAAATTGCCGGAGGGCATCCCTTCCGATTCTGCCGTGGACGAAGCCAGCATCGAGGCCATCATCCGGGATCAGGGGCTGCGCCTGCTCTATATCCCCGAGGCGATCATCAGCAACAAAGGCCCCACCAACCTGAAAGACTTTATCAAACAACGCCGCCGCATCCAGAACGGACACCTCTGGCTGAGGAGGAATCAGGCCTACAAGGTGGTATCCCAGGATAGCGGTACCCTACTCTGGATCATTTTTGACGAGCTGCTGGAATATCCACTGTCCGTCTTCAAAGTGGCTGCAGTGATGGCGCTGGAAATGTATTGCCGGGTGTTGGGCAGCCTGGATTTTTATCTGCGGGGGAAGAATCCCTTTGCTTGGGATATCGCCCGCTCCACCAAGGACCTGCAGGGCTGAGCTATGCTCTATCTGATGTTCCGGATGCTGGGTTATTGGTTCATGAAGCAGATCGGCTTCCCGCGCCTGCTGCCCATCAATTATACCGTGAGCCTGCTCTACACCTGCAATTCCCGCTGCGTTACCTGCAATATCTGGAAGAAGAAAGCCAAGAACCTCAGCGTGGCCGAATATGCCAAGATATTCAAGAGCATCGGCAAAGCACCCTACTGGATCACCTTCAGCGGCGGGGAACCCTTCCTGCGTCCCGACCTGGCGGAGCTCGTGAAAACCATCTACAGGATCTCCCGCCCGCGCATCATCAACATCCCCACCAACGGCATCCTGACCAACAACATCGTCAAGGATGTGAAACAGATCGCCACCGACTGCCCCAAAGCCCAGATCATCATCAACATCTCCATCGACGGCATCGAGGAGCAGCACGACGAGATCCGCAAGGTGCCGGGCAATTACCGCAAGGCGGTGGCCACTTTCCACAAACTGAAGGCGCTGAAGCTGTCCAATCTGACCGTGGGTATCCACACGGTGATCTCCAGATTCAATGTGGAGAGCTTTCCCGGCATCGCCAACGAACTGCTGCGCCTGAAACCGGATTCCTACATCACCGAGATCGCCGAAGAACGTGTGGAACTGGACACCTTGGGTGCTAACATCACGCCCACCCTGATCGCCTACAAATCCGCCATCGACTATCTGATCCACCGCATCAAAAATGAGGATTACAGCGGCATGAGCAAGATCACCATGGCCTTCCGGATCGAATATTACAACCTGGTGAAACGCATCATGAGGGACGAACGGCAGGTGATACCCTGCTATTCCGGAGTGGCTTCCGCCCAGATCTCCCCCGATGGCGACCTTTGGAGCTGTTGCATCAAAGCCAAATCCCTGGGGAACTTACGGGAGCATAAATACAATTTTAAACATGTGTGGTTCAGCCCTGAAACGGAGCTGGAGCGCCGCAGCATACACCGGAAGGAGTGCTGGTGCCCCTTGGCCAATGCCGCCTACACCAATATGCTGATGGACCTTCCCACCCTGATCCGGGTCTTTTTCCGCAGTTACATCAAATGGTGGAATTAAATGATCTCGATCCGCAGCCGCCGCTTCGACCCGCCCCGCAGCATCTGTGAATATCAGGCCGCCAAGGATGGCAGATACGCCTGGTTCCTCTGCACCTGGCATCCCGAATCCGACCTTGTGCTGGAGGAGATCCAGGCGGAGATCAAGCTGGAGATTCTCAACTCGGGGGTGCAGGAGATCAGCAAAATGGAGATCGCAAACTGGCTGAAGACCTTCTTCGCCGATTTCCATTGGAAGCTTCATGCCCGTCTGCGCAAGACCGGTTTGAAAGAAAAGGGGATCTCCCTGTTCTTTGGCGTGATCTTCGACCGTGAACTTCACTTTGTGCAATTCGGAAGGCTGTTCTGCGCTCAAACCGAAGGCAAAAAACTGAACTTTCCCGGCAGGAACTGGAAGAATTACCATGTGCAGACCATTACCGAGCTTAACCTGCTGGGCCTGGACGAAGAGGACATCCGCGTGAAACCAGAACGCATCTCCCTGGCCGAGGGGGAGCGCTTCATCGTGCTGCCGGGTTCGCTGGCCGGCAGGGTGTTCGGTTCCGAACCCGATCTGGGCAGCCTGGTCACCCTGATCGAATCCTATGCCTCGGCTCAGAATCCGCTCTGGCTGATCCTGGAAAATGTTTCGTCGCTTTCCAAAACCCGGAGGAGTCGCTTCAGCAAGGTGCATATCAGTGCCGCCATCCTGTTGCTGCTTACTCTGGCGGCGATCGCCTATATCGGCTTTGGCAACAACTGGTTCGATGTGATTGCTCACAAAGCACGCATCCTGTTCCGGAGCCGCCGGACCACCACGCTGGAGGAGATCCCGAACATTCTGAAGATCGATAACAGCAATATCTTCAAGTATCTGGATAAAACGGTCAACGCCCCGGCACGCAACATCGAGCTGCTCATCATGTGGAGCACCGACCTGCCCTATCATATCACTGCCGCACCTGCTTTCAACCTGGACACCATCTATCTGGCCAGCGACAACAACCTGCTCGCCTTCAACAAGAAAAACCGCAACCTGCTGTGGAAGACCCCCCTGGCGGCGGACATCGTTTCCATCCTCAATACCGAGGCGGGAGTCGTGGTGGCATTGGAAAATCGGCAATTGCTGGGCTTGAAGGATGACGGCAGCTTGATCTGGACCCAGGATGTGAATGCCTATCTGAGCGACCGTTCGCATCTGCAGGCGCTGGAGATCACCAATGCGGACAATCCGCGCATCGCCCGTAGCATCACCGTGATCCCATTGGAACGGGGCCTGAGCGTGGTGGACAGCCATCGCGGCGAGAACCTCTGCGAGCTGAAACTCACCCAGAAGCTGCAGTATTTCTCGGATTACGACCGGTTCGACTCCTGTTTCTATGCCGTGGTGGCGGATGCCATTCTCTGCATCGAACTAAAGATAATCAACTGATGAAACACACTCTGCCTCTGTGCCTGATCCTTTTGCTTTTAAGCAGTATGCATGCGGTTACGGGAACGGTCTCCCGCACAGGTTTTGCCCGCCTCCAATACACCGGTGGCGGGGACTGGTATAACGATCCGGAGGTGCTGCCCAATCTGGCGCGCTATGTGAACAGCGTGCTCAATGCCAATTTCCCGATCGATCAGGCGGTGGTCAAAGCCAGCGACGCCAGGCTGTTTGAGTATCCTTTCGTCTATATCACCGGGCATGGCAACATCCGTTTCGACGACCGCGAGATCGAGAACCTGCGCCAATGGATGCTGCGCGGAGGCTTTCTCTATGCCGATGACGACTATGGCATGGATGCCGCCTTCCGCCGCGAGATCAAACGCGTCTTTCCCGAGTATGAGTTTCTGGAGCTGGATGCCAGTTTCCCCTTGTTCAATTGCTTCTTCGATTTCTCCTCCGGCCTGCCCAAGATTCACGAACACGATGGCAAAATCCCCCAGGCCTTTGGCATCTTTGACGATAACGGCAGGCTGATGTGCCTCTACACCTATGAGACCAATATCAGCGACGGTTGGGCCGATCCAGGCACTCATCACAATCCCCCCGAAGTGAGGGAAACCGCCCTGCGCTTTGGCACCAATATCGTTTATTACCTGCTTTCCAGGAATTGACATGCGCATCTGCGTGGTTTCGGACACCCACTTCAAGTTTGCCCACGACCGGGCGGAAGATCGTGAAAACGCCGCCCTCCTGCTTTCTTTTCTGGTTCAGGCGGTGGGAAAGTATGACCTGCTGGTGCTCAATGGCGATATCTTCGACCTCTGGTTCGACTGGAAATACACCATCATCAAACAGTATTTCCCTCTCCTGCACCGCCTGGCCGATATCGGTGAGGCCGGCTGCCGCCTCGTGCATATCAGCGGAAACCACGATTTCTGGTTCAATAACTTCCTCGGCGAATATCTGAATATCGCACACTATGACGACCAATATGCACTGACCGCCGATGGCAGGAAACTGCTCTTCACCCATGGCGACCTGCACACGGTGAACGACCTGCGCTACAAGCTGTTCCGCCACTTCATCCGCTTGCAGGGGGTGAAATGGCTGTTTTCCCTCCTGCATCCCGATCTGGCGCTGGGCCTGGGCAGGAAGATGTCCCGTTCCAGCCGGTTCAGGCAAATCTCCCAGATGCTGCAGAAAAAAAAGAGCGCAGGATTGAAACAATTTGCCAGTAAACAAATAGAGAAGGGAAAGTATGACATTGTGGCCATGGGACACAGCCACCACCCCCAATTGAAGCAGATCGGCAGCGGTTGGTATGTGAACTGTGGCGACTGGATCCATCACCACACCTATGTGGAGATCATAGATGGAAATATCGAACTAAAACAATATACCATCAAGGAGAACGAACCATGAAAATGAGTAAACGCATCACACTGCTCATCGCCCTGATGCTGGTAAGCGGAATTACCCTGCTCAATTGTCAGACCAAAACCGACAAACCGCCCGAAACCGGGAAACTGGAGGAAAAAGTGCAACCTGAACAAAACGCGGTGAAAGCCATCATGGAAACCACCTACGGAAACATCGAACTGGAACTCTGGCCCGGCATGGCGCCCAAAACGGTGGACAATTTTGTCCAGCTGGCCCAGAAAGGCTTCTACAACGGCATCTATTTCCACCGCGTGATCCCGGATTTCATGATCCAAGGCGGCTGCCCCAACACCAAGGACGACAACCGGATGAACGACGGCCAGGGCGGCCCCGGCTATAGCTTTGAGGACGAATGCTATGACCTGGGCGAGAAACTCACCGGCAATTTCAAGGACGACGAAACCGCCAATCTGGTCTGGACCAAGCTGATCGTCCCCTACATGCAGGCGGCCAAGGCACCCGATGCCGATATCTTTGCCATCGTGCAGCAGGTTCAGGAAATCCAGAGCCTGGAGCCCCTCAAAGCTCAAACCATCGAATATTACCAGCAGAAGACCGGGATCGACACCCCCATCCACAAGCAGACCCTCAAATCCCCGGTGCTCTATTCCTATATCTGCATGGCCAATTCCGGCCCCAACACCAATGGCTCCCAGTTCTTCATCGTTACCAAAAAACCCGGAACCCCCTGGCTGGACGGCAAGCACACCGTTTTCGGCAAGGTCACCAGCGGCATGGATGTGGTGCACACCATCGAACAACTGCCCCGCGACCGTTCCGACAACCCCAACCCCGAAAACCAGGCTTTCATCACCGGGATTTCCTTTCCCAAATAAGGGCTGAGCCCCATGGCGCGCACATCCGAATCCGCATTGCAACAGGAGATCATGTCCTGGATCGGGCAAAACCAGTATGTCTATCTGGCCACACTGGATAAAAAACAGCCCAAAGTGCGGCCGGTGGTGTTGTTCATTCATGATGACCGCTATTTCATCGTCACCTTCAGCGGTGATGCCAAAGTGGGACAGATTGCCGCCAACAAGTGGGTGGAGATCTGTGTGCCGATCACTGAGAATGGCCACACCGGCTATATCCGCCTCGGCGGCACCGCCTGGATCGTAAAAAATGCAGCGCTCAAAGCCGATGCTTCCGAGCGCTGCTTTTTTTTCGATGAATACTTCAGCGGCTATGACGATCCGGACTACACCCTGATCGAATTCGATGCCGACTCTGCCGAACTCCTCCGCCCCGGCGAAAGATTCAGCCAAAGCTGCAATCTGAGGAGATATTGATGCGGGATGACGGGTCTGCTGAAAAGAAGAGAAAAGAGAAAAGAGAAAAGAGAAAAGATGGCTGCGCAGGATTCCGGGAAAGCAGACTAACAAACAATCTGTCCCCGAAGGAGCGATAGATGAAAGCGATCTTCACTTATGACGACGAACACCTGGGCAAGAGCTATATCGTGATCCCCAAGATCCGGGAGATCTCCAAAGCCCTGGGCAATGTGGTGGTTACCTTCGACAATGGCGACAAACGCACGCTGGCGGTGGACGACACCACTGCCGCCGTGAAGCAGATGCTGGATGCGATCGAAGCATTCTATGCCTGAGCCACATTTTTACTAAACCGGCTCCACTGCGATGAAAGACCCCATTCTGCTGGCCCTGTTGGGCACCCTGTTCACCTGGTTCATGACCGCCCTCGGCTCCAGCTTTGTGCTGTTTTTCAAATCCATCAGACAGTGGGTGCTGGACACCATGCTGGGCTTCGCCGCCGGGGTGATGATCGCTGCCAGCTTCTGGTCATTGCTCAATCCTGCCATCGAAATGAGCAAAGGCAGCCCTGTGCCTGCGGTGATCGGGTTCATGGCAGGCGCTTTTTTCCTGCGCCTGATCGACCTGCTACTGCCGCATCTGCACCTGAACCAGGACATCAGCGAACGGGAGGGGATCAAGACTCCCTGGGGCAAATCCACCCTGCTTTTCCTGGCGGTTACGCTGCATAATTTTCCGGAAGGCCTGGCGGTGGGGGTTGCCTTCGGAGCCGTGGCCTATGGATTGGAAGCTTCGTCCATGGCTGCCGCAATGGCTTTGGCCCTGGGCATCGGAATCCAAAATCTGCCCGAAGGCGCTGCGGTCTCCATCCCCTTGCGCCGCGAAGGATTGTCCCGCTGGAAAAGCTTCTTCTGGGGCCAGTTCTCCGGCATGGTGGAGCCCATCGGTGGCGTGCTGGGAGCGGTGATGGCCCTGGCGGCGCGTCCGTTGCTGCCCTATGCCCTTGCCTTTGCTGCCGGCGCCATGATCTATGTGGTGGTGGAAGAGGTGATTCCCGAATCCCAGCAGGGGAAATATGCCCATCTTGCCACTCTGGGTGTGATGGTGGGCTTTGCCGTGATGATGACCCTGGATGTGGCTCTGGGCTGAGCAATTAGCCACTTTGTTTGAACTGGTCATTAAAAAAAGCAATCTTCCTGTCCCGAGGGTTGACGAAACCGTTTTATGATGCAGGACACCAGGCGTGGTATTTTAACCCACGTGCAATAGAGTCGCCAATCTCCGAGATAAGAGAAACCCATTTCAATGGGAGCAGGAAGATAGGCGTGGTGTTTTTACCCATGCGTATCTGATCCGCCAATCTCCGAGATAAGAGAAACCCATTTCTGAGGCTGTGAATAAACTTGTGTTGAGAGTTCTGTAGGAACGACATTTTAGATAGCACATGGAATCAAATAAATGAACCTGAGTCCTGTAGGGACGACATATTAAATGATTTATCTTACATAATATCAATTTGTTCACCATCTAATATGCCGTCCTTATGGGACTCCATTATATGTTCATATTTACGCGTTCCTATCTAAAATACCGTTCCTACGGAACTCTCGAAACGATTCTTTCGCAACCACTTCTATGGTTTTATCCTATACAAGGGATTGTGGCTCCATCATAATAGTTTCGCCACCCAGCCAAGCCCTGGAAGGGCGGCACATATGATTGGTAAACAACGTTTTGGCTTGGTGTGTCGCCCCTCCGGGGCTTTTTCCCTTGGGGGTGGTACCTGATCCCAGGGTTACCACCCCGGGCTAAGTTGTTTCGCTCCTGCGGAGCTAAGTCGATGGTGTTACCAGCGCTGGAGGCGCGACATTCCATAGCTTGGGGTGAAGCGCAGCGGAACCCCAAGGAAAGAAAATAAAAAAATCATTCAAGCCCCGGAGGGGCGATACCCCGATCTAAAACATTATTTCCCAATCATCTGTGTCGCCCCGCCGGGGCTTGATCATATCTATGGTCATCCAACCTCAGGGTTCCGCTGCACTCCAACCTGGGCTGGGTTGTTTCGTTCCTGCGGAGTTTTGCACAGGCTTCTTCTGACTTAAACTCATATTACTTATTCCTATTCCTCTCAGTTCTCCTTGTTAGAAAGTCCTCTTTTCCCATCATCGCCCCCATTAGCAATACGGAATCATTACGGAGTCATTACGGAGTTAATCCGTAATGACTCCGTAATGATTCCGTATTGCTAATGGGAGCCATAACGGAAATGAAGGGAAAAAAATCCCGGAGTCCTGCCTGGTGGAAGTGCAGAAGTCCTCGATTTTTCAAAACAGAGAGACAGAGGGACAGAGGAGAAAAGGGATAAAGGAACAAAGGTATGGACGAAGCATCCAGCCATAAACAGAACAATACAGATCAGGAAGGCAGTCCCTGATCTGCATTGTAATCAAAGCTGAGCACCCGACCTTGGATCGAATGGGCGTTCTAATTACCCGATCCGGTATTGACAGCAGCAAGATGCTCTGCCTGGCTGACTGCGCCAGCAGCGCCAGCCTGGAATCAGGCTTTAGGCCTAACTTCTCAGGCTCAACTTGTTGAACCTGATGCCGGGCAGCAGGTTATCTGAGGGTTACCACCCGGTCAGCTATATTTGGATGTGATATCCTCCATCGCGGGCAGTTTGAAGACACGGAACTGGTCGATGCGCGAATCCGGCTCGGCAGTAAATTCGATCTGGTCTTTGAACGCTACGAAATACTCCTCGTGGTTCAGGATATGGGCATGCAGGTCGGGATGCACCACGATGCGCAGCCGGGTGTTGCGAATGAAGTATTCGGCACGGCTGAGCCAGCGGTGGATCCTCATGGTGAGGGCATCGCGGGAGATCACGCGTCCGCTGCCGTTGCAGAAGGGGCAGGGATCGGAGAAATTGGCGATCAGGGTGGAGCGCATGCGTTTGCGGGTGATCTCCACCAGTCCCAGTTGGGTGAAGCCATACACCTTGTTTTTTGCCCGATCGCGGCGCAGTCCCTTGCGCAGGGTGTCCAGCACCTCCTGCTTGTTGCTGTCGCTGATCATATCGATGAAATCGATCACGATCACCCCGCTGAGGTCGCGCAGGCGGATCTGGCGCGCGGCTTCGGCAGCGGCTTCCAGATTGGTCTTTTTGATGGTTTCCTCATAATGGGTCTTGCCGGTGAAGCTGCCGGTGTTGATGTCGATTGCCACCAGGGCTTCGGTCTGCTCGATCTTCATGTTGCCGCCGCTGGGGAGGTAGATGCGGGTATGGAAGACGGTCTCGATCTTCTTCTCGATGCCCCAGGCATCAAAGATGGGGGAATCTTCCTTGTAGATCTCCACATGCTTGCCCAGCTCGGGGGAGATGTCCTCCAGTTGGGAAATGATCCGCCGGGCAAAGGCTTTGTCGTCGATCACCAGGCGGTCCACGCCTTCGCCGAAGAGGTCGCGGATGAGGTAGTTCTCCAGGGCGTTTTCCTCAAACACGCAGATCGGCCCCTTGGCATGCTTGATCTGCTTCTCGGTGAGGCGCCAGGTTTTGGCCAGGGAGTTGTATTCGTTGCGGAATTCGTCTTCTTCACAGCCTTCGGCCTCGGTGCGGACGATCAGGCCATAATTGGGATCCTTCAGATTGCTAAGGATATTGCGGATGCGGTTGCGCTCGTTCTGGTTGTAGATCTTGCGGGAAATGGCGATCTTGTTCTTGTTGGGAAAGAGCACCAGATACTTGCCGGGGATGGAGATCTGGCCGGTGAGGCGGGCGCCTTTGGAACCGATGGGGCCCTTGTGGATCTGCACCACGATCTCCTGCCCGGATTTGAGCAGATTGCCGATCTGGGAGGAATCGCTGGGATTGAGCCTGGTGCGGGGTTTTTCCCGCTCGAACATGTCCAGGAAATCCGTAACTATATCGGAATAGTGGAGAAAAGCGGTGCGCTCGAGCCCGATCTCGATGAAGGCGGCGCCCATGCCAGGCAGCACATCCTTCACAAAGCCTTTGTAGATGTTTCCCACGATATTTTGCCTGTCCTTGCGCTCCACAAAGAGCTCGACCAGGCGATTGTCCTCGAGCACCGCGACCCGCTTCTCCAGCGGATGGACATTGACGATGATCTCTGTCCTATAGATATCTCTCTTCATAAGATACTGTTCCGCAGATCATTGATCCAGATTGTAGGGTAGGATGTAGAGGCACTGTTGAGGCGGGAAACATAGTTTCAGGTATTCCTCGAGGCGCTCGGTAAGGCTCATATCCTTGTCCCGGATGTATTTAACGGCCATTTCGAACATCCCGCTCTGCTTGATGAATTCGAAGATGCTGATCTTGCCCGGGTATTGGGTTAGCTCATAATCGGTGATCTTGGCCAATTCGGCAGCTTTGTCCACAGCGGTCTGCAAGGAGCCGACCTCATCGATCAGTTTGAGCTTTCTGGCGTCTTCCGCGATGAACACCCTGCCTTCGGCAGCCGCTGCGATCTCCTCTTCGTTCAGCTTGCGGGAGGTGCTCACGCGCAGCTTGAATTCGTCATAAACGCTTTTGGAATAACGCTCGAACGAGGAGAGGAATTCGGGATCGGTCTTTTCCCAGAAGGTGTAACTGCCGGCGAATTTGCCATAGCTGATGGTCTGGCTGCCCAGGCCGATCTTTTTGCTCAGTTCCTCGCCCTCGGGCAAGGTGGAGACCACCCCGATCGAGCCGGTGATGGTGTGGGGATCGGCAACGATGTAATCTCCGGCGCAACTGATATAGTATCCGCCGGAAGCGGCGATGCCGCCCATGGAAACCACCACCGGAAGCTCCAGCTGGTCCAGCTTCTGGAAGATGATCTCGGATTCCAGCGCCGAGCCGCCGGGGCTGTTAAGGCGCACCACCAGGGCTTTGATGTTTTTGTCCTTCTTGATGCTCCGGATCGCCCGGTCCACTTTTTCCGCATTGATGGTGGCTTCGGAGCTGAAACCGGAAATGGAGGGTGTAATCACTCCGCTCAGGTTCAGGATGGCGATCTTGTTCTTGTGGGTGGAAGCAGCCGTATCCTGATAGTCTTTCAGGGAGACCCGGTTATCCTTGGTGATCTGCAGTTTGTCCAGCAGCGCGTCATAGCTGGCCAGTTCGTCCACCAGGCCGTATTTTTTGGCTTCGGCCGGCAGCAGGATCACCTCGGGGCGCTCCTCATAGATCTGCAGGGCCTGGGCGGGGTCAAGTTTGCGGTGTTTCGCCAGATCGCCTACCAGCAGGTCATATCTGCCTTTCAAGGCCTGGCGCAGGTTTTGCTCGGTTCCCGGGCTGAGGGCGGATTTGGTGTAAAGCTCATCATAACCCTTGAATTCTCCCACCTGTACCACATGCATGCGGATACCCAGCTTGGACAGCAAATCCTTGTAGAACAGGAGATTTGCCTCCACTCCTTCCAGGATCAATCCGGCGGAGGCGGAGGGCTCCATATAGACGGAATCCGCCATGGCGCACAACAGATAGCCCTTTTGATCCTGCATGCTGAAATGGGAATAAACGGGTTTGCCGGCAGCCTTGAAATCTTCCATCGCCAGGCCGATCTCGCCCAGGTTGGCAAAGCTGATCTGGGCAAAGCTTGGTTTGATCAAAATGCCCTTGATCCGCTTATCGGAAGCCGCAAAGCGTATCTTGCGGCAGATGTCCTCCGTGCTGGGACGGGGCGAACCCCACAGCCGGGAACTGCTCAGTTCATTGTAATCCGCCACATTTCCGCTGGGATCGAGCACCAGCCAGGAATCGGGGGATAGCTTCTTACTGCCCTGAGGTTTGAATCCAATGAAAAAACCCAGGATGAAAGCGAGGACCAGGATGATCAGCAGAGCTCCGCAGCCGATCAGAACAGCGTGTTTGGTTTTCATGATGATAACTCCTTAAAGTTGTTTTTTAAAATTGTGGTTAAAGGGGGAAAACTAATGGCGGAGACGCTGGGATTCGAACCCAGGATACGCGTTTTGCACGTATACACGATTTCCAATCGTGCTCCTTCAGCCAACTCGGACACATCTCCGCGCCATCGGAAGGTCATGCTTTTAAAGCTCATATTTCTGTCAAACAAAATCAATGCCTGAAGTGGCGGTAACCGGTGAAGACCATGGCCACACCCAGTTCGTTGCAGGCCTGGATCACTTCCTGATCGCTCTTGGAACCACCGGGCTGGATGACGGCTTTGATGCCATGCTGAAACAGCTCATCCACCGAATCCCGATAGGGGAAGAAGCCATCGGAGGCGCAGACCGCTTTGGAAAGGTCATGATTGAACTTCTTTGCCTTGTAGATGGCAAAGGTGGTGGAATCTATCCGGCTGGTCTGGCCGATGCCCAAGCCCATCACCCTGTCCCCGGTGGTGAGTGCGATGGCATTGGAACGCAGCAGGGAAACCACTTTCCAGCCAAAGCCCAGGGCTGCGAGTTCTTCGGGAGTGGGTTGGCGTTGGGAAACCACCTGCCAGGAACCGGTGCCTTCATCCATCAGATCCCATTGTTGCACCAGATAGCCCCAAAGCAGGGTTTTGACCTCCCAGGGATTGTCCGGTTTGGCGATGAACTCCAGATCATATTCGATCAGGCGGCGATCTTTCTTTTTCCTGAGGATGTCCAGCACACCGGGTTCATAGCCGGGGGCGATGATGATCTCGGTGAAGATGCGGTTGATCAGGACCGCTGTTTCCAGATCGAGGCTGCGGTTCACCGCCACAATGCCGCCATACGGGGATATGGTATCGGTGGCAAAGGCTTTGCGGTAGGCGTCACTCAGATTGTCGCCGATGCCCAAACCGCAGGGATTGCAATGCTTGGTGATGATCACGGCAGGTTCTGTGAACAGGCGCATGGCCCGCAGGGAGGAATCTATATCCAGAAAGTTGTTGAAGGAAAGGTTCCGCCCATGCAGAACCCGCCAACCCTGGTTGCGGATGGTGTAGAAGCCGGCTTTCTGATGCGGGTTTTCGCCATAGCGCAAGGATTGGTTCAGGGAGCAGGAGATGTCCAGATACTGGGGCAGTTCCTGCAGGGGCAGTTCCCCAAGCTGCAGTCCATCCAGATATGCGGCAATGGTGGCGTCATAATGGGAGACCAGCCGGAAAGCCTTCTGAGCCAGTTGGAGCCTGAAGGCGGGAGGAACCTCCCCACCTTGGAGCAGCAGGTCCAGGGTGGTTTGATAATTCCCGGGATCGGTGAGCACGATCACCTGGCGATGGTTCTTGGCAGCGGCACGCAGCAGGGCCGGCCCGCCCACATCGATGTTTTCGATGATCTGTTCCGGGGTGGCGGCGGGATCCTGGCTCACCTGCGCAAAGGGATAAAGATTGGCCACCACGATATCGATGCGGTCGATGCAGAGTTCCTCCAATTCCTGCAGATGGCTTTGATTATCGCGGTCGGCCAGGATGCCGGCATGGATTGCCGGGTGCAGGGTTTTCACCCTGCCGCCCAGAATTTCCCGGAATCCGGTCAGCTCCGAAACCTGAATCACCTGTTGGCAGAACTTCTCCAAATGCTGTGCCGTGGCGGCAGTGGAGAGAAGGGTGAAGCCAAGCTTCTCCAGTTCCACGGCCAGGGTTTCCACCCCTGATTTGTCATAAACACTGATCAGAGCGTATCTTTTCATCCTTATCCTTCTTCATCCAAAGTTTGGGTCAGTTCTTTAAGTTCGTCCTTGGAGAGATATTTCTCCAGGCGTTGGTTGAGTTTGGCGTCGCTATACATCTCCAGGGTGAGGCGAACCATTTGTTGGGGTTGTTTCTGCCGCTGCAACTGGCTGTCCTTGTTCTCCAGCACGGAAACCAGCACGATCCCGCCCAGGATGATCACCCAATTGATATAGATCCACATCAGAAAGATGGGCAACGCTGCCAGCACGCCATACACCGCCTGGATGTTGGTGAAATGAAATATATAGATGTCGAACCCCGATTTGGCCAACACCCAGACCAGGGTCGTCCAGAAGGTGCCCCGAATCAGCGAACCCCGCCTGATCTTGATCGAGGGCATCAGCATATAAAGGAACATCAGCGCCAGGAACTGCATCAGGAAGGGCAGCAGGTAGAGCAGCCACTGCAGGATGGGCAGTTTCAGCAGCCGGGAGATCAGCGGTAGCGAGGAGCTGGAAAAGAGCAGCACCATGATGAACACCCCAAAGATAATGGTACCCAGGAACTTCACGATCTGGCTCAGCCAATCCTGGGATTCCTGATATTGCATACTGAGAATGCGGTCGAAGGTGCCGCGAATGATCCTGAACAGCGAATAGGAGGTGACGATCAACAGGGCAAAGCTGAAGATATTGAAACCAGCACGGCGGTTCAGGAGGTCGTCGAACACGCTCTGCACGGCGGCTGCGGAATTGGGCAGAAAGTTGCTGGTAACGATGCTGGAGACCTTTTCCTTCAGGTTCAAAAAAGGCAGATCGGGCGCCAGCATCACGATGAACATCAGAAAGGGCACAAAGCCCAGCAGCGTGATATAGGTGAGCGAGGCGGATTCCTTCAGCACGCCTTCCGTGGTGATACGGTGATAAAGCACTTTGAAAAAGCGGGAGATATGGCCCAGCACCACTTTCCGTTTGCGTTGGTTGGTAAAGAACGTCCACACATTCCCGAGGTCGGAGGCCACCATTTGCAGATAGGAGCCGATCCATTCCCAGGGATAGCGCAGGCGTTTATGCCGGTTGTTTGTCATAGTTCATTCCTCCCGGAGGGCCTCCACCGGATCGAGTTTGCTGGCGCGCAGCGCGGGCATGATGCCAAACAGCAACCCCACTCCCACCGAGACCAGCAGCGCCGTCCAGATCATCTGCACCGAAGCCAGCAGTTGCAGGTTCAGATAGTTACTCACCAGATCCAGGATCGCGTAGCCCAGCAGGATACCGAGCAGGCCTCCCAATGAGGTGATCAGCACCGTCTGCACCAAAAACTGGATGAAGATGTCCCGGCTGCGGGCGCCGATGGCGATGCGGACTCCGATCTCGCGGGTGCGTTCCTTCACCGAGGCCAGCATGATGTTCATGATCACGATCCCGCCCACCAGCAGCGAGATCACGCCGATCAGAAAGAAAATGGCGGTGAAGACGATCATGTTCTTTTTCATGGTTTCCATCTCTTCCTGGGCGGAGCTCACATTGAACAGTTGCCGTCCCTGTTTCAGGTTCAGGATGATGTTGTCCAGCTTTTGCCGCAGTTCGCGTGCGGTTTCCGGGCTCTGAGCCTTGATCTCGATGCTGCCTATCTTCTGGCTGGGCTCGATCTTGCTGAGCAGGGTGGAGATGGGGATGTAGGACCGCCGGTTCATATATTCCAATGCGTTGTCGCCAAAAGCACCGCTGTTTCCCTGATTGGCAAGGTATTTGGGGGTGAGCACTCCGATCACCATCAGCTTCTGTCCCCTGAGGCTGAGATATTCGCCCAGGGAACTGCGCGAACCGAACAGTTCATCATTCACCGTGGAACCGAGCACGATCACGTTGGAATGGTTATCCACGTCCAGATTGCTGAAAAACCTGCCGGATTTCAGCTCCCAATCCTCCACCTTGGTCAGGTCTGGCAGCGTGCCAAACACCGGGCCGGAATAGTCCAATTCGCCATATTGCAGGATGCTGCCCCGCAGGAGGATCTGGGGGTTGAAGGCAGCGGCTTCGGGGATCAGCCGGCGGATGAAATTGATCTCCTTCAGGTCAAAGCTGGCTTCCCCGCCGCGGCTGAAATCATAGGACCAGTTTTGCCGCACCTCGATCTTGGTGAGCCCGCCCCGTTCCTGCATCCAGTCCAGAGTGGACTTGTTCATTCCATTCACGATCGCCAGCACCACCATGATGCTCATCACGCCAAGCACGATGCCGATGATGGTCACGGCGCTGCGCACCTTGCGGGTGAGGATGTCCGCAAAGCCGATATGCAGGGATTCAGTCAGCGAGATCGCCATCGGTTATCTTCCCGTCCATGATACGGACGATGCGGCTGGCCCGGTCTGCCACCGCTTTGTCATGGGTTACGATGATCACGGTGTTGCCCTCGCTGTGCAGGCGGGAGAAGATCTCCAGGATGTCGCCGCCGGCTTGGGAATCCAGATTGCCGGTGGGTTCGTCCGCCAGCAGGATGGCGGGGTCGTTCACGATCGCCCGGGCGATCGCCACACGCTGGCGCTGGCCGCCGGAGAGTTCGTTGGGCTTGTGTTTGAGGCGGTCGCTCAAGCCCACGCTATCCAGGATCTGACGGGCCTTGCGATCGCGCTGGACCAGGCCGGCACCGGCATACATCAGGGGTAACTCCACATTTTTCAATACGTTCAGATGGGGCAGCAGATTGAAGGACTGGAATACGAAGCCGATCTTCTTGTTGCGGATGGAAGCCAGTTGATTCCGCGGCAGCGAGGACACCAGCGTGCCATCCAGATAATAATCCCCGCTGCTGGCGCTGTCCAAACACCCAATTATATGCATCAGCGTGCTTTTCCCCGATCCGGAGGGTCCCATGATCGCCACGAATTCCCCTTCGGCGATCGCGAGGTCAACTCCGCTCAAAGCCCGGACTTTCACTTTGCCCAGGCTGTAATCCTTGATCAGGTTTTGGGTGCTGATGATTTCTTTCATATTTTTCAACCAATTTAATCCCAAAACCAGTATCCAGACTAATTGTCAATAGAAAAAGCTAAGCTGCTGGAGGGTGGGAATATGCCACTTCCCCCAAGCCTGTCTGCCGGAGCATATTTTGGCATTGTTTAATAGATATTCGCGCTGGTCTGCCGTTTAGAAATTTGTGATTATGGACACATATATCGTTTAACCAATTATTTTTGAATATAGATACGATACATATATTGTTT
>CAZVXK010000041.1:17675-19598 GCA_964631665.1 uncultured Candidatus Cloacimonadota bacterium | reverse complement strand
CATAACTCTAATCCCTTCTCTTCAAATACTTCTAACTTTGCGATTTCTAACTTGTTAAGTCTGTTTATATGCTCAAGTTGAGTCGAGTTTGTTATAAATATGGATAGCAATTTATCCCATTTACATTTAATGTAGATACTTTGGCCATATGTCATTATTCCACTGCTCCAGGGAGATGAAGTTAATTCCTGCATCGAAGGGTGGACCGGGAGGAGGATCACAGGGTGAATTGTAGGTGTAAAATAGTATATGGTGATGTAACCAGATGGCGAGGTGGAAAGTGGTACGTCAGCCCTTTACATATCCCTGGTAAGGATGCCGTAGAGTGCGGTATTGATATAGTAATTTGAGCGGACGATCTTCTGTTTTTTCAGCAAGCCGTCCTCGCAGAGAGCATCCAGATATTTCATTGCCGTGTGCCTGCTTACGTCGAGATCCCTCATTATAAAGTCGATCTTGGTATAGGGATGGAAGAAGAGGTTGTTGATCAGCTCCTGGGAATAGAACTTGTATTTGGCCCGGATCAGTTGCTTGTATTCCTGCAGGGCTTGGCGGATTTCCCCGATCATTGTTATGGTCTGTTGGGAAGTGCTTTCCACCGCGGTAAGCATAAAGATGATCCATTCTTCCCAGGCGTTTTCATCACGTACTTTCTGCAGGAGTTGATAATAGACGGATTTGTGCCCAACGATGTATCTGCTCAGATACAGGGCCGGTATGTCCAGCAGCTTGGCAAGCACCAAATACAGAACGTTGATGATACGTCCGGTGCGTCCATTCCCATCGTAGAAGGGATGAATGCTCTCAAACTGATAGTGGATCACTGCCATCCGGATCAGCGGATCGACATTATCAAAGCTGTCATCGTTTATGTATTGTTCAAGGTTGGACATCAAGTCCACGATCTCCTGCGGATTCTGAGGGGGTGTGTAGATTGTTTCGCCGGTTTGCTCGTTTTTCAGTTGTGTACCCGGCAGTTTTCTGAATCCGGACCTGTGTTTCACCATTTCTGAGTGTATCTCGACGATATGGTTTGAAGTGAGCCTGCCGGTTTCTTTTACCAAGGAATAGCCAACTTTCAGGGCCGAAACATAGCGGCCAACCTCTTTGGCGGAAGCGCTTAAAGCATACTGTGGGAAGACTTCTTCACGGAAGAGGTCGTCGTGGGTGGTGATGATGTTCTCGATCGTGGAGCTGTCCTTGGCTTCCTGAAGTGAGAGGGTGTTGATGAGAATGGATTGATTGGGTATGGTGGTCGAAACTCCCTTGAGTTCAGCCAGATAGCGATGTGCGGAAGCAGCCTTGCGGAGAACCTTGGGGGTCTCCAAATCAACGTCGGGAGGCAGCTTCTTTAGCATGTGGTTCATAAAGTATCCTCATAGGACGGTCAAGTCATACGCTGCGCAGGCATGATATGTCCAAGAAAGTGGTGTTTTCTATACATATGATAAGCTATGTGTCCAAAAATCCAAAGAGAATTGGATGAAAGATATGCTACAAGAAGAATAGATCAGGGAGCAGCAAAGGGGTCATGGCGCGGGTGGGATCGCTCGCTGAAGTGTCCTGTCGGCCACTGTGGCGATCAGGAGCTCGCCACCCCGATAATGCTCCTCGGAGATAGGGCGGATCAGCGTCCGCCAGTACGTGGGGCTGCCGATCTCTGGTTGGCAGAGGCAGCACTGCTGACTGTTGAAGTGGCCTGTCGGCCACTGTGGCGATCAGGAACTCGCCACCCCGATAATGCTCCTCGGAGATAGGGTGGATCAGCGTCCGCCCCTACATATCTTCTCCAGATATCAACACTGCGCCAGCTTGCCCCTTAGCCCTTTTGCCCTCTTGCCCTTCAACAATCGTCTCCCTGTTCACAAACTGCGCCAGCTTGCCCCTTTGCCCTCTTGGCCTTTTGCTCCCTTGCCCTAATCA
>CAZVXK010000041.1:0-17575 GCA_964631665.1 uncultured Candidatus Cloacimonadota bacterium | reverse complement strand
ACTGCGCCAGCTTGCCCCTTTGCCCTCTTGGCCTTTTGCTCCCTTGCCCTAATCAAAAATGCTGACTTCTGATCCTGCGCAGGCTCTTTTGCCGGAGCTGCTTCACCTGCTCCACTCTGAGCTCCAGCGCTGCGGCGATCTCCTTCAGGCTGAGGCGCTGTTCATAGCTCATAACGAGGATTTTCCTCTCCAGCAGGGGTAGGTCCGATGCCAATTCCATCCAGCCCGGGGCCGATACCTCAGTGTTTATCTCAGCCGGTGCGGCGATCCATTCGGCGTTTTCCAGCTCTGTAAAGGTGCCTTCAGCCTCAATCTGGACAGCCTGAAGCACCCTTTTCTTGATCCAGAGACTGGCATAGGTGCTGAATTTGGTGCCTCTGGAAGGATCGAAGCGCCGATAGGCTTCCAACAGGCCGATTTGTGCTTCCTGCATCAGGCCTTCACGCGGGATGCCCCGGTTCAGATATGGTTTGATTATGCTTCGTGCCAGGTTCTGGTACTCCTGGATCAGTTCATCCTCAGAGGCAGGGATGGAGATCATTTTCACCGTCTGTTCCTCAGAGGCGGTGTTAATGTCAGCCTTTGGGGAGGCCCGATGCTCAGGAGGGGCGGCCTTCATATCATCAAATCCCTTTCGTAGGATCCGCCATTTCACTTTTAGCACCTTCAGCAGGAAGCACGCAGTCCGGAAGGGTGATCTGGAAACAGGTGCCTTTGCCCATTTCACTCGTTACGTTGATGCTGCCATTATGCAAAAGCACGATGTGCTTGACTATGCTTAGTCCCAAGCCGGTGCCGCTCTTGCCCCGGTTGCGGGAGGGATCGACCACATAGAATCGCTCGAATATGCGGCTCAGGTGCTGTTCCGGGATGCCGCTGCCGGTATCGCAGATTTTCAGCGACAGATTTCTCCCGCTGGACTGTGCAGTGATATCCACTCCCCCTTGCTCCGTGAAACGGACGGAATTCTCCACCAGATTGATCAGGACCTGCTCAAAGCGGAAGGGATCGAGCAGCACACGCTCCAGGCCAGGGCCGAGGCTGATGTGCAGATAGAGGCCTGCTTCGTCCAGCAGGGGCTGCAGGATCAGGCGCAGATTGTCCAGAAACAGCTTCAGATCGATCTCGCGGAGATTGATGTCCAGCTGCCGCTCGAGGCGGATCAGGGTCTCCAGGTCCTGGATCAGATTTACCAGGCGGAGGCTGTGTCGGTGGATGATCTTGATATAGCGTGATCTTTCTTCGTCCTGGTCGTCCAGGAGGGTTTCGGTAAAGCCCTTGATGGCGGTGAGGGGCGTGCGCAGCTCGTGGGCGAGGTTGACGATGAAATCGCGCTTCATCTGCTCCGCCTGACGGATGGGATCGATATTCTGCATTACCAGGATCAGGCGGTTGGCTTCGCGGTTGCGGGTGCCGATCAGGAGGTAGTAATGCTCGTCCAGGCAAAATTCCTTCAGGATCCTGCCCTCCTGTCGCAGGCTCTGTTCAATGTAGTCCTTCAGTTCCGGTTCCCTGATCAATTCCCAGAAATACTGTTTCATGCCCTGCCGATATCCGGGAAAGAGATTGGCAAAAGCCTCATTCGCCCACATGATCAATCCCTCGGAATCCTGAGACCACAGCACCTCCTCCAGTGAACCCAGCAACAGCCGAAGCTCCTCGCGGTGAACGGCAAGGTGGCCGATGGTGCTGTCCAGGCTGCCCAGCATCCGGTTGATGCTTTTGCCCATGCTGTCGAATTCCTGCACATCCAGTTCCGGGATCCGGATATTGCGCTCCCCGCTGCTGACCTTGCGGGTGATCTCGCTGATCTGGCCAAGGCTGCGGCTGAAGCTGAGGATGGTGAAGACCACCACTGCCAGAGTGCTCAACAGCATTGCCAGCAGCACCATCTGAGTGGGAACTCCTGCCAGCAGCAGGACACAGAGCAAGACCAGATTGATCAGGTTCAGCAAAACCAGGCTGCGGTTGAGGCTGCGTTTTTCCATTAGCTTGGTTTCACTGGTGGTTCAAATTTATAGCCCAGGCCGCGGATGTTCTGAACGGAGGAGGCATAGTCCCCGATCTTGTCCCGCAGGTTCTTGATATGGACATCCACGCTGCGCTCGATCACGATCTTGTCGTTTCCCCACAGCCAGTCGAGGATCTGGGCGCGGGAATAGACCCAGCCGGGACGCTTGGTCAGCAGCTGCAAGATCTTGAATTCGGTGAGGGTGAGATCGAGGCGCCTGCCGTCCAAAGTGGCTTCATAGCGGTTGAAATCGAGCAGGAAGCGGGTTGAGATCTGCAGGATGTTCTTTGCGGTCTCCCATTCGCTGCGCCTCAGGACAGCCTTTATCCGGGAGATGAGCTCCCCTGTGTCAAAGGGCTTGGCAATATAGTCATCGGCTCCCAATTCAAGGCCGCTGATCCTGTCCTCCACGCCCACTCGGGCGGTCAGCATGATGATCGGTATCTTTTCCCAGGCTGGATTCTGCCTGAGCCGGCTACAGACTTCGAATCCATCCAGATCGGGCAGCATCAGATCGAGCAGAAGCAGACCCGGGATCTGGTTTTCCAGAACGGACAGCATCGGTTGCGCTGCGGTGAAGCATCTGGTGTCGTAGCCTGCACTCTGCAGTTTAAGGGCCAGCAGTTCGAGGATATCGGATTCATCCTCAACGATGTAGATCATTGTGCGCATTCTTGTGCTCTTCTTATATTAGAAAGGACTTTCAGTTGGCTGAGCCGGCCTTGAAGATGGCCTTTGAGTGGGTATCCATTAAGTTCCACTAAAAATACGGCTCGGATTGGATACAGACCCAATTTTTTGTGTGAATTGTATTTGGCAAGATAAATCAAGCTCTGTCCGGTTAAATATTCTTAACACAGCGAAGCTCTTCTCCGCCGATTTGCCTCTGTCTGCGATCCCCCAAGTGGTTCAGGTTTTCCAAAACAGATCGAGCCGAACCAGATCTATTTCGTGGCAAGGCCGCCGGAATCTTCCTCATCAGCGTGGTGCTTGATGATCCTGCCCTTGGCGAGATAGATGGTGTTTTCGGCGATGTTGGTGGATAGGTCGGCAATGCGCTCCAGGTTTTTGGCGATGCGCAGGATATGCAAGAAATCCTCAATCTTATGGGGGTTTTCCTTCATCAGGGCGATCAGATGGGAATTGATATTACGGTTGAACTCGTCAACACTGTTATCGCTTTCGCATACTTGCCTGGAGAGCAGTTCATCCTCATTGGTAAAGGCGGTGATGCTGTTCTTCAGCATCAAGGAGGTTTGCTCCAGCATGTCCATCAGCTCCGGCACCTGTTCCAGGACAGGGGTTCCGCTCAGGGCGGCGGCGCTTTCGGCTATGTTTACTGCTTGGTCGCCGAGCCTTTCGAGATCGTTGTTTATCTTATAGATCATCAGGACGATGCGCAGGTCTTTGGCTTCGGGTTGCTGCAGGGCGATCAGCGTGGTGCAGAGATTGTCGATTTCCATCTCCATCTGATTGACCCGCTGTTCGAAGACCAGCATTTCTTCCAGATAGGACACCCCGTTTCTGAGGCCGGCAAAGGGCATGGTCAACATCTTTTCCACCAGTCCGGCTTCTGCCATGAGGTGTTTTTTCAATTCATTTATTTTGTTGGTGAGCATTGTTTCTCCTTATCAGCCAAACACGCCGGTGAGATAAGCCTCGGTGGCAGGGTCTTTGGGCACTGTGAATACCTGCTGGGTTTCGCCAAATTCGATCAGGTCGCCCAGATACATAAAAGCAGTGTAGTCAGAGATCCTGCCGGCTTGGGCGATGTTGTGCGTCACTATCAATATGGTAACCTGCTTTTTCAGCTCTGTCAAGAGCTCCTCGATCTTGGCCGTCGATTGGGGATCGAGTGCTGAAGTGGGCTCGTCCAGCAGCAGGACACGGGGTTGGTTGGCCAGCGCACGGGCGATGCAAAGCCGCTGCTGCTGCCCGCCGGAGAGGGACATGGCGGAATCGTGCAGCCGGTCCTTGACCTCATCCCAAAGCCAGGCGCTCATCAGGCTCTCCCTTACCCTCTCCCTGATCTGGGCTTTACTGTATTTTCCCGTGATCGCCAGTCCATAGGCCACATTGGCATAGATGGATTTGGGAAAGGGATTCGGCTTCTGAAAGACCATCCCCACCCGGGAACGGATGGAGGTGACCTGCGCCTTGGGATAATAGATATCTTCATCATCGAGCAGCAGGGTGCCGGTGATGCGGGTACCGTCGATGAGGTCGTTCATACGGTTGAAACAGCGCAGCAGGGTGGTCTTGCCGCAGCCTGAGGGTCCGATCAGGGCGGTGATCCGGTGTTCATAGAGGCAGAGGTCTACAGCGTGCAGCACATGATTGGTTCCGAACCAGAGATTCAGATTCTGCACGCAGATATGTGTATTGAGCAGGCAGGAAGCTTCATTCACCATTTTCTTTTTCTCCTGATCTGATAACGGATGGCGATCGCCAGGGCACTGATCCCCAGAACCAGAAACAGCAGCACGACCGCGGTTCCATAGGCGATCGGCACCTGCTTTTGGGCATTGGAGCCCTCTGTCATCAGGGCAAATATATGATAGGGCAAGGCCATCACCTCATCGGACAATGACTTTGGGAGCTTTCGGGAATAAAAGGTGGCGGCAGTGAACATGATCGGGGCGGTTTCCCCCGCCACCCGTCCGATGCTGATGATGGCACCGGTGAGGATATTGGGCAGGGCGGTGGGCAGGCTTACCCGCAGAATGGTCTGCCGCTCGGTAGCCCCCAGGGCCAGTGATGCATCGGTAAAGTCCTTGGGAACGGAGCGTAACGCCTCCTCGGAGGCATTGATGATCAAGGGCAGGGCCAGGATCGCCAAAGTGAAGGATCCGGCCAGCAGCGAGACATCGAGGCGCAGGAGATTGACAAAGACCGCCATGCCGAACAAGCCGTAGATGATTGAGGGAACCCCGGCCAGGGTGTTCACGGCCACTTTCACGATCCTGACCAGCCAGTGCGGTTTACCATAGTTGTTCAGGTATATTGCCGTCATCACTCCCAAGGGCAGGGCAATGGCAATGGAGATCACGGTGAGGTAGAGTGTCCCCAGCAGGGCAGGATAAATCCCTCCGGAGGTCATTGCCTCCCGCGGCGGTTGAGAGATGAATTCCCATGAGAGCACGCTCCAGCCTTTGCTGATGATGCTCCAGAGGAAAACCAGCAGGGCAAGCGCAGTCAGCAGCAAGCAGAGCGATAAGGCGCCGATTCCAGCGTGATTGGACAATTTGCGCAGGTTCATCGGCTACTCCGCTTCAAAAAGACCAGTTCGGTGATCAGATTGGTGAGGAAGGTGATCACGAAGAGCACGATGGCTATTGCGAACAGGGATTGGAAATGCAGATCGCCCATCACCGTCTCGCCCATTTCTGCGGCGATCGTTGAAGTGAGGGGTCGCAGCGACTGGAAGACCGTCCTGGGTATCTGGGCCGATCCACCCGCCACCATCAGCACCACCATGGTCTCTCCGATGGCGCGCCCAAAACCCAATAGAATGCTGCCGATCACCCCACTGCGGGCAGCAGGGATCACGATTCGGGTGATCGTCTCCCATTTGGTGGCACCCAGGGCCAGGGACGCCTCACGCAGATCGGACGCCACAGAGGAAAGCGCATCCTCGGACATACTGGCAATGATCGGCACCACCATCAATCCCAGAATGATCGAGGTGGAGAAGAGATTCAGGCCGGTGTCCAGATTGAATGTTTCCCTGACGAAGGGCGCCAGCACCGCCATGCCGAAGAGTCCATAGACCACCGAGGGGATGGCGGCCAGCAGTTCGATCACGGGCTTGGCCATCTCCCGCCAGCGTTTGCCGGCGATCTCCGAGATAAACACTGCGGAGCCCAGGCCCAGCGGCAAGGCGATCACCAGCGCTCCCAAAGTGGCGAAAATCGAACCTACCAGCAGCGTCCAGATGCCGAATTCTGGGTCTTCATGCGTGGGATACCATTGCCGGGAAAACAAAAACTCCCGCAGTGGCACCACCCTGAACAGGGGCAGGCCTTCATAAAAAATACTGAAAATGATGCCAAACAGGAAGATGACGCTAAACAGCGCCACCACATAGGCAGTAAGTTTGAATACTTTGTTCTTTAGCGCTTCCATGGCCGCCTTCTGAAGATGAGATTGAGGGAGTTCAAGCCGGCAGTGGGCAGGGGGACTGTGCAGGTTTGAGAAAACCGGCTTGAACTCCGGCGGGAGAGCGGGGATGTCACTTGAGGGAGATAAAACCCTGGGCTTTCACGATCGCCTGTCCGGCGTCGGATTGGATAAAGGCGATGAACTTGTTGATGTCTCCCTTGGCAACCCCGTTGGTATACATATACAGCTTGCGGGAAAGCTTGTAGGTTCCGCTCTTGACGGTGGCTTCGCTGGGCACCACGTTTTCCACGGGCACCACTCTCACCTGGTCGGTGACATAGCCCAATCCGGCATAGCCGATACCGCCGGGGGTGGTGCCCACGGTGGTTACCACGGCATTGTTGGAGGCCAAAAGCTGTGCGGTGGCCACCACCTTGGCGCCGCCGAGGGCTTTTTCATTGAACACCTCAAAGGTGCCGGAAGCCACATCGCGGGAGATGACCACGATCGGTAGGTTGGGTCCCCCCACTTCGCTCCAGTTCTTGATCTTTCCGGTGTAGATCTCCCTGATCTGGGCAACGCTGAGGTTCTTCAGGGGATTGTTTTTGTGCACCACGATGGCGATGCCGTCGTTGGCGATGGCATAGGCGGTGGGATTGATCCCCCTGGCTTTGGAGGCGGAAAGCTCCTTGGATTTGATCGGGCGCGAGGAATTGGCGATCTGCACGGTTCCGTTCTGCAGGGCGGCAATGCCCACTCCGGAACCGCCGCCGCGCACGGAGATATTGATCTCGGGATATTTGTCCATGAAAGCTTCGGCAGCAGCCTGGGCGATGGGAAGCACGGTGGTGCTGCCGGAACAGGTGATCTGGCCGGATTTGGCAGCCAGAGCCAACAGGCCGAGCAGCAGGCAGAGGGTCAGAAGGGTGTGTTTCATTTATACTCCAATGTTTTCTATCATTTGATCTTGGAAGAGAAGCGCCATTTGAGCTGCAGCATGGCTTGCAGGGCGTCCTTCTTCTGGTTGGCATAGGCGGCGGCTGAATTGTCAGCGTCATAGGTCTTTTGGGTGACATTGAGCTGAACCTGCAGGGCGGGTACGAAACTGTCGTTGTGCAGGGTGTTGAAATTGATCCCGCCGGTGACGGCATTCAGCAGTTTCTTATCGGCAGGGTTATCGCTTTCGTCCCAGCGGTCATAGCGTCCCACCAGCTGGATATCGGTTCCGATCAGAGGATACAATGAGAATACCGGCATCACCATAAACCCGGTGGCAGTGTAATCATTGGCGGCAGCATTGGGGAAGGTGACATCCTTATAGAGATATTCCACCCACACATTCACCGGGCCATAGGCCAGGCGGGCAACGCCATCCAACAATTGCTGCTGTTGATAGGCCGGATTGGGGGTGTCGTCAGTCAGGTTGTTTTCCCGTTCCACGCTGTTGGACATATAGGATCCGCCGATGGTAACCCCGGGGATGGGAGTAAGGCGCAGATTGGCCAGATATTCCATCCTGATGTTTTTCTTCAGGTTGTCGCCGAAATTCTTGTAGCCTTCGCCATTGTAGAGCCCCAGGGCATATTCGCCCCAGCCGGCGGGAAGGTAGCCATTAAAGCTCACCCCATAATCGGCGGAATTGGCCAGCTTGTATTCATCGCTGGGCGCTTTGCCGATCAGAGTGTAATCCCAATCGTAGATGGTGCCGAAATATACCTTTTGCAAGCCGGCGCTGAGGGTCAGGTCCGGAACCGGAACCAGATTGGCGAAATCCACGAAGGCATATTTCAGCTTCAATCCGGCACCGTCCTTGATCAGGTCCGTGGAAAAGATATCCACGGTGAAGCGGGCCTTGGTGTTTTCGGTGAAGGTGGTGCGCAGGTCAAAGTAACCGCGCTCGAGGGCGAAATAGTTCTTTTTGATGATGGTGTCGTCATTTACGGGGGACTTACCGCTTTCCAGGGTCCAGCGGCTCCAGAATTCGCCGCCCAGGCTGGTCTCCACACCCTGGTTTTGCACAGGTAGCAAGCTGAACAATACTGCCAGAATAATCATTAACCAGACGCAGGTCTTCATGTGATCTCCTTTTTCGTTTTGGTTGCCGCACTGTCTCCGCAGACGGTCAACTGACTGATTATACTCTCCAACGGTTAGTTTTTTATTAGGCTTCGGTTAAGATTGGGTTAAATTTTTGGATTTCGGTTCTGAGACCTGAGCCGAACCTCTCACAGCCCATTCAGGTATAGGGATTTGATACTATTGAGAGGGATGACCAGACCACCGATTTTGCTTGACAGAATAGGCCTGGGTTATTTACAGATGCCTCAAAGAGGTGGATAAACTGCTTTACCCAGGCGGGATGGCGTTTATCCGGCAAAGATGACAGACATCGGCGATTGAGGGACAGAAAATGTTGGCTGTGGTGCAAATGATCCTTTAACGGATCAGGGAGGTAAGATGTTGTTCACGAGAGATGCGATCCGGCTGATCTCGATCGTGCTGATCATTTTTCTGCTCAATTCCTGTGTGCATTATTCCAGAACCGGGGTCAGCAAGCAGGAGCCAATTCCCTACGCCGAGCGGGTGCTTCATATCCTTGAGCACGGGCAGCAAAAGAGCGATTGCTACATTACCTCGGTTACCCTGAAGGACGATTCCATCAGCGGCGAGGTCCGCCACCTGCCGGAAAAACCACCTGTCAAGAAAAGTAGGATCGTGAACCTGTATCTAAAGGAAAGCTATAATCTGCCTTCCGAACTGCCGGCCACGGTGACGATCCCCATGGAGTATGTTAGCAAGATCGAGGTCTATGATGTGAACCTGGGGCTGACCATCTTCACCACAGTGCTGATGGTGGCCGGTGTGCTGGTGGTCCTCTATGCCATTGTTCTGTTGATAGTCATTCTCACCAAGGAATCCTGCCCCTTCATCTACTCCTTCAATGGCAAAGACTATGTATTCGAAGGCGAGATCTTCAGCGGGGCGATCCTGCCTGCCCTGGAACGGCACGACTACCTGCCCCTGCCCTCTCTGAAGCCCGTGGCTGGCGAGTATCGCCTGAAAATGACCAACGAGGTGAAGGAGATCCAGTATCCGAATCTGACCGAACTGATCGTGGTGGACCATCCCCAGGGGTCAACAGCGCTGCTGGACAAGAATGGCAAATGCCACACCCTCCTGCAGCCGCAGGCTCCGCTCAGCGCACGCTCCTCCATAAACAGGGACATCCTGCCCTTGCTGGCGGCCAGGGACAGCATGAAATTCAGCGGCGAGCTGGAAGCGGAAACCTCGCAGAGCAAGGATGCGGTCTATCTGGCATTCGCCCGCCCTGCAAACGCCAAAACGGGCAAACTGGTCCTGCGTGCCAAGAATTCCTTCTGGCTGGATTACATCATGGGGCAGTTCTTTGACCTCTTTGGGGACAAATATGCCGCCTGGTACCGCCGGCAGAAAGGCAGGGACACCGGAGCGAAGGGAACCTGGTCGTTGGAACAGGGGATACCCCTGTCGGTTTATCTCAAGGAGAATGGAGAGTGGAAATTCCTGGATTACTTCCACGTGATCGGTGCCGTGGCGGAGAAGGACGTGGTGATGGAATGCGATCTCTCCCGCATCGAGGGTGAGGTGGTGGAGCTGAAGCTGGAATGCGGATACCTGTTCTGGGAAATTGACTATGCGGCCATGGATTTCTCGGCCCCGCAGCAAGCCGGAAGCAGGGTGGTGAAGCTGGCCGCGGCTGTTGACCATAACGGGCGGGACGTTGCCGGCAAGCTGAACCGGGATGACAGAAAATACTTCAAAATGCCTAAGATCGGAGACCAGGCACTCTTGACCTTCCCCGCCCCACCGCAAAGCCCGGGGACGGACCGCTCCGTATTCCTGCACAGCAAGGGATATTATGAAGTGCTCCGCGACCCCGGCGGCAAGGCCAGCCTGGCCTATCTGGAAGCCTTCCGCGGGGCCGGACGCCTGGGCTGGCTCTCCCGGGAAAAGTTTGAACAGCTGAAGGACTGCGTAAACAGGTAATGGCTTCCGCCCGGTTGCTCTACGGATGGCGGGCGAGGCTGGTGCGCCTGGGCATCCTGGGCAATGTCCTCACGCTGGCCATGAGGACCTATGGCAATCCCATCACCGCTGTCAGGGCTCTGAAACTGGTGATCGCAAAGAAGCGTGCCAATATCGGCAGCGAGAGATTTATCAAGATGCTGCGAGCCGGCGGGAAGTACCATTGGGCGATCGCCTCCCCGGGCTGGCCTTCCATCGCCTTTTCACGCTTCATTCTAAACGAATTGAACCAGGTGCAGCCCTACCAGGGAGGTAGCCACAGGCTGCACACGGCGATCTTTTCCATCACCAGCCTGTGCCCCCTGCGGTGCGGCCATTGCTATGAATGGGACAACCTGTCCCAAACCGAGACGCTCGGGTTCGACCAGTTGCGCGCAATCCTGTGGAAACTGCAGCGCCTCGGTGTGGGCAGCATCGAATTCAGCGGCGGTGAACCCCTCAGCCGTTATGAGGACTTGCTCCGCCTGCTGAAGGTGGCCAGGCCCGGCACCGATTTCTGGATTCTAACCTCCGGCATCGGGCTCACCCGGGAAAGGGCGGATCAGTTGAAGGAAGCTGGCCTGGACGGCGTGGCTGTCAGCCTGGATCATTGGGACGAAGGGGAACACAACCGCTTCCGGGGCAGCAACGCTTCTTATGGGTGGGCGCTGGAGGCAGCCCGGAACGCAGCCGGCGCCGGATTGGCCACGGCTTTTTCCCTGTGCGCGCAGAAGGAATTTGTGAGCCAGGACAACCTGCTGCGCTATCTCTGGCTGGCCGCAGACAACAGGGCGGGCTTCGTGCGCATCCTGGAACCAAGGCAGACCGGGCATTTTCGGGGACGGGAGATCGAATTGGAAGAGGAGCAGATCAACTGCCTGAGGGAGTTTTACCTTTTCACCAAAACTGATCCCTCCTGCCGGAGGCTGCCCGGCGTGGAATATACGGGATACCATCAGAGGCTGCGAGGCTGTTTCGGAGCGGGTGTGCGCTATCTCTACATAGATTCCCGGGGCGATGTCCACGCCTGCCCTTTCTGCCAGAATCCAGTGGGCAATGCCCCTGCCGATTCCCTTCAGGAGTGCAGGGACAAACTTCAAGCCATCGGCTGCCACAAATTTGCCTTGCAGGCAGCGGAAAGCAGCCTCTGAAAAGCTCTTCATCCAGTCGTTCTGCTGGCTTCAAAGGCTGTGAAACAAGGCAAAAGCAGCCTCTGAAAAGAGCTCCGGAGGAGCGCAGGCTGTTGACAAAGTCCGGCGTTAAAAAGAAGGATGATTCAAATGCCATTCATGGAATCAGAGTGGTGGGTATATGTTATCTGTTTTGATGCTTTTGGGTCATTATGGTTTTGTTGTAAAACAGAGGTACAGAGGAACAGAGATTTCTGTGATTGCAGTGCCAGATGATCATCTTCTATGAATATGATCCTGCTGATCCTGTCATCCTGTTATCTGTGTTCAATGTCTTTGCCGACTTTGTCAACAGCCTGAGCTCCGGAGGAGCGAAAGACCATAGCCCAGGGTGGAGCGAAGGGGCTTGTTTGCACAGCCTCTTCAACCGGCCCTGGAGTGTAACGCTGGCTTCAGCCGGCCGTATCGCCGGATTTATCCGGTTTTTTTCCTCCTTCAGGCAGGTTTAATTTCATCCCCCACCTGGTTTGGACCCCCTCGCAGGTGTGGCTTGTTTTTAGCACCATGCCTTACCTTTGGTTAATGATTTTGGGTGCGCGTCCGGGGTTGGTTCACCGGATAAATCCGGCGATACGACCGAATGAATTCGGTGTTCCGGAGGCTTCGCTACCCGCAAATTCACCTCACAACCAATAATCCCAATGATCCAACCAATAATCCCATGATCCCATATAATCCCATATAATCCCATATTTTAACAGGCGTTTCTGCATCCTCTGGCTCCTGATCGATAGCCTTAATCAAGCGTTAATCAAGCCTTAATCAAGCGTTAATTGTTAACGCTTGATTAACGCTTGATTAAGACTTGATTAAGGTTATGGGGAAAGGAAGAGGAAGGCGGGAGATAAGGGCGGAATCTTGATAGTGTGATAGTGTGATTGATAGTGTGATTATGGATATATATAAATGCCTCCCGGGATAAGGGATGGCTTTACTGCAGGATTTAGTTGAATCGCATTACTTAGATTCAGTATCCCTTGATATTTACCATACTCAGATTATCCTCTGCATCTCATCCCGGGCGATCGTAAACAGCACGCTTTGCCCCAATTCGCCCGAGCAGACGAGATGGGGCTCGATCCGATAGTCAAGGCTCCTTCTTGCCCTCCTGAGCAGCAATTGGTTTTCCACCGGATCATCGCCGAAATCGGGAGATACCACCAGGAGGTCGATATCACTCTCAGGATCGGCCATGCCTCTGGCATAAGAACCAAACAGGTAGATGGAGTCCACCCTCAGCATGCTGTTCAGGATGTCCGCATATCTTTGGATTAAAGCGATCAGATGTTCCCGATCAAGGACAGCATCCATTAGAAACATTCCCCGATAAGGTCAGGGTAGTATGTTGAATAACCGCAAGTACATAGAAGGTGAAAGCTCAAAACCGCATCAGGATATCGGATACACATTTTGACCAGTTCTTTTTGTTCCATATTTCTATAACGCAGATAGCGGTCTACACGTCAAGGAAAATCATCGGTATGAGAGACGGCCGAAGTTCCCCAATATCCGATATCCCTGATTCTGCAAAGGTATGCGCGGCCCGGTTCCTGCTCCCACACAGTTATTGGTTGACAGATTTCACAGAATTTTGGCGTCGTTTACATGTGGATTTACGATATCAAATTGATCTGGAGAGTGAAATGACCTTATATCAATTGTTGAAGTCGCTGGATTTCGAACGGCTGTCCGGCACGGAGGGTGAGCGCAGGGGCATCGAAGTGATATGTAACTTTTTGAAGGGATTGGGCTTGGAACCGGTGATCGAGCCCTTCGAGTTCCACGGCTTTGAATCCGGCTCCGCCAGCGTGAGCGTGGAGGGAAAAAGCTGGGAAGCCACTCCCTATGGTCTTTGCGGCGATGCTGAGGTGGAGGGGGAACTGGCCTTTCTGGAGAACGCGGATGCCCTGATGCTGAATCCGGGCAGGTATGACGACAAGATCGTGCTGTTCTTCCACAGCGACCGCCGCATCTATGAGCTGTGCGAGTATTCAAAGGTGAAAGCCTTCATCGGCATCTCGGCACCGCTGAAAAAGGCCTATTCCTATTCCCACCGCCAGAAACGAGCGGAGGGAGAACTCCTGCCCATGGCGATGATCCGTTACGATTTTGCGGAAAAACTGATGAAATATGACGGCAAACCGGTGAAACTGGCCATCAGCCAGAAGGCGGAGGCCAAGATCGCGCACAACATCGTGCTGGACATCAAAGGCAGGGGAAAAGACAGCAACCTCACCCTGCTGGTGGGCCATTACGACAGCGTGGCGCGCTCCCACGGCGCCTGCGACAACGCCGGCGGCAGCGTGTGCCTGCTCAAGGCGGCGGAGTATTTCAGCAAGCACCAGCCGGAGCGGGACCTGCGCATCATCTGGTTCTCCGGTGAGGAGCTGGGCCTGCTGGGCAGCTTCGCCTATGCCAAAGCCCATGAGGAGGAGGTTAAGCAACGCCTGCGCCTGGTGGTGAATGTGGACCTCGCCGGCGACCCGATCGGGCGCAATGTCCTTTTCGTATTGGGCAGCAAGGAGTTGCAGGGCTATGCCGGCGGCCTTTTACGCGAGCACGGCCTGCTCTTTTCCGAAAACCTGAATATCTACAGCAGCGACTGCATGCCCTTCACCCCCTATGAGATACCCTCGCTGAACATCGCCCGGGCCGGCGGCAAAGGCCTGTTTTACTGCCACACCGAGGAGGACCACGCCAAAAACGCCAGTCCCTATGGGCTCAAGGATGTTTACCAGGCCACCATCGTGCTGCTGGAGCATATCCTCAACGGGGAGTTCTATCCCGTTCCCAGGGGCATCGACGATTCCCTGCGGGAGAAGATCGAGAAGTATCTCTGGCACTCCACCCTGGAGAAACCGGATCTGATGTGGCAGGAGAAATATAAGAAATAAGCTCTGCATCATAGGAAAGGCTATGGAACACCTTCCGCAGTTGCCGAATCTGTTCTGAAGGGCAGATCAGGCAAGAGCCCGTTTCCGTTACAACAACAGGTAACCTTCGCTGTTCTCCCGGGCTACAAACTGCAGATCTAGTTCCGGATAGGTGTTTCGGAACAATTCGAAGCGTTTTGGATTCAGGTGTTTGCCATTCCATTTCACTTCATAGGCTTTTTGGCCGCCAATGATGAAATCCACCTCGTTGCCGCCCTGGGTTCTCCAAAATTGGATATCAGAGTTGGGATTGGTGTCGCTGAAATACCGGAAAATATAGTTCTCATAGAGCCTTCCCCGGTCTTCCCGTTCAGCGGGCAGGCCAAACTTCCGTAAAACTGTATTAAGCAGTCCCAAATCCATAAAATAGAGTTTCGGCATTTTCCGCAACTCTTTGGGATGCCCGGAAAAATAGGGAGTGATCAGCGCTATATGAAAGGTTTTCTGCAGGACATGCATCATGTTGTCCAGGCTTAAGCGATTGATGCCCAGCTCAGTAGCGAGACTGCTCTTATTCAGTTCGGAACCGGTCTGAAAAGCCAAGAGCTTCAAAAGATGATAGATCCCGGTGGCATTGCTGATCCCGCTCTCCAAAAAATCCCGTTTCAGATAGGAGCTGAACAACTCAAACAGAATCTCCTGCTTGAGTGCATTGGTGGGAGCCAAAACCACCGCCGGATATCCACCGTAGATTAGATACTCGTCCGACAGCGCCAGAATTTCACGGCGCTGGATGAGCGGAATGGCTCTCAAATCAGGATTTGTGGCATCAAGGGCGGCAATCTTGGCAGCAAGCTCGGAGCGTCCCTTGAACAGGAGAAATTCCTCAAAGCTGAGTGTGGGCAGCGTGTAGAGCTTTTTCCTGCCCGCCAGGGAATCGTCGAAGTGCCGGTCCAGATAGAATCCCGAAGAGCCGGTAACGATCAGTTTCAGCTTCTGGCGATTCAGGTCATAATGATATTTTAAAAAGTTGGTGGGGTTCTCCAGATACTGGATTTCGTCTATCAACACAAAGATCCTGGCCCTTTCCTTGCGGGGCAGAATCTGCCAGAGGTTATCCGGATGCCCGTTCAGAATGCGCAGATATTCCGGATCCTCCAGCGTCAGGTAATAGACTTCGCAGCCTTTCTTTTGCAGATGTCCGGCGATCTGCTCGATTGCAGTGGTTTTCCCGGTCTGGCGGGCACCAGTCAAAAGGACAAGCTCATCCAGCTCCATCCTCTGCATGATTTGCGCAACGATGTGGCGTTCCATTTTCTTTACCTCGGATATTTTGATAGTGGATGATTACAAAATATCCGATATTTTGACTAAAACAAATGCAAATTATCCTGCCCTGGGTTGTAATTCACTCCCAACGGCCGGTAGATCAGAGATCAGTTGTGGTGAAGTGTGTTCAAGATCAGGGCAGGGGATTCACCTGGCAGCGATCGCGGAGGATCTTGAGCACGTGATCACTGAGCACCCCCACCATGCCGATCACGGCGATGTAGAGCAGCATTTCGGGGTAACGCAGCAGATAGCGGAAATCCAACAGCCGGAAGCCCATGCCGGAGCTCACACCCAGCATCTCGGCAGCGATCACGGCACTCCAACCCACACCCCACAGCACCCGGAAGATGTCCAGTCCAGCGGCACGCAACAGCGGAAGCTCCACCTGCCAGAGCAAGTTCCAGCCTCCAGCCCCGTCCAGCAGCGCCTGTTCGGTGATCTGGCGGGGCAGGGAACGCAGGGTTTCGATGGTGATGATCACGCTGTGGAAGGTCATGGAGATCAGCAGGGTGATGCCCACGGAAATTTCGCCGATGCCGGCTATCAGAATGATCAGTGGCAGCCAGCAGAAGGGGGAGATGTGGCGGATGAAATTCACCACCGGAAGGAGCAAGGAATTGAGGCGGGGCAGGCGATGGCAGGCAAAACCCAGGACCAGTCCGGCCAGCCAGGAGAGCAGGGTCCAGAGCGTTACACGGCAGAAGGTTATGGCCAGATCAGTTAGCAGAGTCATGGCTGGTCCGCCTCCATGTCCCAGAAAACTTCGGAGACCTCCGGGATCCGCTTCAGGTAACCCTGTTGCAGGGCGATCAGCATCATCTGCCGTTCGAACTGGATTCCCTCTTCCTGGAGCCCGGTCTGGAATCCGGAACGGCGCAAAGCCTCCCCGGCACCTGCTTCATCCAGTCCATAACGGCGGCTGACATAGTCCAGGACAGCAGAGTCCGGTTCGCTATTCCCATCCGAGATATCGCTCAGGGTGGCCAGCAGTTCCTTGAGCAGAATGGTTTTGGCAGGATTAAGGGAAGCCCTGTTTACCGCCACATCGCAGCAGGGATGCCCGGGATGCCGTTCGCCATACCAGTGTAAAACCTTGAATTCATTCTTCAGCCTGGTGATCAGGGGCTCGTATAGTGACGCCGCGGCAATGTCCCCCCTCTGCAGAGCGGCGATGAGTTCATTCGGGCTCCGGAAATACACCGGCTCCACCTCAATTCCCTGCTCCTGTGCATAATCCCGCCACAACAGATCAAGCGTGGAAGCCTTCAGCAGCCCCACCCGCCGGCCCTTCAGCTCCTGGGCGGAGGCGATCTCCGGAATGGCGATCACGGCATCGGTCTCCCTCTCCAGGAAAGAGACTGTTTTCACCGGATAGCCCGCCGCAACTGCGTTCCAGACATAGCTGAAGGGAAGAATGGCCACGTCCACCCGGCCGGCGCAGAGCGCTTCGTTCAGTTCCCAACCGCTGGTGAAGGAAATTGTCCGGTAGGCTCTGGCGGGGAGGGCACCCTGCTCCTGGGCCAGGCTGAAGGGCAGGTGGTCGATCGAAGGCTGGATGATTCCCACCAGCAATTGCTCCTGGCGCTGGCCACGGCAGCCGAAGAGCAGCAGCGCCAGTAGTATGGCGGCAAGTAATTTGTTCATAATCACGCTCCATGAAAAAAGCCACCCCGCTTGGACAGCCAGGGTGGCCGAATCTGTTTTCGTACCTATTGCTTAACTGATAGCACCACTTTTGGTAAAGGGGCTGGATTGTCAAGTCTTTTGGCGTTCCGAAAGCAGAGGGGAAGGAGGGAGGGAAGGGAATCAGGGCAGGGAAGAATATTTGGGCTGAAGAGAGTCATTTGGTATTGGCTTTGGAGGCTGTGAAAAAAGGCTCTCTTTCAAATTGGGCAGGTGATACATTGAATAACCTGGGACGGGCGGCACAACATAGCCCAGGGTTCCGCTACACTCCACCCTGGGCTATCGTTGTTTCGCTCCTGCGGAGCTGAGTCGATGGCTTAATCAGCCCTGGAAGGGCG
>CAZVXK010000040.1:1278-19890 GCA_964631665.1 uncultured Candidatus Cloacimonadota bacterium | reverse complement strand
TCCATGAGAATCCTGCCGCAGCTTTCACAGAAATTGATCTTCTTGCGCTGTTGCAGCTCGATGCGGATCTGGGGACGGATCACGAAGCCGCAACCGCCACAAGCGCCGTCACGGTTATAGACCACGGCGCGGTTGCCTTTGTTCTTGATCATGTTACCATATTGTTTGATCAAGTTGTGGGGCAGGGTGATGGCAAGTTTGTTGCGCTGGCTGCGGATGGTTTCGATCTCGCTTTCCAGGGAATCTATCTTGGTGCGCAGCTCGCCCTCTTTTTCGCGTTGCCGCTTTTCCGCCGCTTCCAGCTCTGCCTTGTCGATTTCGATCTGGGCTTTGAGGGTGGATTCCTCCTCCATCTGTTCCAATTCCAGGGATTCCAGCTCGGAGATCTTTTCCTTCAGATAGGCGATCTCACTGTTCAGGGCTTTGTATTCCTTGTTGGTCTTGATCTCGGAAAGCTGGGTGGAATATTTTTTGATCTGCTCGCTGTTTTGCTTGATGTCGGATTCCAGGGCACGCTGTTTCTTGGATAGTTCCGCCCGCTGGGTTTCGCTGTTGAGAAGGTTGATCGTGGCCTGTTCCACAGACTGGATGATCTCGTTTAGCTGTTTGGGCAATTCCTCCTGCAGGATCCTGAGGCTGCCGATCTGGTCGTCCAGTCGCTGCATTTTGGCGAGGGTTCTGAGGGTATCCTCCATATTTACTCCTTGAATAACAAACTGATGTCGAGGGATTTGTAGGAATGGGTGAGGGCTCCGCTGGAGATGAAGTGCACACCCGTTTTGGCCAGGGATCGGATGTTGGCGGTGGTAACACCGCCGGAGACCTCCAGTTCCACCTTTTTACCGAATCTTTTCACGCAGGCCTTGATCTCGGGCAGGGTCATGTTGTCCAGCATAACCCTGTCCACGCCGGCCTGGACGGCTTCCTCGAGCTCGAGGATGTTCGTGACCTCCACCTCCACCTTGTAGGCAGTGTTGTGGGCTTTCACCCGCCGCACGGCTTCGGTGATGGAACCACAGGCGCGGATGTGGTTTTCCTTCAGCATCACCATGTCGTAGAGCCCGAAGCGGTGATTGTAGCCGCCGCCCACCCGCACGGCGTATTTCTCCAGGGACCTCAGCAGTGGGGTGGTCTTGCGGGTATCCAGCAACCGGACAGGGGTGTCGGCAATGAGCTGCACCATGTTGTGGGTGAGGGTGGCGATGCCGCTGAGGCGTTGGATGAAGTTCAGAGCGGTGCGTTCTGCCTGCAGGATGCCGGCGGCCTTGCCTTCCAGACGCATGATCTCATCGCCCGGGTTCACGCCGTCCCCATCCTTGCGGTATAGGGTGATCCGCAGCGTTTTATCCACAGTGAGGAACACCTGCCTGGCCACCTCGGCTCCCGCCACTATCCCAGCCGCCTTGGAGATCATGAAGGCCTCTACACGGCGTGGTTCCAGCTCCAGATAGGCGGTGCTGATGTCCCCGCTGCCAATGTCCTCCTCCAAGCTCAACCGGATGATCTCATCGAGATTCATGGACCCTCCCGGATAAAAAAAAGAGCATCTGCAACCAAGTAAATGCTCTATCTATGTCATTAGCGCTGTTTTCGTTCCTTAATTTCATACTTCGGAAACACATATCTCTTTTATCCTCATGATTGAGAACAATATTCTGAAGGGCGGGATCTTGTCAAGCAGGAATCTGGTTTCCCTTTTGATTATGCAGATAAAAGAGTGCGGATTGGGGACCGCACTCTTGAGCAAAACGGAAGGGTTACCGGGGTATCAGAACAAACCGCTGATATTGCCGTCGTGCTCCACGTCGATCATTTCTGCGGAAGGATGTTTGGGCAGGCCGGGCATGCGCATGATCTCACCGGTGATGGGGATCAGGAATCCTGCTCCGCTGGCGATCACTATCTCCCGCACGGTAACCAGGAAATCCTTGGGGCGTCCGATCAGTTCAGGATTGTCGGAGAGGGATTTCTGGGTTTTGGCGATGCAGACGGGCAGTTTGTCGAAACCATATTTATTGATCTTTTTCAGGTCAGCCTTGGCATCTGGGGTATAGTCAACCTTCTGAGCGCCATAGATCTCGGAGGCGATGGTGAAGATCTTGTCCTCCACGGGGCTGTTCCAGTCATAGAGTCCGCGGTATTGGCACACATCCTTGTCCACCATGTTGACCACCTTTTCGGCCAGTTCCAGTCCGCCTCTCCCGCCCCGGCCATAGTATTCCACCACCGAGGCCTCAAAGCCGTTCTCATGCACAAAGTCAGATATGATCTTCAGTTCCTCATCGGTGTCCGTGGGGAAACGGTTGATGGCGACGATGGACTTCATGCCGAATTTATGGATGTTTTCCAGATGCTTGCCCAGATTGGCCAGACCGGTTTCCACCGCTTTGGGATTGGGAGTGGCCAGGTCTTTGAGTTTGGCGCCGCCATGCACTTTGAGGGCGCGCACGGTGGCCACCAGAACCACCGCATCAGTGCAGAATTGGCCGTATTTGCAGACCAGATCGAAGAATTTTTCCGCACCCAGATCGAAGCCGAAGCCTGCCTCCGTAACCGCGTAATCACTCAGGCGCAAGGCGGTTTTGGTGGCAAGGATGCTGTTCGCCCCCTGGGCGATATTGGCAAAGGGGCCGCCATGCACGAAGGCGACGGTGTTCTCCGTGGTCTGCACCAGATTGGGCTTCAACGCATCCTTGAGCAGGGCGGCAATGGCACCTTCACAACCAAGCTGATGCACGCGCACCGGTTCGCCGGAATAGGTGAAGCCGACGGTGATGTTTCCGATGCGCTCTTTCAGCTCATCCATGTTGTTGGAAAGGCACAGGATCGCCATGATCTCGCTGGCGGGGGTGATGTCGAATCCATCCTCCCGGGGGAAGCCCTGTTTGCTGCCACCCAGGCCGATCACGATCTTGCGCAGCATGCGGTCATTCACGTCCACCACACGTTTCCAGGTGAGGCGGCGGGGATCGATGTCCAGGTCGTTGTCGTAGTAAATATGATTGTCCAGCAGGGCTGCCAGGGTGTTGTTGGCAGCGGTGACGGCATGGAAATCCCCGGTGAAGTGGAGGTTGATGTCCTCCATGGGCAACACCTGGCTCCAGCCCCCTCCGGCAGCGCCGCCCTTGATGCCGAAAACCGGTCCCAAAGAGGGTTCCCGGATAGCCACGATGGATTTCTTGCCCAGGTGGTTCAAGGCTTGGGACAGACCGATGGAGACCGTGGTCTTGCCTTCTCCGGCGGGAGTGGGTGTGATGGCGGAAACCAGGATCAGCCTGCCATAGGGATTGGTTTCGATCCTGGAAAGAGTGGTATAGCGGATCTTGGCCTTGTATTCACCATAATGATCGATGTCCTGCGGTGCCAGCCCGATCTTGGCAGCGATCTCATCGATCGGCTGCAAACTTACCTGACGGGCGATCTCAAGATCAGAGAGCATAAAGTCCTCCCCTCTGTGCTTTTTTACAAACAAGTTAACCGGTTTCACGCCTGAAACAAGAGATTATGCTTTACGAAAAAACGCACCCCAAAAAAGATGACATAAGCAAGATTTATTCATACTGAATCTGCTCAACAGCAAAGAGGATCAAATACATGGCAATATCAAAGGCGATCGAAAAACTGCGGATCAAGCGCGACACCGCCATGCTGGGCGGCGGCGAGAAACGCATCGAGGAACAGCACGAACGGGGCAAACTCACTGCCCGGGAACGCATTGCATTGCTGGTGGATGAGGACAGCTTCGAGGAATTTGACCTCTTCGTCACCCACCGCAACACCAACTTCGGCATGGACCGTTACATCTATTCCGGTGACGGCGTGGTAACCGGAAGCGCTACCATCAACGAACGGCTGGTCTATCTCTTTGCCCAGGATTTCACCGTGTTTGGCGGCTCGCTGTCCAAGACCTATGCTGAAAAGATCTGCAAGATCATGGACATGGCGCTCAAGAACGGCTGCCCCCTGATCGGGCTCAACGACAGCGGCGGAGCCCGCATCCAGGAAGGCGTGGATGCCCTGGCCGGCTATGCGGAGATCTTCTGGCGCAATGTGATGGCCAGTGGCGTGATCCCTCAGATCTCAGCCATCCTGGGTCCCTGTGCCGGGGGAGCGGTCTATTCCCCTGCGATCACAGACTTTGTATTGATGGAAAAGCAGAACAGCTATATGTTCGTCACCGGGCCCAAGGTGGTGAAGACCGTGCTGAATCAGACCGTCACCACTGAAGACCTGGGCGGCGCCGGAATCCATTCCAGCAAGAGCGGTGTGGCGCACTTCATCACCAACAATGAAGAGGAAACCCTGCTGCTGATCAAGAAGCTGCTCAGTTATCTGCCTTCCAACAACATGGAGGAACCGCCCTACCAACCCACCCACGATCCGATCGACCGCAGCTGTGCCATCTTGGATGAGATCATCCCGGAAAACCCCAACAAACCTTATGACATCCTGGACGTGATCCATGAACTGGTGGACGAGGGGGAATTCCTGCAGGTGATGCGCAACTTTGCCCAAAACATCGTGGTGGGCTTTGCCCGCATGAACGGCCATCCGGTGGGGATCGTGGCCAATCAACCCAAAATCCTGGCCGGCGTCCTGGATATCGATGCCTCGATCAAATCCGCCCGTTTCGTGCGTTTCTGCGATGCCTTCAACATCCCCCTGATCGTGCTGGAGGATGTCCCAGGCTTCCTGCCCGGCACCAATCAGGAGCACAACGGCATCATCCGCAACGGCGCCAAGATGCTCTATGCCTTTGCCGAAGCCACCGTTCCCAAGATCACCGTGATCCTGCGCAAAGCCTATGGCGGTGCCTATTGCGTGATGAACAGCCGCCACATGCGGGCCGACCTGGTCTATGCCTGGCCTTCGGCGGAGATCGCCGTGATGGGGCCCAAAGGTGCGGTGGAAGTGATCTTCCGCAAGGAAGCCCAGGCCAGTGAAGACCCCAAACAGACCCTTTTAGAAAGGGAGCAGGAATACCGCGAGAAATTCGCCAATCCCTACAGTGCTGCCGAACGCGGCTATATCGACGACATCATCGAGCCTTCCCGAACCCGCTTTCGCCTCATCCGCGCCCTGGAAATGCTCGCCAACAAAAAGGACAGCATCCCGCCCCGCAAGCATGGCAACATTCCCTTGTAGAAAGAGGAAGGCATGAGAATACCGATCCTGGCACTGATCCTGCTTTGCTGCGCAGCCCTTCTGATCGCTCAGGAAGACGAACGCCAGATGGTGGCGGAGATGACCGCCCAGATGCAGGCGATCTCGGACAGCCTGCTGCAGAGCAGGGAAGCCTCCATCCAAGAGGAATTTGGATTCAGCGACAGCGACAAGCTGCGCGATGTGGCAGCACGGCTGGAGGTTACCGACCTGGCCAAGTGGCAAGCCTATCTGGAGCTGGAACCGAACAATCCCAAACTGGACGACATGACTTGGCGCCAGTTGGGCATCTCACCCTACCGAGCCCTGCTGGCAAAGCAATACAGCATCTATGGCTTCACCGAGCTCAGCACCCTGAGCGAAGTTGCCGGCCTGATGCGTCTGCCGATCAAGAAACTGCGCCAGGAATTGGGGCTCGATCCCCTTTCCAAGCAGCGGGACAGCCAATCCCTGCAATCCCTGGGCCGGGTGCCGGAGGACATCATCCGCTTCAAGCAACAATTCCAGCAAAACCGCCTCCACTATGGTCTTTCCGTAACCGGCGTGGGCATGCTGGTGGTCTTTTCCGCCCTGCTGATCACCAGCATCATCATCAGCCAACTGCACAAGGTGAACAAACCACCCAAACCGGCAGACCAGACCCTGCGCATCTCCCACAAGGGCAAGCTGATCAGCACACCCAAGGATATGAACCGCAATGTGATCGCCGCCGCCATCACCGCGCTGCACCTGCACAAACAGAGCATCGAAGAGCGCCGGCGCCTGCTGCTCACCTTTAAACACACCCCCACCAACCAATGGCATGCCAGCGGCATGATGGATATGCCCAATCGCTATTTCCTCCGCAAAAGGAGCTGAACATGAAGACCTACAAACTGATCATCGGCGGCGAACGCTATGAAGCCAAAGTGCTGGAATACACCCCCACCCACGCCAAGATCTGCATCAATGGCACCGATTACCTGATCCAGATCGAGGACGACACCCAGATCAACATTCCCAAGCTGGCAGCGCAGGAAAAAGCCGTCCCCCTCGCCCCTTCCTTCTCCAGTGGCTACGAAGCCGGCAGCGGTGAAATGCGGGCCCCCATCCCGGGCGTGATCGCCGCCATCCCGGTCAAGGAAGGCGACGCTGTCAAAAAAGGGCAAACCATCATCGTGCTGGAGGCCATGAAGATGGAATCCGAGATCGCCGCCCCGGTGGATGGCGTGATCGGAAAGATCTTAGTGAAGGAGCGCTCCCCGGTGCAGGAAGGCGACCTCCTGATGATCCTCAAAGGCGATGAGATCAAGGAAAAACCGGCTGCCAAACCCATCCGCAAACCTGCCCCCGCCCCTGTCGAACCTTCCCTGCAGGGCCAAGACAAGGTGATCCGCGCCCCCATCCCGGGCACCATCATCGAGGTCAAGGTGCGTCCCGGGGACAGGGTGGAATTTGAACAATCCGTCCTCACCCTGGAAGCGATGAAGATGGAATCCGAGATCCACAGCAGCTTCAGCGGCAGGGTGAAAACCGTCCATGTGCAGAAAGGCGACAGCGTTCAGGAAGGCGATCCCTTGCTCGAGCTGGAGGATTGAGGCATGGATGAACTGATCCAGGTTTTTCAGACCACCGGATTCCTCAACTTCACCTGGGGCAACCTGTTGATGATCTCCGCGGGGCTGGTTTTCATCTATCTGGCCATCACCAAAGAATTCGAGCCGCTGCTGCTGGTGCCCATCGGCTTTGGCATAATCCTGGGCAATATCCCCGGGATCGCTGCCCAGGGCTTGGGCGTCACCAGCGAAGGCTCCGTGCTCAGCTATCTCTATTTCGGCGTCAGCAAAGGCGTCTATCCCTCGCTGATCTTCCTCGGGATCGGGGCGATGACGGATTTCTCCACCCTGATCGCCAATCCCAAACTCATCCTGCTGGGCGCGGCGGCGCAATTTGGCATCTTCGCCACCTTCATCGGTTCCATCCTGCTCGGTTTCGATATCCTGGAAGCCGCCTCCATCGGCATAATCGGCGGCGCCGATGGCCCCACCTCCATCTACCTTTCCTCAAAGCTGGCGCCCCATCTGGTAGGCCCCATCGCCCTGGCTGCCTATTCCTATATGTCCTTGGTGCCAGTGATCCAGCCCCCCATCATGCGCCTGCTCACCACCCAGAAGGAACGCCTGATCCGGATGAAACCGCCCCGCGTGGTCAGCAAACGGGAAAAGATCTTCTTTCCGCTGGTGGCATTCCTGGTTACGGCACTCATCGCCCCTGGTTCGGTGGTGCTGCTGGCGATGCTGTTTTTGGGCAATCTGCTGAAGGAAAGCGGGGTCACGGAACGCCTGGCCGGCTCCGCCCGCACCGTGATGGTGGATGTGGTTACCATCCTGATCGGCCTCACCGTGGGCGCCAAGACCACAGCGGACATCTTTCTCACCAAACAGGCTCTGGGCATTTTCCTGCTGGGGGCAGTCTCCTTCAGCGTTGCCACCGCCGCCGGTGTGATCTTTGCCAAAGTGCTCAATCTCTTCCTGAAAAGCAAGATCAACCCCCTCATCGGCAATGCCGGGGTTTCCGCCGTGCCCGCTTCCGCCCGTGTTTCACATCAGGTGGGGCAGAAATATGACCGCTCGAACTACCTGCTGATGCATGCCATGGCACCCAATGTGGCCGGGGTGGTGGGCTCTGCGGTTGCTGCGGGTGTGCTGTTGGGCATCTTTGGGAATTGAGCGGGAGCTGGCGGAGAGGGGGCATGGATGTTTGGGATAACGAGCTAAGTGTAAGTCAGTTTGTCATTAAGCTGCGTGTAAACGTTGTCTATTAGCTGCCATATTCATTCTTGGCACTGGCGCTTGGCATAATCGCTATCAGACGCATCGTTTCATCCCATCGCTCCCGTTACCAATACGGAATCATTACGGAGTCATTACGGAGTTAATCCGTAATGACTCCGTAATGATTCCGTAATGGTAAGGGGAGCCGGACAAGATTCTTGACAGATTCGGGGCGGAAATAAAACTAGTTCTTAACTAAGAATGATTCTTTATCAGGAGCTGTGAATGCCGGAAAATCAGGAGAAAATGAAGAAGATACTGGAGCAATTCCAGCAGGCGGCAAAAAGTGCGGGGGTGAAGATCACACCCCAGCGGCTGGAGGTGTTTTGCGCGGTGGCCAACAGTGTGAACCATCCCAGTGCGGATGAGATCCACCGGCAACTGTTGCATCGGCTGCCCACCATCACGCTGGACACAGTGTATCGCACCCTGTGGCTGCTCTGCGATCTGGGCCTGATCGAGCCGGTCAGCTTCCGCCAAGGCAGCATCCGGTTCGACGCCAACTGCTTGCACCATCACCATTTCACCTGTCTGCACTGCGGTCTGATCCGTGATTTTACCAGCGACTGCCTCTCCACCCTTCCGATCCCGGTTGAGGTAAACGAATTCGGCCGCGGAATATCTCTGAATATAGAAATCAAGGGTGTTTGCGAAGCCTGCCTGAAAGCGGGAATCGAACCCGGACCAAATATAAAACAACTGCGAAAGAAAGCAAAAAGGAGCAAATCATGAACAAAAAGAAGAAGAAACTGACCACTGTGGCCGGCGCCCCGGTGGTGGACAACCAGAATGTGCTGACCGCCGGGCCGCGGGGCCCCATCCTGATGCAGGATGTATGGTTGCAGGAAAAGCTGGGCCATTTCGACCGTGAAGTCATCCCGGAACGCAGAATGCATGCCAAGGGTTCCGGTGCCTTCAGTGATTTCACCGTAACCCACGACATCACCAAATATACCAAGGCAAAGATCTTTTCCAAGATCGGCAAAAAGACGGAGGTCTTTGTCCGCTTTTCCACGGTTGCCGGAGAACGCGGCGCTGCAGATGCGGAAAGGGATATCCGTGGTTTTGCCGTCAAATTCTACACCGAGGAGGGAAATTGGGACCTGGTGGGCAACAACACACCGGTGTTCTTCATCCGCGATCCGCTGAAGTTTCCCGATCTGAACCATGCCGTCAAGCGCGATCCGCGCACCAATCTGCGCAGCGCCAGGAACAACTGGGATTTCTGGTCCAGCCTGCCGGAAGCGATCCACCAGGTTACCATCACCATGAGCGACCGCGGCATCCCCTATTCCTACCGCCACATGAACGGCTATGGCTGCCACACCTTTGCCATGTATAATGCCAAAAACAAGCGGGTGTGGGTGAAATTCCACCTCAAGACCCTGCAGGGCATCCGCAACCTGACCGATCAGGAAGCCGAGGCGATCGTGGGCAAAGACCGTGAAAGCCACCAGCGCGACCTCTATGAGAGCATCGAAAAGGGCGATTTCCCGCGCTGGAAAATGTCCATCCAGGTGATGACCGAAGCCCAAGCCGCAAAGTGCCCCTTCAATCCCTTCGACATCACCAAGGTGTGGCCCCACAAGGACTATCCGCTGATCGATGTGGGCATTCTGGAGCTCAACCGCAATCCGGAAAACTACTTTGCGGATGTGGAACAGGCTGCCTTTACCCCTGCCAATATCATTCCCGGCCTGGGATTCTCGCCAGACCGTCTGTTGCAGGCGCGCCTGTTTTCCTATGGCGATGCCCAACGCTACCGCCTGGGCGTGAACCATCACCTGATCCCGGTCAACCAACCCCGCTGCCCCGTGCACAGCTATCACCGTGATGGAGCCATGCGGGTGGATGGCAACCAGGGCAGCACGTTGGGTTATAATCCCAATAGCTATGGCGAATGGAACGAGCAGCCGGAATTTGCCGAACCGCCGCTGGAACTGCATGGCGCTGCCGACCGCTGGAACCACCGTGAGGATGATGATTACTACTCCCAACCCCGCGAACTCTTGCGCTTGATGAGCCCCGCCCAGAAGAAAGTGCTCTATGAAAACACCGCCCGCAATATGGGCGACGCCCCCCTGGAAGTGAAAAAACGCCACATCGGAAACTGCCATAAGGTGGATCCCGCCTATGGCAAAGGGGTGGCCAAAGCACTGGGCATCCCCATCGAGGAAGTGATCAAAAAGAAATAGACCTGATCTGAGTGAGGAGGACATATCCTGCCTTGTTTCTGGAACCGGGGCTCCGGCCACCGGTTCATAAACGGTGGGATGTCCATCTCAGAAAGGAAATGTACCTTTGCGATGGGATCTTGCCCGGGACGAGACTGGTCAGGAACATGCTCTTACTGGGTGGATCCCGTCTGAATTAACAAAGTCTTGGATGAATACAGAAGTCCTGCAGTAACAAAGCGCCACCGCCAGTTTCGTCCTGACCCACTGGCCAGGATGGCGCTTTGTGCCTCAGGCTGGAGCGATACCCCTCCCCATCGTAACATCAAGTGGCACCGCTGCTTCTCCGGTTCAGCCGTGGTGAGCTCCCTGTAGGGTTTGTAAATAAAGTGATAGAATAAGTATCGACTTCTTAACCTGGGATACATCCCATCACTACATTTATCCCTTGACACAAATCCCGCTCCATTTCAAAGAAGACCAAAACGCTCAGGGACGGTCAAGTATGGACTATATCTTTTCCATCCGCTTTGGCAAAGAGCCTGTTCCAGATTACCCAACGGTGCTGACTCTCGCCTCTAAATTCAGGATGTTTCTGCCTGCTCAGGAAGGAGGATCCACCCACAGGATCGAAACAGGCAATCACGAGGTGATGGACAAGTTTGAGGTATTCACCAAACTGATAGACATTATCAAGGATTGGAAAAGCGCACGGATTGTGACAGATACTGAGGAGCTCAAGCCGGCTCAGTTCAGGCTGGACCTCAAGCAAGAGGTGGCCGAGTGTTATCAGAGCTATCTTGAGGCGGACAACAAAGATACTTACTGCGATGTAAAAGACCCTGCTTGCTGGGGATGCAGACTGCTGAGCGGCATCATCTTACGTCATGACAAGGCTCCCTATTCCAAAAGCGCCAAATACTGGTATCAGTATGGTAGCTTTGCCGATAAACACACCTGGAAGGTCAACCGTGAAGAGCTTGCCCGGGTGTTGGAAGAGGCGGTCAAGAAAAAGAATATAGACTTCTGTCCCGCATTTGAATATCTTTTTTTCCGCAGATACATCGCCGCCCTGCCGTTGATGGTGCATTTGCCGGACCCCCGCAACTGGGAGATCGCTTATCGCTCCGACTCTCTCAACAGTGCCAAACGCTGGGAGCCGGTAAACATCATGCACGTGTTGCCAGGAGCCCATTCTGAAAGCGGTTCTCATGCTGGTGACAGATCCGGTGGCCCCGTCAAAGATGAGACTGCCTCAGACGCCAAATACCTCAGGAAGGTTCCCCTCACCACCTTTGCCGACATCGGGGGAGTGGACGACATCATCCAAAACATCCGGATCATGATCGAGCTGCCGCTCAAGAAACCCCGCCTGTTTGAAACCCTGGGCGTCAAGCCCTATCGCGGCATCCTGCTCTGGGGCGATCCCGGAAACGGCAAAACCCTGATCGCCAAAGCCATAGCTCATGAGGTGAACGCCCATTTCATCCCCGTCTCAGGGCCGGACATCCTCAATAAAGATTTTGGCCAATCAGAGCTCAACCTCCGCAACATCTTCGAGGAAGCCATGCAGTATCAACCCTCCGTGATCTTCATCGACGAGATCGATTCCATCGCCCAGACGAGGTTTAGCGGCGAATCATCAAAGTGGTACAGCACTCTGGTAAACCAGCTCCTGGCACTCATGGACGGTATCAGCGACTTTGGCAACGTCACCGTGCTGGCCTCCACAAACCGTCCTGATCTCCTGGATGCCGCGCTGCTGAGGCCAGGCCGCTTCGACTATAAGCTGGAGATCAGAAAGCCAAACCTGCCGGGCTGCAAAAGGATCCTGGAGATCGCCACGCGGGATATGCCCCTGGCCGAAGACGTGGACCTCTTTGCCTTTTCGGAAGCCGCGGCGGGATATTCAGCCGCCGAGATCACTTTCATGGCCAAAGAAGCCGCCATGGTGAGGCTAAGAAAGTGCATGGAGGCCAAGACGATCTCGCTGGATGAAGACAACGACGCCGACTATGCTTCCATCAGAATCACTATGGACGACTTCCACGCCGCGCTGCATATGCTCAAATGGCATCGCCGCTATGTGAACCTCAGCTATTCGCTCAAGGACAAGAAGCTCACCTGATACCGTTTCGGCCACATAGGTTCAGCGTAGAGCAAAATGCAGGTCCTGCTGAATCCCCAGGCTATACGCGATACTAACTCACAGATTAGTGTGCTCTAGTGGAGAGCCTCGCCTCAAGCAGCTTCGGCAAGCTGCTCTACTGGTAATCTTGCCGTTCGAACGCTATCTGGTATAAACCACGTAGACTGGTCCCATCAAATAGCTTGACTCCAGCCGGAGCCTTCCAAGGCTGTTCCCATATTCCAAATCAATATATTAACGGACTGATATTTATGCTTTTATCCATACTGCTGCTGATAGCTGGCTTTGCCATCCTGATTTTGGGGGCCGAGGGCCTGGTGAGAGGCGCGTCATCTTTGGGAGTGCTTTTGAAGGTGCCCCAGATCGTGATTGGGCTCACGGTGGTGGCCTTTGGCACCTCCACTCCGGAGTTGGTGGTGAGCGTGTTCGGCGCCGTCAAAGGAGCGGGCGGGATCGTGTTTGGCAACGTGATCGGCTCCAATCTCTTAAACCTTTTATTGATCCTCGGGATCACGGCGATCGTCAAGCCCGTAAAGATCAGAAAAAAGAGCCTCAAGCGCGAGATTCCGCTTTCGCTGCTGGCGACGATGCTGCTGTTTTTCATGGTCAACGACCGCATGTTTGGTAATGACGGCATCGATCTGCTGGGACGTTCGGAAGGCTTGGTGCTGCTCACCCTGTTCGGCATCTTCATCGGCTACACTCACTGGCTGAGCAGTCGCGGCGAGGAAGCCGAAAGCGGACATATCAAGACCTACAGCGTGGGCCTGAGCATCCTGATGGTGCTGGCCGGACTGGGAGCCCTGACCTGGGGCGGCAGGATGGTGGTGGATAATGCCACCTTGCTGGCCGCGACCCTGGGAGTGTCTCAAAAAGTGATCGGACTCACCATCGTGGCCCTGGGGACATCGCTTCCGGAACTGGCCACCTGCGTGGTGGCAGCCCTCAAAGGCCACTCGGACATCGCGGTGGGCAACGTGGTGGGCTCGAACATCTTCAACATCCTGCTCATTTTGGGTCTGTCCTCAACCGTCCGTCCGGCAATCTACGACACCAGCTTCAACACCGAGCTTATCCTCTTGTACGTGAGCACCTTGCTGCTGATCGGCCTGGCCCTCCTGAAACCCCGCTACCACTTCACCCGCTTCAAAGGCTGGCTCTATCTGGGAATGTATCTGAGCTATCTGGCGTGGCTGCTGGGATGAGCAGCTCGATCAGAGCCTTTGACGGCGGATAAGACTGTTGCACAACAAAAGCCGTTGCTCATAGCCGTATCACTGGCTTCAGCCGGTGCGTGATTATACCCTATCGCAATGCTGTCCAGTAGGATGTTTGGAAGCCTGCTACAAACCCTCACTGAAAACTTCAAATTGTTCTCATTTGGACAATTGATACTATCACATTACAGGCAAGTAATATATGGCATACACACCTGTTATGTTGGTCTTGGACTTTCCCATGCCAGGCAATCCAGTTTTATCACCAAAACTTCAATTCTACCATTGTTTAAGGAAGCACTAGGACATTCTCTATAGCTTTACCGAATCCAGTGCTATATACACAATAAAATGATCTGAAAGAAGTTAACATATTTAGCATAATCGACTAATCTGGCTCATCATCTTTTGGACTTGGACATTTGAAGTTTTGGTGATTAAATTTGAAGTTTTCAGTGAGGGTTTATACCCCTTTTTCCCCTTTTTTAATAACTCCCTCCAAAAAACTTGACAGAATCCCTGCCTCCATAAAATTGCAACTGATTCTCAATAAGGATATCGCCATGCAAGATTACGAACAACTCTTCAGCGAGTTCCTCTCCCGCAGGGGATTTAAACTCACCACACCGCGCCGGCAGATCCTGTGCACGGTGTTTTCGCTGCACGAACATTTCGATGCCGATCAGCTCCACGAGCGTCTGGCCAAACAGAGCCAGCAGGTCTCCCGTGCCACCATCTACCGAACCATCCACCTGATGCAGGAAGCCGGCTTGATCCAGCAATCCCTGCGTTCGCTTTCCCGGGATGTGTATGAGCATATCTATGGCCACCCCCGCCATGTGCATTGGGTTTGCACCCGCTGCGGTGCAGTGTTGGAAACTTCTCTGGACGAACTGCAACAGGAGATCCGGCAGGCATCGCAACTGCTCAAATTTCAGGTGGATGAGATCAACCTGACCATCAACGGAACCTGTTGGAAATGCCAAGTCACTGAGAATGAGAATCAATAGGCAATGAGCAAAAACAATCCCGTGATCGCCCTGGCGGGAAACCCCAATGTGGGCAAAACCACGCTGTTCAACGCCTTGACCGGATCACGCCAGACGGTGGGAAACTGGCCTGGGGTAACGGTCGAGCACAAACAGGGTTATTATCTGTATCAGGGCAGGCGCTATGAGGTGATCGACCTGCCAGGCATCTATTCCCTCTCCGCCGCCTCTCCGGATGAACAGGTGGCGCGCAACTACATCCTGCAAAAGAAACCCGATCTGGTGATCAACATCGTGGACGCCTCCAACCTGGAACGCAATCTTTATCTGACAGTGCAATTGCTCGAACTGGGAGCGCCGGTGCTGTTGCTGCTCTCCATGATCGACATCGCCCAGCGCAACCAGATCAGCATCGAATATGAACACATGGAGAGCCATCTGGGTATCGCCGCCCTGCCCTTGGTGCTGAACCGCCGGCTGGACACCCAGGCTTTGATGCAGCAGATCGAACGGCAATTGGAGCTTCCCCGGGAACCGGTCACCATTCATTACGATGAGGTCGTGGAGCAGCATCTCACTGCCGTGCAGGAGGTTCTGCAAGCGCAGGCAGAGGACATCCCCGCCTTCAGTGATGGCTGGCAATCCCTGCCCCTGAATTGGCTGGCCTTGAAGCTGCTGGAGCGGGATGCAAAGATCTGGGAACCCGTGCCCGCCGGGCTTGCCCCGCAGCTGGAAAAGGAGATCAGGGCGGTGGAAAAGCACCGGGGGCAAAGCTCGGACGCCGTACTGGCCGACGACCGCTATGGCTTCATCCGTGGCTTGGTGAAAGATGTGGTGAAACGTAAGCCGCTGCCCAAAAGCACCTATTCCGACCGCATCGACCGCTTTGCCCTGAGCAGGATCGCCGGGCTGCCCCTCTTTTTCGTGGTGATGTATCTGGTTTTCCTGCTGGCTGTGCGGGTAAGCCAACCTCTGATCGGCTGGATCGATGCCGGTCTCACTTGGCTGCTGGTGGATAGGTGGGGTGCGCTGTTGGCGCTGATCGGACTGCCCCAATGGCTGAATTACCTGTTTTCCGCTGCTCTGGGGGGAGGGATCGCCACCATCGGCACCTTCATCCCACCCATCTTCTTCATCTTCATGAGCTTGTCCATTCTGGAGGATAGCGGCTACATGGCACGGGCAGCCTTTATTGCCGATAAATTCATGCGCCGCATTGGCTTGCCTGGAAAGGCCTTCATTCCTCTATTGGTTGGCTTTGGCTGCACCGTTCCGGCGATCATGGCCACCCGCACCCTGGAAAGCAAGCGGGATCGGGTGTTCGCCTCGCTGCTCACCCCTTTCATGAGCTGCGGTGCCAAGCTGCCGGTCTATACCTTTCTGGCCATGCTGTTCTTCCCCCGGCGGGCTGATCTGGCCATCTTCGGACTCTATCTCTTTGGCGTGGTGATGGCGATGCTGTTCGGACTGGCGCTCAAAAAGACCATCTTCAAGACCCAGCCGGGAAATTTCGTAATGGAACTGCCCCCCTACCACATACCCACTCTCAATGCCATCCTGCTGCACACCTGGCACCGCTTGAAGGATTTTGTGCTGAGGGCGGGAAAGACCATCCTGCTGGTGATCATCGTGGTCAACATCCTGCAGGTGGTTTCCGTTCCCGATCCCTTGTCCGGCTCCGGGCAGAAGGTGAGCATCCTGGAATTGGGCGGCAAGGCGCTTACCCCCCTCCTGCACCCCATGGGGATAAGCTCCGCCAACTGGGAAGCCTCGGTGGCGCTGATCTCCGGGCTCTTTGCCAAGGAAGCCATCGTGGGAACCCTGCAAGGGCTTTACCGGTCTGATGCCGCCCCCGACCTGGAAGCCAATCTGATGGCGGGATTCGGTTCCCGTGCAGCTATCATTGCCTATCTGCTGTTCATCTTGCTCTATTCCCCCTGCGCCGCCTCGCTGGCGATGCTGTTCCGGGAGCACGGCAGCCGTTGGATGTTCTTCGCCTTTGTCTATCTGACTGCCCTGGCTTGGATCATCGCCACCGTGGCCTATCAGGTTCTGGCTTTCAATCCACGCTCCTGGCTGTGGCTGAGCCTGTCCGCAGCCCTGGTTCTGATCTTTTTCCTCAGTTTAAAACTAATAGGAAGGTCTCATGCTGTCAAGACGTAACCGGGTTCGTCTGCGCCAATTTGGCAGACGCTTCAGCCTGCAACCCCGCACCTGCAATTGCCGGCGGGGGGATTGCCTTGAGCTGGCAAAACTAAGCACCGGCCGTTCGGCGCGCATCCTCTGTAACAACGATATCAAGACCATCGAGCGTGGCCTCTATCATGGGGTGAAGATCACCTCCTTCCGCAACGAACCCGATGAACCCAATATCGTGGTGGCTGTGGGGGATTCACGCTATGTGCTGGACCGCCGCATCGCCGAACAGATCAGGGTGAGGATCATCTGAGCCCCGGCAAATGCCAAAGCGGAGAATTCTCTTGACAGCAGAGCATCGGCTCCAAAGCATGCCCCGATAAAGGGAAGCGAAGAATGAAGATCTGCATCGTGTCCAATGCCCACCACACCACCGATGTGCGGCTCTACTATAAAATGGCCCGCAGCCTGGCCAAATTGGGAGAGGTCCATCTGATCTGCGGCAGCGGGGTGCGCAATTCCACCCTGAATCCCTATCAGATGGTGGTGGATACCGAATCGGACTGGTATGCGCTGTATCTGCTCTACCGGACGGCCAAAAAACTGAAACCGGACATCGTGGTCTGTGTGGAACCGCTCACTCTGTTCGTGGGCATGGCACTCAAGCGAAAGTGCGGCAGCAAGGTGATTTTCGATGTCCACGAGTTCTATCCCGATGCTTTTGGAGAGCGCTTCCCCAGACCCCTGAACTGGATCATGAGGCTGCTCTACCTGTGTTTCGAACGCTGGCTGCAAGCCCATGCCGACACCACCATCGGGGTAAGCGATGAGATCCTCGACCAGCTGGTACCCCGGCGTCTGCGCGACCACGCTCTTTCCATCCCCAACTATCCGGTGAAGAATGCGTGGGACTATACCTGTGAAATGCCACTCGAGATCAGCACCATCTGTGAAATGGATTTTGACCTGATCTATCTGGGCGGGATCACCCGCGACCGGGGTATCTTCAAGATACTGAAGAGCATAGCGATCCTGAAGCAGCATTTTCCACATCTCAATGTGCTGATCCTGGGCAAGTTCCATGATCCCGCCGTGGAAAAGGAATTCAACGATTACATCAATACCTGGAACTTGAACGCCATCATCTATTACCAGAATTGGCTGCCGGCGGAAAAGATCGGACTCCTGCTCAAGCGTAGCCGGATCGGCCTGTGGGTGTTCAATCCCCAGAACCGGCGCATGCGCAAAGCCATACCGCTGAAGGTGTTGGAATACTTCGCCGCCGGTTTACCGGTGGTTACGATCAACACCCCTCTGATGCGTGATCTGGTGGAGAAAAACCGCCTGGGTGTCTGCTGTGATTACCATGTAAACGCCATTGCCAAAGCCACCAGGGAACTTCTGGAGCTGAGCCCGGAGGAATACCGCAGCATGAGCAAACGCGCTTCCGATCTCACGGAGATGCACTACAACTGGGAAGCGATCGAGCCCCACCTCTTTTCTGTGATCCAAAAGCTTGCCCCCAAATAGGATGCGCCTCCTTTACCTCAGCTATTTCTATCCCCCTCTGGGCGGGCCGGCGGTGCTGCGCAACGTGAAGACGGTTAAATACCTGTCCCAAATGGGCTTTGAGATCGATGTACTCACCCTGGAGGAACCGGAATACCTCTACCGTGACGAATCCCTGCTGGCTCAATGCCACGAAAGGAACCTGATCCGCACCCCTTCCTGGGATCCCATGACCTTGCTGAAGAAGCTGGATTCCGGAAAGCAAACACCCTCTTCCAGCCTCTATCTGAACACCCCGGAGCGCATTAAACTCCTCATCCGCCAGCTTTATCCCATCGACAACAAGATCGGCTGGCTGCCCTTTCTGCTCAAGGCCGGGAATGCCGCCATCCGGCAAAATGATTATGACCTCATCTATGTCTCCTTGGGACCATTCTCCGCGGGAGTGGGAGCCTGGCTGCT
>CAZVXK010000040.1:0-1178 GCA_964631665.1 uncultured Candidatus Cloacimonadota bacterium | reverse complement strand
TCTACAATGGCTGGGACGAAGAGGATTTTGACCACCTACTGCCGACTGAACAGACTGCCGGTTATACCCTGGCCTATTTTGGCAATATCTATGCCCGCCGCAGCCTGAAGCATTTCTATGCAGCTGTCAAACGCCTGCGGCAGGAGGGTTTGCTTCCAAACCACACCCGGATCCGGCTTCATGGCAATTTCTTCCGGGAAACGCTGCAGGAGATCGAAGCCAGCGGGATCAAAGACTTGATCGAAGTTATCCCCCAGCTGGAACACTGCCAGGCCCTGGCCGCCATGCAGGCTGCGGATGTGTTGGTGCTCACTTTAAATAGCAGCGGCCCCGAGGGCACCCTCAGCGCCAAGCTCTTTGAATATCTGCGTTGCCAAAAGCCCATCCTGGCCATGGTTCCCGCCCATAACGAAGCTGCCCGGCTCCTGCGCAGCCTGGGGCATGACCTGATCTGTGCCATGGAATCCACGGACAGCATCTGTCATTGCCTGAAACGCCTGTTTGCCTCCTCTCCGGGAACCTATGCCATCCCCTGGCAACTGGAACGCAAGAGCCAGATCACCAGGCTGGCGGAAGCCCTGCGCGGAATAGTCTGACCCCACAAACTCTATTCAGGCAGGGAAAACTTACATGCTGGAAAAAATACCGGCACAGGGTATCCTGATCCAATCGATCAATATGACATCTTGGTTCTTTATCTGCTGCTCACGTGGTATGGGAAATAGTATTTCTGCCATTCCCAAGTAGTTACAGGCCGAAGCGAAGTTTTTGAAAGAAAATGCTTGACATTCTCAGGCATGGCAGGAAAAGTGCATTTGGAATTAGGATGCTTAATTCGTAAATAAGCGTTCAGGGAGCCGTAATGCTTATTGCACAAGCGTTTGTCAAAAGCCGCAAGGTCTGCAAGTCAGACTGTGGCAAAGTAATGTTTATTTGTTTAAACTATGCTAAGGAGTGATAGTTATGAAAAAGTTTCTTTTATCTGCAGCCCTTTTGGTGGTGATTGTTTCTATTGCCTGGACACAAGCACTCGATGATTACAGAACTGCTCAATCCGGTGACTGGAATAACACTGCCACTTGGGAGCGTTATAATGGCACAGCTTGGGAGGCAGCCACAACAACACCTACATCCGCCAATGGCGTGATCACCATTCTTGCTGATCATACCGTGACCAT
>CAZVXK010000039.1:0-20179 GCA_964631665.1 uncultured Candidatus Cloacimonadota bacterium | reverse complement strand
ACCGGTTTTTAACCGGTGCAGGACATCAGGCGTGTGGCTTTAGCCCACGTGAAGAACCATCCTCAAACTCCTGCTCCAAACCGGTTTTTAACCGGTGCAGGACTTACCCTCCAAAGTCCTGCACCCATTGAAATGGGTTTACCGATTGTGGAATCTCCGCTGCACGTGGGTTAAAACACCACGCCTATTGTCCTTCTCCCATTGAAATGGGTTTATCATTTACCGGGGGTTGTGGCTCCGCTGCACGTGGGTTAAACACCACGCCTATTGTCCTACAACCATTGACGAGGTTGCGAGAAACAGCCCGGTACGGGCGGCACAAGATAGCCCAGGGTGGAGCGTAGCGGAACCCTGGGGTAGGACGGACAATTTGACGTTCAAGCCCCGGAGGGGCGACACAGATGATTGATAAATAACTTTTTAGGTTTGTGTGTCGCCCCTCCGGGGCTTTTTCCCTTGGGGGTGGTTCCTGATCCCAGGGTTTCCACCCTGGGCTAAGTTGTTTCGCTCCTGTCGAGCTTTTCAAGGGCCACTTCAGCCTTATTCACTTTATTGTAATGGGGTTCTCTTATGTTCGTGGTTGGTGGCTCCGCAACTTGTCAGATCAAATCCTGATTTGATTTTACTGTTAATCAAATAGATACATCAGATATAATCATACGTGGGTGAGACATGTTTATTTCTTTCTTCATGACCTACCGCTCCAGCAGCAGCTCCAGATAATTATCGGGATTGACCAGTCGGGTTTCCGCTTCTGGATAGCCCTTGCGGAAACTTAGAGGAAAAGCGGCTTTCCTGGCGGGATTCCATTTGAGCTCAAAGGCTCTCAGCTCGCCGTTGTCACTCTCGATCAGGTCAATTTCCTGTTGGGCTGTGGTGCGCCAGAAGTAATGATCGAAGGCGGTCCTGCGGTTCAGCATCTGTTTGCGCCTTTCGGTGATCAGGTAATTTTCCCAGAGTGCCCCCGCATCGCCTCGTTTATCCAGGGGACTGAAGTTGTTGAGCAATGCGTTGCGGATGCCATTATCCCAGAAATAGACCTTATTCGCCCGTTTGAGCTCGGTTCTGAGATTCCGGCTGTAGGAGCCCAGGCGATAAATGATAAAACCTTGTTCCATCAATCCTATATAGCGATCCACCGTTTTTTTGTCCATCCCGATGGTGTTTGCCAGTTCGGTGTAGGACACTTCATTGCCAAGCTGTAGGGCAAGAGCGATGAGCAGCTTCTTCATCAGATCCGGACGTTTGATATCCTGATAAGTGAGGATGTCCTTGAAAAGATAGGACCCCGCGATCTCCTTGACCATGTCCATGGGAACGTTCTTTTCCAGATAAACCTCCGGATAATTGCCATAGATCAATCTCTGGGGTAAACCGGCTTTCACGGCATCGATACCAGCGTAATCGTACAATTCAGCGGTGGACAGGGGAGCAATGATAAACTCAAACTTGCGCCCTGTGAGCGGTTCATTGGTGAGATTGGAGAGATCGAGCGCGGAAGAACCGGTTACGATAACCTGCAGCTGCGGCAGGAAATCGATGATGGATTTAAGCTTGATCCCGATATCCGGAACCCGCTGCGCTTCATCGATAAGCAGATAGTCGTAGCCGGCGAAGCTGATCCTCAACTCATACTGATTGCGAAAATTGAACGCCTCCTGACCGTCGATCAGATCGCAATTGATGTAATGGTAGTTCGTCAGATGCTCCGCCAAAGCATTCAGGATGGTGGTCTTGCCGGTGCGACGGGCTCCATAGATGATGATGGCCCTTTGCTTGTGCAGGTAGTTCTGCATGATCTTCTGGACAGTTCGTGGTATCATATACACCTCGATGCCATATTATGGAACCGGGAGATCCCGTCAAGAAAAACCATCAGTTTGAGGAATTGACTCCCCGAATATATTGATATATGGGGAATGAACTCCCCGAATTCACTGGTTTTACCGATAGAATAATCTGCTGACATAGAGCCATTAGTCCGCAATTTCAAATCCACCCCTCCGCAAATTAGAGCCACTCATTCCAACGCTGAGAGCTCTGCCAGGCTGCGTTTGGGATCGAGTCCTGAAACGAACATCATGGCTCCTTGGGTTCTTGGTTGTTACAGCTGGCTGGCAAACCTTAACAGGGCTTGAATCCCGGATTCTTCAGCGGCCCGGGCCTGCATCAGCAATTGGATGGCCACAGCGGCGTTTTCCGGGGTTTGATCCCCCTCCCGGGGTGGAAAGTGGTAGATCTGACAGAGCTGGTTCAGGTCGGAACTCACGATCCCAAAATCGCTGATCGCATTGTCCAGCAAAGAGGTGTCATGGCTGACGGAGAGCTTTCCCTTCATTTCCCGGATGAAACCCAGGGCATGGGACCGGGCTTCCGCCCAGACATTGCTGTTATAGGCAAGGCCGAAGGGATCGGCCTTTCCCTCTTCCAATGCTGTGATCCAGACCCCGTAGGCAGCGTTTCCCATGGTGTAGCCCGGCAAGGCAAACTGCTCGGGATGGGAGTGGTAATCCTGCAGAAACTTCAGCGCGGATTTGATCTGATCCAAAGGCTCAACACTGGCACCTGTTGGGGAGAGAAGATTGAACTCGGCCATCCCGATCCCGGAAGTGGCGATGCTGTCCAACGGGCAGTGTTTGACCGAACTGTCAAAATCGAAATAGAGATATCCCTTGTCGTCCGTTCCCGCCAGCAGGTAGTATTCCGGGATTCCCAATTCCCAACCGAACACGGGAACGTCATTTTCCAGCGCTTGTTTCACCTTGGCATGGGCTTCCTGTTGTTTGGGGGCGAATTCGTCCTCATACTTGTTGAAGACAATAGACTCGAACTGCAGTCCCAAGGCTGCGGCATTGCTTTTCAGAAAGGAGTTGTCAAAGGCGGTGGGGCCGCTGGGGCAAAGCTCCGGATGGATATTGATCAGAAATGCGTAACCGCTGACTCCCCAGAGCCAGTGGGCGGAATGCCCCTCTCCCAGATAATTCGAACAGGCTTGGGTGCAGCCCAGGAAGGACGCCCAGGCCCCGACCGGTTTGATCTTGTCCTGCATTTGTGCCATGATTCCTCCCAAAGCCAGGATAAAGGCCAGAATGAACGATGTTTTTTTCACTTTGAACTCCACGGCTGTTTTTTTTCATCAAAAGATAGAGGCCAAAAGTGTCAACAGCTAATTCCTCCTGAGCAGCAGGATGCGCAATATATGATTGTCCGCAGCTTTGGTATGCCCACCAGGGCAGGATATTCAGACCTTCCAGGCCAGAGCGGAACATCAGCTGCTGACGCTAAAAAGGACACGACCCACACCCAACCACCCTTGAGTAGGGCGCTTCAGTCAGAGTCAGAAAAAGAGGTCCCTCTTCCCCGCCTTCATTTCTTCCAGTTTCTGGCGCACTGTGGCTTGCATATTCTCATCCCCGATCTGCGCCAGTTCCTGTTCAATCAATTTCAAACCAGCCGCAAGGGTTCTTTCTGAAGAAAAGTCATGGAGGTATTCGGCAAAGGTGAGCAGGGCGTTGGGTGTGCAGAAGCGCTTCACGAAGCCGGGAATGGCGAATTCCATGAAGTGTTCGCCGGTGCGCCCGGCGCGGTAGCAACTGGTGCAAAAGGACGGAATGAAGCCGCCTTGGGCCAGTTCATAGATCACTTCATCCAGGCTGCGGGTGTCGCCCAGGACGAACTGGCTTTTACGGCGGGACTCCTCATCCCGGGCAGAATAGTCGCCCACGCCGATGCTGGAGCCGGCGTCGATCTGGGATACTCCATAGTTCAGCACCTCATTGCGGATGGCGATGGGTTCGCGGGCGGTGAGGATCATCCCCGTATAGGGCACGCTGAGCCGGATCACCGCCACCAAGTGTTTGAAATCCTCGTCCGAGACCCGATAGGGCGGATGCTGTGCGAAATCGGTGCCGATGGCAGGTTCGATGCGCGGGAAGGATATGGTGTGGGGACCCACTCCGAAGGTCTGTTCCAAGTGTATGGTGTGGTAGAGCAGGCCCATCACCTCGAATTTCCAGTCATAAAGGCCCATCAGCGCACCGATGCCGAGGTCGTCGATCCCGGCTTTCATGGCACGGTCAAGCCCGTCCAAGCGCCACAGGAAGCTGCTTTTGGGTCCGCGGGGATGAAGCCGGGCATAGGTCTGCTCATGATAGGTCTCCTGAAAGATCTGGTAGGTGCCGATCCCCACTGATTTCACGGTGCGGAAGCCTTCGATATCCAGGGGGGCGGCGTTGATATTCACGCGGCGGATCTCACCCTTGCGGTATTTGGTGTCGTAAACGGTCTGCACCGTTTCGGCAATGAACTGTGGCGAATATTTGGGATGCTCTCCATAGACCATGATCAGCCGCTTGTGGCCGGTTTCCACCAAGGACTTGGTCTCGTTCACCAGTTGTTCCATGGTCAGGGTGGCGCGGGCGCACTGCTCATTTGAGATACGGAAGCCGCAATAGACGCAGTCGTTCACACATTCGTTGCCCACATAGAGAGGGGCGAACAGCACGATGCGGTTGCCGTAGATGCGCTCTTTCAGGGTGCGGGCGCCCTGCAGGATCAATTGTTTGAGCTCGGGATCGGAAACGCTGAGCAGGGCAGCGGTTTCAGGGGGGTCCAGCCTCTGCTTGTCCAACGATTTAGCGATGATCTCACGGATGCGGGATTCGGGAGCGTGGCTTTCGGAGCGGATCAATTCCTCGATCTGCGCGGTAGGGATAAAGGACTTCAGGCCTTCGGTGCTGATCTTCATGCAGTCTCCATATCTAGATATTCAGGGTGATGGTTTTCACTTTCACCGCAGGAATCTGGCCCAGCTTGCCACTGAAGGCCCCCATCCGGTCCAGGCTGAGTTCCATCACCAGAAAGATAACGGAGACATTCTTATCCCGCATGGGATAACCCACCCGGAGCAGGATGTGAGGGGCATAATGGTGCAGCACTTCCGTAACCGGCGTGAAGGCGGCTTCGATGTCGTCGATCACGATGGTTACCACGTGGCGTTTCAATTCCATGACAGATTCCTTTTTAGGCAGGATAACGGGGATGAGGTGCAGGGATGGAATCGGGGGCTGAAATCTCTTCCACCCTCGATGCCGGAACGGATCCCTCATCTCAGGTTCACATTTCTGGAAACAAGCTATAGCAAAGGGTTTTTTTGGCAAGGGATTTTTTGGGCTTGACAGATTTTCCGGCCTCCACAACATGGTTCATAGTGTGTGTTTTGATATACTTACAATACTTTGCACGGTTTATTACTTATGAAAAAAATCTTATACATTATCCTGTTCTGGGGAGCATTGGCAGGGTGGCTGAGCGCCCAGGGCTTTACCTGGTACTCGCAAAATGACAGCCGGTGGAAGAAAACGACGCTTGGTTACAGCCGCAGCTCGATCGGGAGCAGCGGTTGTGTGGTGAGTTGCCTATCCATGCTGCTCAATGCCGAGGCTTCCAATCCCCGCATCACTCCTGACCGTTTGAACGATTGGTTGCGCAAGAACGGTGGATTTTCGGGGAATCTGCTGCGTTGGCAAGTGCCCGGCCAGATCGATGGCAGCGGCCTGGGCTTGGAATTGCAGAGCCAGATCAACCGCGCCAACGATTGGAAATACCTGAGCGAAGAGCTGGAAAAGGGCAACAAGGTGATCGTGAAGGTTAGCGGCAGACGCAGCCATTGGGTGCTGGTGGTGGGCAGGGATGGTCCCTATAACAAGGCCGCCTCCTACACCGTCCACGACCCGGGCATGGATAGCTTCGAAACCCGCACCCTGGCCTACTGGGGCGGTTTCAGAGCTGCTCGTTCCTATTCTGGCAACTGGCTGGACGAGCAGGCTTTCAGCCTGAATTCAGAGATCAATGTGGTTCCCATCAATACTGACGAGATCTTCCTGTATGAGCTCAGCGATCTTCCCATTCCCGCCGATGTCTTTGTAACCCTGGAGAACAAACTGAATGTGGGCATCAACGGTTATTTCATGCTGGGATTGTTTGACAGCGACGATAACCTGGTGGGCACCATAGATTATGAATATGCCTCGATCGGGCCTGAGGAAAGCATCGACCTGATCTATGAAATGGCGGACATCACCCCCCTGAGCGAACAGGGCTATGACCTGAGGATACTGTACAGCAAACACTTCAGCTCCATGCCCTCACTGCACGAATCGCTGCCGCTGCCCAGTCCGGGATTGGTGAACTACACCAACGCCTCCGCAAACTGAGGCTTGTTTCCCTGCTCCAGGCTGCAGGGTGAAAAGCTTTTACGGTGCAGAGGGCAGATCCCATGCCGGGCAATGGCCTCACGGTGAAACTGGGTTCCATAGCCCTTGTGCCGGTCAAAGCCATACATGGGATAGTGCTGGTGCCAGGATCTCATCAGGCGGTCCCGGTGCACTTTAGCCAATATCGAAGCCGCCGCAATGCAGGCATGCCGGCCATCCCCCCCGATCACGGTTTGCGCCTTGAGTTTCAATCCAGGCGGAAGGTGATTTCCATCGATCAAACAGAGCCAGTCTCTGTCTGGTTGGGAAACAGTTTTCCGCAGCCGCCTGACCAGCGCATTTACCACCCCCCTCATACCAAATAGTGTAGCAGAAAGGATGTTGTGGCTGTCAATGAAATCCTGGCCCACCTCCACGATCCGGAAACCGATGGCTGACCCCAACAGCTCTTCATAGATGGCCTCCCGCCGGGCCGGGCTGAGTTTCTTGCTGTCGTCCAGAAGCGGAATCACCACAGAGTAATCGAGGCAAACCGCAGCCACCACCACCGGGCCCGCCCAGGCACCTCGCCCCGCTTCATCCACACCGATCAGGCATCCCTGACTATCCAGCAGGGCCAGGTCGTTTTGATAAAGCTGATTCATTGTTCCTTCTGCAGCAGATAGAAGAGGCGGGCATAGCGGTTGTCCAGATCGGAATTGCGCTTGCCGTAAAGGTTGGGACTGTTGTCCGGATGGAACACCGCCTTCAGCTTGAGCGGCGAGGCTTCGATCAGTTCCACCAGTTCATGGCTGCGATAGACATACTGGACATGGCGTTCATCATATTTCTGGTAGCCTGCCGGCGTCTTGCGAAAGAAGGTGAGGCGGGAGATCTGCTGGTTCGTGAGGACATCGAATTCCGCCCGGTGCACCATGTAACCATCGCGAAGCTGGGTGTAATTGACGGTTTCGTTGAAGTTCATCAGGCTGTTCATCAGAGTGGAGATATCGAAGATGAAGATCCCCCCCGGAGCCAAGGCGGAATGGACATTGCGTAGCAGACCCCTGATCTCGCTTCTGGAGAGCAGGTAATTGATGCTGTCGAACAGGCAGAAGATGAAGTCATATCCTTTTTCAGGCAGCGGATCGGTGAGCGAAGCGAGGAAGAGATCGGGCTTCGTACTCTTCAAATCAGCCGTGTGCAGCATGAAGGGAGAGCGGTCACAGGCATCCACCTGATAACCCTGCAGCACCAGATAGCTGGAGGCGTTGGCTGTCCCGCAAGCCAGTTCCAGTATCCGCAAGGGATTGCGATGTTTGTATTTACGAAACCAGGTGAGCATCAGCCGCAGCCATTTCTCATAATCCACATGCGCCATATAGTGGTCATAATACTCCGCAAAATAGCCATAGGATTCATCTTTGTAGGGTTGGGACTGTTCGATCGCCTCAAAGCTGAGCAAAGCCGGATCGGGATGGCTGGCTGCGATTTGGTCCAGAGCCGCCAGTCTGATGTAATTACTACGAAACCGGGCATCGGAAGTGTCCAGATCCAGGGACAGGGTGAAATAGTCTCTGTATAAAATGTAACGGGTATAAGCATCCGGATTGCAGGCCAGCAGCAGCTCAGCCAATTGAGGCTCCCTGGTCAGCAGAATCCCCCTGCTTCCTTTCAGAAAATCATTCAGGGATGCGCAACTTCCGGCCGGGGGGAGTGAATCCCGCTCCGCTTCCAGCGTGGCCAGCCGCTGGCGCGGAAAGAAGCTGTTCACGAGTTCCTCCGCCTCATCAGCAGCAACCGTGAGGGGAAGATAGACCAGGGAGTGGTTCTGGCTGTAAAATAGTTCCGGGGCTTGCTGAGGCCAGTATCGCTGCCAGAATTGGCGGGAAAATTCCCCGGCAAAACAGAAAAATTTCACCTGAGCCGAGCCAAGCTCCTTACGGATGAAAGCAAGCCGGCGTTGCGGTTGTTCAGGGCAGATCAGGGCCTTGACCCAGTTGGGAAATCCACCAGCCTCCTCTCCCCCATACAAATGCAGATATTCCAGATTGGAAGCGGGTTTGAAGAAGCGCCATACGGCAGAGAGGCGTTCATGCTCAAGCGGGCTGAGGGCAAGAACGGCGATCCTGGTCATGTTACAAAGAGTTGAATGGATGAACAGCTCAACAGGTAAACGGAATTCCCAAGCCCGGGTTGGTGATTCTGTTCGTTGGTTCTTCTATTAAGCTGATCAATTTCATATACTGGTCTGGGTTTTATCACTGCCGCCGGGTTTGACCAGAGGGATGCCGGAAGCGCAGAGGGAGCATTCATCCGCTGGCCAGGCAGGGATATCCAGCTCCAACAGGGGCAGGAAGGAATAGCCGAGATCCCGTTTGCTGGAGGTACGATCCACAATGGCAGCGATCACCGAGATCCTGATACCCATGCCCTGCAGGCAGTTGATCACTTCCACCACGCTGCCGCCGGTGGTAACGATATCCTCCACGATCGCCACTTTGGATACCTGGGAGAGGTCAAATCCGCTGCGGATGGTCATCAGGTTGTTCTGGCGCTGGGCAAAGACGAACTTTCGCCCGGTCAGCTTTGCCACTTCATAGGCCAACACTATGCCACCATAGGCAGGGCCGACCACCGTGTCGAATTCGTATCCTGCCAACCGTTCCGCCAGCAGGGCACAGATGCGGGCGGTGGTTTGGGGATCCTGCAGCAGCTTGATCTTTTCCACATAGGTGCCGCTATGCAAACCGGAAGTGAGCAGAAAATGCCCTTCCAGGATGGCACCGGATTCCACCAGCAGGTCATACACCCCCGATGGCTGCACCAGCTTCTGCAGTATCTCCCGTGCTGCTTCCTCAAGGCTCTGCTCCACTTGAAGTTCGATATTATACTTGTCTGAGACCTGCACTGGCAGCAGGGAAAACATAAGTTCATTCTTCAGAGTGGCTTCGATCCCGTTATCCAACAGCAGTCCGCGGGCAAGATCAGCCTCGAAGGTATTGTCGTAAGTAGCAATGGTCACCAAGATGCGGGACATGGTTCCTCCTTTCTCAGAGACTGGCGCTATAGGCCAGGGTCACCAAAGCCATGATGGCTTCGAAGACAGTGGCATAATCATTATCGGTAAATTCAACCGTCCGGCCGTCCACACGCCTGGCCTGTGGCATCAGGCATGCCTGGTCGGCCATGGCGGTGGAGTGAAATTCGATCGTCAGCCTGACCGGTGCTTCGAATCGATAGAGCGGAAGCTGCCGCGCCTCTTGGTCCAAAGCTTTGTTCACGGCATGGCGGGTCGCTTCGTCCACCAGTGCCCGGGGATAGTTTTTGGCGGCAAATTTGGCGATCGCCTGTTTGGTGGCGACAAACTGCGCCCAGGGCAGAGTTTGGGCAAGCTCCGCCTTCAAAGTTTCATCACCAGTGACCAGGCTCACCGGCACCTTAAGGTATCCTGCATAGGCTGAATTTACCAAGGCTTCGTTCATGGGCTGGCCATTGATGAAGATCTTATGGATGCGGCTGTTGGAATAGGTGTGGTCCATATTTCCCCTCAAAGCGCCAGTGCCGCTGTGGTAACCCAGCAGGAAGACCTGATCGTATTGCGTGTTCAGTTCCGGCATCATATAATTGGGGCGCGGATTACCGGAGATCAGATAGATCCTCCGGTCCAAAGCCGTGATCTCATAATCGAGGTTGTCCCCGCCGCTGTGGGAATCGGCAATGAGGATCTCCTCCAGGGCAGCGGCTTTGGGGTGGTTCAAAACCGCTTCCAGAGCGCATTGGACATGATGGGTGATGTTTCTGCGCACCGTCGCCCGATCGGTCTTCTCCTGTTCCCAGTTGAAGGTGCCGGGCATTCCTTCCATGTCGATCGAGATATATAGTTTCATCCTATCCTTCGGCGTCGCAAAGCGCCTTAGCAAGCAGTGCCGCAACGCGCACGTTGTTTTTTAGCAGCGCCAGATTGGCTGCCACGGATTCACCTTTTGTCCGCTGCGCCAGAAAGTCAAGCAGAAAAGGCGTGAGAGCTTTCCCGGCGATGTTCTTTTCCTGCGCGGCTGCGATTCCGGCCTCGATCACAGGCTCGATCACTTCTTCGGAAATGCTGTGTTCCGCCGGTATGGGATTGGCGATCAGGATGCCGGAATTGCTGAACTGGCGGTGCAACCGGTGGACACCTACAAACTCTTCCAGGGAATCGATCCGCTCTATGGGATAAGCGCTTTGGGCTGTATAGAACAGGGGAAAGGAACTGGTCTTCCATCCCAGAACAGGCACGGCAAGCGTTTCCAGATATTCCAGCGTGGCGGGAATGTCCAGAATTGCTTTACAGCCTGCGGAAACCACAGTTACCGGTAGTTCCGCCAAAGCCCGAAGGTCGCTGGAGATATCCAAACTTGTCTGCCAGCCGCGATGAACACCACCGATCCCACCTGTGGCGAAAATCCCGATCCCGGCAAGCTGTGCCAGCTTCATGGTGGCGGAAACTGTTGTGCCTCCGCTATCCTTCCTGCCCAAGGCAAGGGGCAGGTCGCGCCAGCTCAGTTTATGAAAGGTTTCACCATTGCCAAAGGACTGGCTGAGAGTGGCCAACAGCTTTCCATCCAGCCCCACTTGCACCTTTCCCTGCCACACGATGATGGTGGCTGGAGTTACTTCTTCCGCTCTCAGGGTGGATTCCAGAGTATGCAATATCTCCATGTTCTGCGGATAGGGCAGCCCGTGGGTGAGAACGGTGGATTCCAGCGCCACCACAGCTTTCCCGCTGGCCAGGGCAGTTTGGACTTCTTCGGTGATGATCAGATGATCAGTGGGATTGGCCATGGTTCATTCTCCTGAGGGCTGAATTGATAAGGCAACTAGGATAGAGTCTATAAAAAGCATACTACATTCATTGGGATAGGGTGAAGTCATCGGAAATGTGGAATTGTGGGTAGGGAAGAAAACCAAAACTAACTCAGGGTCGCAGCTATGATCGTGCGCTCAGCCCTGTTCATCTATTCATGTGTCTACTGATCAACCTCTTTGATTTTCGATCTCTTCCTGGCTGATCTGAGTTTCGGGTAGGATCTGCACTTCAACTTTGATCACGCCAGGAGCGATCATACCCAGTTCCTGGGCGGCCGCAAAGGAAAGATCGAGGTCTCTGCCCCGGTGGAAAGGGCCACGGTCGTTCACACGAACGATCACGGATTTTCCGGATTTGGGATTGGTAACTTTGAGGAGGGTTTGGAAGGGAAGGGTTTTGTGGGCGCAGGTAAGCGCATTCTTGTCGAAGATCTCGCCGCTGGCGGTCTTGCGGCCATGGAAGGCACCCGCATAATAGGATGCCACCCAGATCTCGCCTGGCAATTCCCCCGGCGGTTCCTGCGTGTGCAGCGAATCGATCACCAGGGCAGTATTATCCTGAATGATCTCGTCACTGCCGATCCCTGCCACGGTTTCCGCTATGATGGGTCCGATAACCAGCACCCAAAAACAAAAACCAATGGCAAAAAGTTTTTTGATTTTGCTCATTTTGAGTTCCATTTGTTACGCTTAAGTCTCTGCTTTCATCAAAACGAAATCTGCGAAATTTGTCAAGTCTTTTTTCATTTCAGCGTCATAACTGACTGAAATGCAATATGTTTGGAAAGCGGATAAAGCTGCATCATTCTTTAAGCGCCCTGCCATCCCTGAAATATACACCAGAGGGTAATGTCGGGGTCATCAGCCGAAAATGGCTGGTGATCCCTTTCTGACCCCGGCAAGAACGAACCATACCAAAGAGGGAAAAGAAAGAACAAAAATAGGGAAAAGAAAGAATTCCTCGAACATTTGTGGCTTGACGAAAAACGCCGGTCAGGTAGGGAGGGAAACATGAAATCAATATACCTGACAATCCTGGCCATCCTGCTCCTTATCGGCTCCCTGGGAGGGGAAGCGCGGGAAAGCTATCTGAAAGCCTATCTGCTGTCCTATCCCCAGACGGCCTTGGAGGCAGCGGTGGCGCCATTGAACTGGGATACAACGGACTGGTTGACCGCCGGTGGGGTGATCCTGGTCACCGGTGGCCTGTATTTGGTGGACGAGGAGCTCAGAGATGTGTACCAACGCAACCGCACCAACTGGGGCGATGATCTGATGACCGGATTCAAACAATTCGGCGAAGGCAAGTATATCATCCCCGCCATGGGCGCCACCATCCTGACCGGTTACCTCGCCGGTTCGGACAAGACCATCGACACCGGTCTGCTGTGCCTGAAGAGCTTTTTGGTGGCAGGCGCCACCACCCAGGTGTTGCAATTTGCCAGCCAGAGATACCGGCCCAGTTCCGATAAGGGCAAGGAATTCTGGAACGGAAGCGGGATCACCCGCAAGCGGGATTCCTTTCCCTCGGGACACACCACTTTGGTCTGGAGCCTGGCTCCCATCCTGGCCCATCAATATGCCGAAACCCGATGGCTGCCGCCTCTGGTCTATACCATCGCCGCCCTCACTTCATATTCCCGGCTGAATGACAACCGGCACTGGTCCAGTGATGTCTTTGCGGGGGCGGTGGCGGGCTATGTCTCAGCCAGATTGGTGCTTAAAACCACTCCCCGGTTGGCGGTTACGCCGGCATCGGATCTGATGGGATTAGCGTTCAGTTACGAGTTTTGATCCTCTGGATCTTTCAAGATCACAGCGCTAAAGGAACCCAGTTCCAGACTGGAGCCAGAAATAGAGACGGAACCCAATCTAAAGAGGCATTCTCCCTTTTCCTGGTCAGACAGGCATACTCTCTCCCCGGAGGGATTGATTATCACCCTCAGGCGCTGTTTCCCCCAATATCGCTGATATCCCAACAGCCCCTCTTGCAGCTCCAGAAAGGCAAATTCGCCTTTGATCAGAACTTCATTGTTCCTGCGCAGCCGGATCAGCTCTATGTAGTATGAATGCAGATCACGCGCCCGGGGATCTTGTTCCCAATTCCAGTTGAAGGGACGGCGGTTGTCCGGATCCTGCCTGCCCTCGAGGCCGATCTCGTCTCCATAATAGATATGGGGGGTGCCAATAAAGGTCATCTGGAAGAGCAGGGCAAGCTTGAGGCGGTTGGTATCTCCTTTGGCCAGTTCGATGATCCGCCAGGTGTCATGGCTGCCCAGCAGGTTCATCATACAGCGCAGAGCCTGGATGGGATATTGCGCCAATCCAGCCTCGATCAGGGTTTGAAAGCGTTCGCGGTTGATGACGCCAAAGATGAAGTACTCCAGCACCGGATTCTTGAAATAGGCATAGTTCATCACCGCATCGAAATAGCGGTGGTTCACCCAGCCCTGGGCGTTGTACCAGATCTCGCCCACGATCCAGGCATCGGGCTTCACGCTCTTCACATGCTTGCGGAAGAGCTGCCAAAACCAGTAGGGAACTTCATCCGGCACGTCCAGACGGAAACCATCGATCCCAATATCTTTCAGCCACCAGGTCACGCTATCCAGCAGGTAATCCACCAAAACCGCATTGGGTATGGCTTTGCGGATGTCCTTCACATAGTTTTCGGAGGGATGGGTGCGGGCGAGGTCATAATTAAGGTCGGGCATGTCCTTGATCCCCCACCAGCATTGATAATACTCGCGGGGATCAAAATCCGGCGGCAAGGGCTTGGGCAGAGGCCACTTGTGCCAGTCATACCAATTCCAGTAATGGGAGGCAGGACCGTTGTCTGCGCAGTCCCGGAAGGCCCAGAAGGCTTCTCCGGTGTGGTTAAAGGCCACATCGAGGATCAGCCGGATACCCAGTTCATGGGCTGCCTCCACCAGTTCGATCATCTGTGCCGTGGAGCCGAAGTGGGGATCGATCCTGCGGAAATCGGCGGCGTCATATTTATGGTTGCTCTTGGCCTGCCAGAGGGGATTGAAATAGATGATGGTGATCCCCAGTTCCTTCAGGTAATCCAGCTTGCTTCTGATGCCGGGGATATCGCCTCCATAGAAAGACCACCAATCCGGTTTGCCCTTTTCCAGATAAGGATTCTGGGTCAGGCTGCCGATGTCGTTCCAATCCCGCACCAGATGATAATATTCCTGCTGTGGCTGCAAGAGCTCTCCCGGAGGCGGAGGGTTCCGGCAATCGTCGTAGTACCACTCGCTGAAATCGGGATCGAGATCTGGATCGCCATTACAAAAGCGATCGGGGAAGATCTGATAGATGATACCCTCCTGCACCCACTGGGGCACCGCAAACACCGGGATCGCGCTCAGTTTGATATGGTGGGGGACAGCCTCCCCAAGTTCTTTGCTGAAGCCGTGCGTTCCGTAATAAAGTGTATATTCCCCATGACGGATGCCGATAATGATGTCGGCCGCCTCCTCCTCGCAGGAAAACAGGCAGTGGTGGATGTCCTGATTTTCGAAGGCTCCCAATCTATACAGCGGAAGCGTTTCCTGCCCCAGGATCAGGCATAACTCCGCTGGCAGGGAAGGATACCAAGTGAAACGCAGTTCATATTCGGTTTGGCTGATACGATTCAGGGAAAGGTAGTGCCCGCCCCGGTCATGCAACAAGCCCAGATCGACTTTCACCTCATCCCAGGCCAGGGCTGGGGTTACCTCCTGTTCCACGATGAGCAGGGAATTCTCCCCGCCAAAGGGATCCGCCTCCGTCTCCGGATTGGAGGGATCGGGCATCCAGATGCCATCCACGATCAGCTTGTAAAGGTGCTTCCCGGTTTCCACATGCAGGGTAAGCACATACACCCCGCCGATATCCGCCAGTTCGAGGATCTCCCAACCGGTGAAATCTCCGGCGATGCCAACCTCGTGGCTGCCGGCGGTCAGAGGCTGGTAGGAGAATCTGATGTCAGGCAAAAGCAACTCCGGATGGTAGAGAAAAGAGAAAAGAGAATTGATAATAGATGGGGTGATAAGGTGAAATGGTGAAAGAAGGTGAGCTCATTACCAGTCCAGCTATGCCATCAGCGCAGCCATCTTTTCTCTTTACTCTTTTCTCTTTTCTTTCAATTCGAGGCATTTTTACAGCGCGGCAGTTCCCGGTCATAATGTTTCTTTAAAAACTGCCCGGTACAGGAGTGGGGATTGGAAATGATCTCTTCCGGGGTGCCGGTGGCGATCACATATCCGCCTTCATCGCCACCCTCGGGACCCAGATCGATCACCCAGTCGGCGGATTTGATCACGTCGAGGTTGTGCTCGATCACCACCACCGTGTTGCCCATGCGCACCAGTTTCCTCAGCACTCCCAGGAGTTTGTTGATGTCGTCGAAATGCAGCCCGGTGGTGGGTTCGTCCAGCAGGTAGAGCGTTTTTCCGGTGCTGGTCTTGCTCAGTTCGCGGGAGAGTTTGATCCGCTGCGCCTCGCCGCCGGAGAGGGTTGTGGAAGGCTGGCCCAGTTTGATATAGTCCAGCCCCACTTCCTTCAGGGTGGCCAGTTTTTGCCGGATCGCGGGAATGCTCTCGAAAAACTCATAGGCCTCCTGAACATCCATATCCAGCACCTCGGCGATGTTTTTGCCCTTGTATCGCACGGACAGGGTTTCCTGGTTGTAGCGCCTGCCTTTGCAGACCTCACAGGTTACAAAGATATCTGCCATGAAATGCATCTCGATCTGTTTCACTCCAGCTCCTTCGCAGGCCTCGCAACGTCCGCCTTTCACATTGAATGAGAATCTACCCGCTTTGTAACCCCTCATCTTGGAGGCAGGCAATTGGCTGAACAGGGTGCGGATGGGATCGAACATCTTGATATAGGTGCTGGGATTGGAGCGTGGCGTCCTGCCGATGGGTTGCTGGTCGATGCTGATGATCTTGTCGATATGCTCCAGACCGGTGATGGAAGCCATCTTCCCCACTCGGTGCGCGGTACGGTAGAAATGGTTGTGCAGATAGGGATAAAGCGTCTGGTTGACCAGCGAGCTCTTCCCGCTGCCAGAAACGCCGGTAACGCAGACCAGAAGCCCGATCGGGAAGTCCACATCTATGCTTTTGAGATTATTATGCTGAGCTCCCCGGACAGCGAGCACCCGTTCATCCGGATTGCTGCGCTGAGTGGGAATGGGGATGCAGAGTCTGCCACTGAGATAAGCGCCGGTGAGCGACTTCTTGTTTCCCAAAATAGTGTTCAGATCACCGCAAACCACAATCTGCCCGCCAAAGACACCTGCCCGGGGTCCAAAATCCACGATCATATCCGCACTGCGGATGGTGTCCTCGTCATGCTCCACCACGATCACGGAATTGCCCAGATCCCTCAGATAGCATAGCATTTGCACCAGTCTGGTATTATCCCGTTGATGCAGTCCGATGCTGGGCTCGTCCAAAATATACATCACACCCACCAGCTGGCTGCCGATCTGGCTGGCGAGCCGGATGCGCTGGGATTCCCCACCGGAAAGGGAGGGAGAGCGCCTGTCCAGCGTGAGGTAGTGCAGGCCAACGTTTTGCAGGAATCCCAGGCGGTTTTTCACCTCTTTCAAAACCTCTTCAGCGATGATCAGTTGATTTCCCTTCAGTTTCAAGCCGGAAAAGAAGTCATAGGCTTCACGCACGCTGAAAGCGGTGATATCCGCAATGTTTTTATCACCCAGACGCACTGCCAGGGAACTGGGTTTCAGTTTTTTGCCGTCGCATTCGGGACAGGGTTTGTCGCTGATATACTGCATATAGTAACGCCGCATATCCTCGGATGTGGTTTCATGCATGCGCCTCTGCAATTGGGGGATCACACCCTCGAAGCGCATCATGAATTCCCCGGAGCCGCGTTCGTTCTGCCAGGCGATCTTGAACTTCCTGCCCTTGGAACCATAGAGGATGAGCTGTTTCTCGATATCGGACAGTTGATACCAAGGTTTGGTGAGCGAAAAGTTGTAAGCCCGGGCCAGATTGCGCACCGTGTTCATGGTCCAGCTGTCCTGCTTGGTCTCCAGCCTGCCCCAAGCCGCTACGGCGCCTTCCATGATGGAAAGCTGGGGATCAGGCACCACGAGGTCGGGATCGAATTCCAGCTTATAGCCCAACCCGTTGCAGAGCGGACAGGCTCCGATCGGGCTGTTGAAGGAAAAGTGTTGCGGCGAGAGCTCCTCGAAGCCGATATTGCAGCGGGCGCAGGAATTGGTGGCGGAGAACAGCTGTTGCTCATTTTCATCCAAATAGTCTATCTTGACTAGCCCTTCGGTAACCTTCAGCGCCAGTTCCAGCGAATCCGCCAACCGGCTTTCCACCCCGGGCTTGAGCACGATGCGGTCGATCACCACATCAATATTGTGTTTGCTCTTCTTATCCAGAACGATCTCTTCATCCAGGTTGCGCAGCTTGCCATTGATCATCACGCGTACAAAACCTTCCTGGCGCAGCTCTTCCAGTTCATCCCTGTGCTCGCCTTTTCTGCCCTGCACCAGCGGTGCCAGTATCTGCAGCTTGGTTCCCTCCGGCTTTTGCATCAAGTGTTCGATCATCTGGTCCACAGTCTGCGAACCCACCGGATCGCCGCATATATGGCAATACTGCTTCCCCACCCGGGCAAAGAGCACCCGCAGGTAATCATAGATCTCGGTAACCGTTCCCACTGTGGAACGCGGATTCTTGCTGGCGGCCTTCTGCTCGATGGAGATGGCCGGGGATAGCCCTTCGATGTAATCCACCTTCGGCTTTTCCATCTGGCCCAGAAACTGGCGCGCATAGGCGGAAAGGGATTCCACATAACGCCGTTGCCCCTCAGCATAGAGGGTGTCGAAAGCCAGGGAGGATTTTCCCGAACCGGACACCCCGGTGAACACGATCAAACGGTTGCGCGGGATCTCCAGATCGATGTTCTTCAAATTGTGCTCGGCAGCGCCTTTTATGATGATCTTCGTCTTCAATTCTAACCTCGTTCCGGCACAGCAAATCTGGCTGAGCCTTCTTTGTCAAATGAAATGTCAGCCAGCGGCAATACTCCTTGTGCAGAAAAGGTTTGGAACAGGAATTGCTTCTTTTTGTAGTATAAATTATGGCAAAAAGGGAAGCGGATCAGAAATTTCGCTCCGATTTTGCTTGACAATATTGCGAGGCGGAATAAAGAAGTATTCTGAGGTCAAAATGAAAAAGACAGTACTCATGATAAGCCTGATGCTGAGCCTCTGGCTGGGGGTTGCAGCAGTCTCGATATACGACATCCAGTTTGCCACATCCCCGGGTGTGGACAGCAGCTATCCCTCGCCCTATCTGGGCAGGGAAGTCACCGTGGAAGGTGTGGTTACCGCCATCAATTTCCGCAACGGCGGCTATTTCATCTCCGAACCGGTCAGCGGCGCCTGGCGCGGCATCCTGATCAACGACAGAAGGAACGAGCCCCAACCCGGTGACCAGATTCGCCTGACCGGTAAAGTTGCCGAACTTTTTGGCATGACCTGCATCCAGGATATCAGCGCCTGGCGCATCGTCGCCCGCAACCGTCCCCTTCCCGTTCCCGTGATCATCACCACCGGACAGCTTTCCCGGGCCGACGAAGCAGAGGCTTATGAAGGCGTCTATGTGCGCGTCCTGAACGCTTCCAGCTCCAGTGCCAGGGCAAGAAATGGCAAATTCATGATCAACGACGGCAGCGGACAATGCAGCGTCAGCATGGGCAGCTTCACGGACAAGAAAACCCTCTCCCCCGCTCCCGGTGTGCTGTTTTCCCAGATCGTGGGCGTGGTGGTGTTTGGCTTCGGTGAATTTTCACTCAATCCTATCTCCTCTTCCGACATTCAGGTGCAACAGCCCACATCCGTCCAAAACCGCTCCTGGGGAAAGATCAAATCCATCTACAAATAAACTAAGACGAGGTGATTACCATGAAAAAGTTCTTCAAAGCAGCCCTGTTTATTGGTGGAACAGCGCTGGCAGCCCATTTCGGAATGAAGGCCTACAAGCGCATCAATGGCATCGTGAAACTTTCCAAATCCCTGCCCGAATTTTTAAACAACGTCTATGGCGAAAAACCCAAGTTGAACATCAACCGCAGCTTCAATGCCATGGGCATCAGAGTGGCTTTCCCGCAGGAGATCATTGACAAACACACCGATATCGAGACCACCGTTCGCGAGTATATCGACGATTTCTATCCCGAACTGGCGAAATGCTCCATCGATGTGAATGTGGTGGCCCAAAGCGAGGAAGGCGAGGAAGCTGAAGCCGCTCCAGAAGAGGAACCCGCCGGGGAAGAGCCAGAAAAGGAATAGCTTTCCACTTAGCAGATCACACTTATTTTGTAAGCCTGTGCTGAGAAGCACAGGCTTTTTCCTGGAAGTTCTGCGTGATTACTGGAAAAGTGGGCTGGCGTCACTTCAACATAGGTTGCGTACCAATCCGGGCAGGAGCCCGGATCACCTTTCCGGTGGGGACACCGGAATTCCTGCCCCCCGCTGGAACCCCTAATCCCGATTCCTGCCAGAATGTGATAATCCATATCAATTGGTGCAGGACACCAAGCGTGGTGTTTTAACCCACGTGCAGCGGAACCACCAATACCCGGTAAACGATAAACCCATTTCAATGGGTGTAGGACAACAGGCGTGGTGTTTTAACCCACGTACAGCGGAGCCGCCAACCCCCTGTAAACAATAAACCCATTTCAATGGGTGTAGGACTTTGGAGAGTAAGTCCTTCACCGGTTGAAAACCGGTTTGGATCAGGGGTCTGGGGTGATTCCTCACGTGGGCTAAAGCCACACGCCTGATGTCCTGCACCGGTTGAAAACCGGTTTCGACTAAAGGTTTGGAGGAAATTGATCACAAACGACAAAGCTAGACTCCTGATTGTTCTCTGTCTCTCTGTCCCTCTGTTTTGAAAAAAACCTGATCTGCATAGCTGGCGGACCCATCAGGCAGGATGCCTGATCTTCCTCTGTCCCTCTGTTTTGAAAAAAACCTGATCTGCATGGCTGACGAACCCATCAGGCAGGATGCCTGATCTTCCTCTGTCCCTCTGTTTTGAAAAAACCTGATCTGCATAGCTGGCGGACCCATCAGGCAGGATGCCTGATCTTCC
>CAZVXK010000038.1:0-20426 GCA_964631665.1 uncultured Candidatus Cloacimonadota bacterium | reverse complement strand
CTGTTGATGTAATCGGGAAATATATAACCTGAACACCGGCGCAGCACTAATCACTAATCACTAATCACTAATCACTAACTAACCATTAACCTCTCTCTTCTCTTCTTCGCCCTCCAGTCTCCCCAATTCAAGGAAAATTGATCACCACCTTCTTCACATCAGGGTACTTTTCCAGATGCTCGCGGATCTCCTCCGCCACGTTTTCGCGGTATTGATCGAAGTTCATCATGTTGAGGTCGATCAGCACCTCGCCATCGGCAAAGCCCACATACTTGACCATCTTCAGGGTAATGATGTCCTCGCCCACCTTGGGATAGATGATCTTGGTCAGCTCCTCCAGGATGGTTTCCTTGGTGAATTCAGGCACTTCCTTCAGCCCGTGGGCGATCTCATAATTGGAGATGGCAGATTGCAGGGTGTCCGCCGCCAATACGGAACAATGCACCTTCACCGGCGGCAATCCGTCCAAAGCCTCCATGGCGTCGCGCCAGGTAAGCTGTTTGGCTTCCTCCAGCGTCTTTCCCTTGGCCAGGTCGGTGATGATGGAGGCGGTGGCAATGTTGGAGGCGCAGCCGTAGGACAGGAAGCTGACATCTTCGATCACCAGGTGCTCGGGATCGACCTTGATGTAGACGGTAACCTGATCGCCGCAGGCGGGGCTGCCTTCGGTGGCGGAAGCATCGGGATTTTCCATTTTGCCCACGTTGTGGGGGTGCATAAAATGGTCCAGAACTTTTTGTGAGTATTGCATTTATCTCTCCTGATCCGGTTTAGCTTGGTAAAGGGGGCTGCGCTCGCGCAGGATGGCGGTGATCTCCGCCAGTTTATCCACCACAATATCGATCTCGGCTTTGGTGTTGTAGCGGGACAGGGTGAATTTCATCGAGCCGTGGGATTGCACATGGTTTTTGCCCATCGCCATCAGCACATAGTTCGCTTTCAGACCCTGTGAGGCGCAGGCGGAACCGGTGGCCACAGTGATGCCATTCACATCCAGCATCATGGTGATGGCTTCGCCCTCGATGTAGGCGATGGAGGCGTTGATATTGTGGCAGGCGCGGCCTTCACCCGGAGGCCCGTTCAGTTCGATTTCGCTGATCCGTTCTTGCAGGCGCCGCCACAGATAGTCCGAAAGCTCCCTCAGATGGGCAATGCCGCCGTCCAGGTCGGCAAAGGTGAGTTGGACCGCTTTTGCAAAACCAGCCATTAAAGCCAGGCTGATGCCCCCGGTCTGATAGTGGTCCACCCGGCTGACGCCATGGATCAATTGGCTGAGCTTGGCGCCCTGTTTCACATAGAGCGCTCCGATGCCCTGGGGTCCGTGGATCTTGTGGGCGGAAACGCTGAGGGTGTCCACTCCCAGGTCCTTCACATTGAGGGGCATTTTGCCAAAAGCCTGGCCGGCATCGGCATGGAAAAGGATTTTATGATCTGCCGATTCCAGCACCCTGCGGTATTCTGCCATCGGCTGAATGGTGCCCACCACATGGTTCACGATCGTGGTCATGAAGAGGATGGTGTCCGGACGCAGGGCTCTTTGCAGTTGCTCAGCACTCACCAAGCCCTTGCTGTCGCATTCCAGATAACTCACCTCAAAGCCCTGCTTTTCGAAATAGGCGGCATTGGTGAGCAGATCGGGATAATCCACCACCGAGCAGATGATGTGTTTGCCCCGGGAGGAATTTGCCCCCACCAGGCCCTTGAGGGCAATGTTGTTGGCGAGGGTGCCTCCGGAGGTGAAGTGGAGCTCAGAGCTTTGCGCTCCCAAAGCCTGGGCCACGGTCTGCTGAGATTCGGCCACGGCCTGGTTGGCAGCTTCCCCGGTGCTGATGAAGGTGCCCGGAAACCAGAATTTCTCGCTGAAATAGGGCCGCATCGCCTCCAGCACCTCTGGTGCCAGGGGAGTAGTTTGGCAATTGTCCAGATAGATCCTGTCGCTGTTCATGATCGGTCCTTTGTTTGGATCTGATGGATCTGTTTCAGGCTGTAGGAATCAAACAGTTCCCGCTGCTTTTCCGCCAGTTCAGAGAACAAGGGTTCCAATCCGCATTCCCTACCCAGGCAGTATTTGCCATCCAGGTTGCAGGATAGCTCCAGGGTGCTGTCCTCCACCGCCTGCATCACATCCAGCAGGCTGATCCGGGCCGGATCACGGGATAGCACATAACCGCCCCTGGAGCCAGCGCTGCTGATGATCAAGCCAGCTCCCTTGAGAGAGCTGAGCAGATGCTCCACATACTTTTTGGGCAGTTGCTGGTGTTGGCAGATCCTATGGGCAGAAACAGGACTGCCCTGGGGCTCCATCAGCTCCAGCAGCGCCCGGATGGCATATTCGGTGCGTGTGTTCACAGCCATTGGTATCCTCATCAAATCGTTCTTCTGATAATATAGTAAATTACTATGCTTTTTTGGCAAGATAAATCTCACACCGGTGTTGACAGAAAGAGGCAGTGTGGGAAAATGAGACCATGATCGAAATCAAACAACTCTGCTGCGGCTATGGTGAACAACCGGTGCTCCGGGAGCTGGAGCTTACCCTGCCGGAGAAGGATTTCAGCGTATTGGCGGGACCCAACGGTGCCGGTAAATCCACCCTGCTCTATGCGCTATTAGGCTTTCTAAAGATCCAAAGGGGTGAGATCCGCCTGTTTGGTAAAACCCTGGGAAGCTATAAGCGTGCCGAACTGGCGCACCTGATCTCCTATGTGCCGCAGGAATGTGTGTTCCAGTTCGATTACTCGGTGACGGACATCATCCTGATGGGACGCTACCCCTATCTGGGCTTGATGCAAGCCTGGCTGCCGGAGGATCATCAGACCGTGGATAGGGTGTTGGGCCAATTGGATCTGCGGCATCTGGCAGAGCGCTTCTTTTCGCAACTGAGCGGCGGGGAAAAGCAGAGGGTGCTGATCGCCCGCGCCCTGGCGCAGGACACACGTTATATCTTTCTGGACGAGACACTTTCCCAACTGGACATCAACCACCAGATCGAGATCATGGACATCCTGCGCCAGATCAACCACCAGCAGGGCAAGGGCATTCTGCTGATCTCGCACAACCTCAATCTGGCAGCGAATTATGCCCGCAGCATGGTTTTCATCCGTGAGGGCAGGATCCTGGGCAGCGGCAGCCCGGAAGAGATGATGAGCGAATCAATTCTGCAGGAACTCTTTGGCATTCCGCTGCCAGTGGTGGCGAATCCCTTCAGCGGCAAACCAAATATCCTCTATCCGGGCAGCATCGTCTGAGCCCTGATATGGCCTTATTCCCAAAGAGCCATGGATTCTGGTTTGAAAATATCTGATCTGGCATTTCTACCGCTGAGATGGTATTAAAATGCCCGATAGTCTCACCATTAATGCAAAGAACAGGATTATGGCCCTGCCCAGAGCAGGCATATTGATCCTGTTGTTACTGATCTCCTCAACCCTCTGTGCTGGCATAATCATTAGCGGCGTGGTTCAGGATCCAGACGGCCATCCCATCGAAGGTGCCGTGATCACGGATGGCAGAGACCAGACACTCAGCGATGCGGAAGGTAATTTCCGTCTCCAATGCAGTGGCGACTCCTTGCTGGTCAGCCGTCCTGGATACCAGCCACATAGCCTTGCCGTGAAAGGTTTTACCTCCCCTGTCATCCTGCAGGTGAAGCCCATCACACTGCCAGCTATCACCATCAGCCAGAGCGCTTTGGAGTTGTTCGATACGGCTGCCGACCAGGTGAAGGTGCGCCTGGATCCCGACCGGCATTACTATTCAGCCGCAGATATACTGGGCTCGGTCTCCTCGATCGGTAGCCAGGATATCAGGCTGAAAGGAGAAAAGCAGGCGGTGAGCATCCTGGGCAACCTCAGCCGCCACACTCTGATCGTGTTGGATGGGATACCGCTCAATCCCGGAGGTGAGAGTTTTGACCTTTCCCTGCTCGATCCCGGGAACATCGAATCCATCGAAGTGATCAGAAACAACGCCTCTGTCTATGGCGGTAGCTCTGCCATCGGCGGAATTGTGCGGATCACTTCCAAACAGGTTCCCCTGCAGACCGTGAAGGACTTCCTGCTCAGCAGTGAACTGGGCTCCTTCGGTTATGCCAGAACCTCCCTGGACGCCTCCACCTCCTATCCAAACTTTGGTATTCGTCTGAAAGCAGGAAAATTCAATACCGACAACAACTTTCGATATCAGCTTCCGGATTGGTGGGCCCCCGACAGCACTGCCCGCCGCCTGAACAATGCCAAACGGCAGAGCTCATTTTCCGGCAGTCTCAGCACCCGCCTCAGATCATTCCGGATCACTCTACGAAGCGATTATGAAGGTTTCCATCGCCAGCTGCCGGGCACGGTGAATTTCAGTGAAATCTACCGCCATGCTTATCTGGAGGGATTTTCGAACCGCAATCAGCTGAGTTTCGCAGGTTCCCTGGCCGGGCTTGGTAACAGCAGCCAGGTATGGTTCAATCAGGGTAAAACCCTGTATGACAATACCAGGGCACCCCTGCCGGTGTATGTGAACCAGTATCGCCAGAAGCTTTATTATTGGGGCTTACGCAGTAGCCTGAGCCGGGAGTTCATCCCCTTGCCCGGCTTGGAGCTCACTGCCGGGCTTGCTGGCGAGGGAGGTGGCAACCGTTACCTCTACAGGAATCTACTAAACAGCGGACAGGATATAGATGTAAAGCATGGATTTATCAATGCCTGCGGCAAGACTGGTGTCAAACTGACCCCCTCCTCCTGGCAGATCACTGCTGCCGGAGCGCTGCGTTACGACCACAGTGGGAATGATGACAATCTTTCCTGGAGAACTGAGGGCAGCATCACCTGGTATGGGCCGATAGATCTCACTCTGGGCGGCACTTGCGGCACCTCCTTTGCCCTGCCCTCGCCCTATGACCTTTATTGGAAGGGTGATTCGCAGGCAATTGGCAATCCGGATCTGAACAGCGAGACCTCACGCGGCTGGCAATCCTGGCTGGAAGTCCGGATCAGCCGGTTTAGGTTGAGATCAGGGATTCACGAGAACAAGATCAGAAACCTGATCCAATGGCGTCAGGTGCAGATGTTTGGTAACGCCTGGAAACCGATGAACATCGGAAAAGCCCGCATCCGCAACCTGGAAGCGGAAGCGGAATTCACTCCCGTTGACTGGCTCACCTTGGAAAGCACCGCCCTGCTCACCGAGGCTTTGGATCTCAGCACCCTGTCTGCGGAAGAAGCGCCCCGGCTGATGTATACGCCCTGGTTCAACTTTGCCTCCACCTTGCGCTTTTCCTACTGCGGAGCCGGGCTCTGGATCAGATATAACTTCACAGGCAAGCAGCACTCCACACCGGACAATCTTGGACCAACCATCGGCGCCTACAGCCTGTGGGACGCGGGAGTAAGTTGGCGCAGAAGCTTGGGGGACTGGGAACTGGCTCCCTGGCTGAATGTTCGCAACCTCCTGAACAAACGCTATGAGGTGTATGCCTATGTCCCGCAGCCCGGCATTGCCTTCTATGGCGGGCTCACTCTGCACTTCAAAGATTGAGGGATGGGGATTGGAAAGACTTGTCCGGCATAAAGACATTGACAATATCAGTTGGCTGATTGATAAGGAACAAAAGAACAGAAATGATGGATCCCATCGCGGGAGGATAAGATGAGAAATACTGGTATAGGATGTTTCACAGGAGGTTCAGAATGAACCGGATCTTGATCGGCAAGGGTGAAAACCCTGTTTATCTGCTGGGGAAATATGGCAACCGCCACGGTTTGGTGGCAGGCGCTACCGGAACCGGCAAGACGGTGTCCCTGTTGGTGTTGGCGGAGGGATTTTCCCGCCTGGGTGTCCCGGTCTTCATGGCTGACGTGAAGGGCGACGTCGCCGGCTTGGCCCAAGCGGGCACAACCAATGAGAAGATCGAACAGCGCGTAGCCCAGATCGGGATCGAGGGCTATGCCAATGAAGCGAACCCGGTGTTGCTGTGGGATGTATTTGGCGCTTCCGGCCATCCTGTGCGAACCACAGTGAGCGAAATGGGACCCGGCCTGCTGGCGCGGATTCTGGAACTGAACGATGTCCAAAGCGGCACCCTGGAGATCGCCTTCAAGCTGGCGGACGATGAAGGATTGCTGCTGCTGGACCTGGATGACCTGCGTGCCTTGCTCACCTTTGTGGTGGACAACCGCGATCTGGTTTCCAAGCAATATGGCCTGGTGAGTTCCCAATCCGTGGCTGCCATCCAGCGCACTCTGCTCACCTTGGAACGCGAGGGCGGGAAAGCCATGTTCGGCGAACCGTCCTTGGAGCTGACCGATCTGCTGCGCACCGATCTCAGCGGACGCGGCATGATCAATATCCTCGCAGCCGACAAGCTGATCCTGAAACCCCGGCTCTATTCCAGTTTTCTGCTCTGGCTGCTCTCCGAGCTGTTTGAGAACCTGCCCGAAGTGGGCGATCTGGAAAAGCCCCGGCTGGTCTTCTTCTTTGACGAAGCACATTTGCTGTTCAACGACGCTCCACCCATCCTGCGCCAAAGGGTGGAACAGGTGGTGCGCATCATCCGTTCCAAGGGCGTGGGCGTCTATTTCTGTTCCCAGTTTCCGGACGACATTCCCAACGAGATCCTGGGCCAACTGGGTAACCGCATCCAGCACGCCCTGCGGGCTTACACCCCGCGCGACCAGAAAGCGGTGAAGACAGCCGCCGAGACCTTTGTGGCCAATCCCGGTGTGGATGTGGCCAAGGTCATCTCACAACTGGCAGTGGGTGAGGCATTGGTTTCCACCCTTCAGGAAAAAGGCGTACCCCTGCCGGTGGAACGCACCCTGATCTGCCCCCCGCGCTGCCGCATGGGTTCGATCTCCCCGGAAGAGCGCCGTGCCATCCTTGCCCTCAGCCCGGTCAGTATCAAGTATGACAATCCCGTGAACCGGGAATCCGCCTATGAAATCCTCAGCCGCAAGACCGAACAAAAACTGGAACAGGCCACCCCGCAGAAGAAGGAAGTGACCAGGAAACCGGAGAAGGAAAGAAGCATGATCAGTGAAATGCTATGGGGCACCAGCCGCCGCCAGGGAATGGTGGAGACGATGGCAAAACAGACCGCCCGCACCGTGGGTAATGAGATCGGCAAGAAGATCCTGCGCGGAGTATTGGGAGGAGTGTTGGGCTCCAAGAAGTAAGCGGAGCCTTCAGTCAGTCAAAATCTGGTACCCTCAGAGCAGACCCCAGCGCCGGCGGAAAAACAGTTCCAGGCAGAATGCCAGGATAAAGAGGGACAGTACATACCATTTGCGGTAGAGGGGAATTTCCTGGCGCAGTTGCAGCTGCTCGCTGCGGGCAGGTAGAGGGGTAAAGTCCTGCAGAGACTGGGGAGTCAGCAATTTGCCACCGGTATCATTGGCCAGCCAGGTGAGCAGGGGCAGGTTGTAATCGAAATCGCGGGCTTCGATGGCGGTATCGGCAACGTTGAACCTGCCTGAGGCAGTATCACCACTGACCTTGTCCCTGATCTCGAACCGGTATTGCCCTGCCTGATCCAAACGCAGGGTGAGGGAATATTCTCCTTCCGACTGGGTCATGAAATCCGAGAAAACCTCTTTGTCATTCGCATCGATGACCTTGAGTTCAGGATTGAGGTCCAGGCGCAGGGCACGGATGTCATCCTCCGCCCTCAGCCTCAGCTTGATCTCCTCGCCCCGGAAGTAGCTGCTGTTATAGATGGGGCTGTATCCGCTGCGGGAACGGTTCGCCAACCAGGCCATGCTGCTGGAGAGCAGTTTGCGGTAGGATCCGGTGTTGCTTTGCAGCTGCCATTTCCACAGATTGAGGAAAGCCATGGCCAGCACCCGGTTGTTTCCAGCGCTGCGGATGGCGACGGCAGGAGATTTTTGGGGATTGTTCATTTGCGCCAGCACCTCGGCGCCTGGAGCAGAAGTCACAAAATAGTAGTCCAGCGGCGGAATATCCATCAGTTCACTGCTTTCGATGCTGATGGCGGGATAGGAGGCGGCAGCGGGTCCCAGTTCCAGAAAACCCTGATAGGAACTGAGGATGTTGGAGCGCTGCAGCGGCAGGATTGAACTGAGCTCATCCACCGGCAAGCCCTGCCAGAGGATTCCAATGCCGTTCTGATAGGACCGGGACACAAAGCCCAGAACCTCGCCCGAGAGCTTGAGCTCGCCATTGTTGATCACCACGATGGCGGCAAGGTTGGATGAAGAGGGCGTGGAAACGCTTTGCCCGCCCAGGACCAGCCTGCCATCCTGCAGCAGATAGTGCTTTACTTCCCAACGTGTATTCTCGGCGATGCTGTCGATGATGAACTTGTTGTCCCAGGCAGGTTTGTCGGAGATAATGATGATCTGCTGCTTCTCGCTGAGCACTTCGATGGCGCCGGGATAACTGTTGTTGCTTTGGGTGCGTTCGGATATGCCGGCTGCCCCGATCTGAACTCTGAAGGGATAAAACCCGGTCTGTGAAAAACGTTGGGTGAAATCCAGGCTGCTTTGGACGCCGGAGCTGAGGTTCAGGGTTTGGGATGCCACTTTGGTATTGCCCAGCAGCAGATCCACAGTCACCTGGCCACTATAGTTTTCAGACAGCACATCGGCACGGATGATGGCCGGTTCGCCCCGGTAGGCATGGCGATTGGAGCGAACTCCCACCACGCTGAGATCGGGACTCAGAATGGTGGTGGTGTCCGCCAGCACATAAAAGGGGGAATTCAACTGTTTCACCACCGCCAGGGACTCGTCCCGCAACCAGCCGTCCGAGACCAGCACGATGCCTTTTACCTTGCTGAAATCATGCTTTGCCGCCAGTTCGGTCAAAGCAGGCGAGAGCAGCGTATTATCCCCATCCCCGCTCAAACCCTGGGCGAAGTCGTAGGTATGCAGTTCATAACCCGCCTGCCGGAATTTGTCCGCCAGCTCCCGGGCGGGGGCAGCAAGAAAGCTCCGCTTGCTCTGCTTCCCGCTCAGCAGGTCCATGCTGGCAGAGCTATCGGAGAGCAGGATGATTTGTGGCCTCTCCACCAAGTTCCTGATATAATGGAAGATGGGGCTGATCAGCAACAGCAGCGCCACTGCCAGGGCAATCCCGCGCAGCAACGCCAGCCCGATCCGCCTCCCCCGCGTCAGTTCCGGCTGGGTGCGATAATAGAACCAGCTTGCGATCAGCGTGGCCAGGACAACGATGACAAGGTATCCCAGTACTACATCTCCAGGTGCAGATAGGTGGAAAGGGCGATTCCCTTGGAGGTTTGGCCGGGCAGGAAGGACTCAAAGGACTGCAGCCCGATCCCGAATTCAAAGGGACGGATCTTCAAGCCCACGCCATAGGACACCCGCCAGGGATAGTTGCTGTTGCCAAAGCCATAACCCACATGGATGGGCAGCGAGGGTATGGGCAACAGTTCCGCTCCCAGAGATACGCGCCCCACCTTGCTGGTGGCGATGGAAGAGCCGAAGCCCTGCACATAATCGGCGGAAAGGATCACCTGCGGAGTGCGGTAAAGCGCTGCCAGGCGCAGTTCGGGGGGCAGGTTGGTGGTGAAGGAATCCGTCTTTTCCCGGTAATGTTCGTAATCGTAGAAATCATCCTGCAGATTTGCCACATAGACACTATCCGCCTGAAGGTGATAGACCAGGTTCTCGCGCACCAGCCCCCACTTGATGAAACCGAGGATGTTATCCAGGGTCACCCCCACGCTGAGGCTGTTCAGAGGCTCGCTCACCAGGCCCACCATTCCTTTGAACCCAGCTCCGGCTCCTCCGGTCTTGAGCACGATGTCCTGGCGCAGGCTGGCACCGTCATAATTGGAACTGAAACTCCCATAGTATTCAGAAGTATCGATATCCTCTATTCCCACCAAAAGGCTGGCTGCCCAGCCGGCTTTGACGGTGGGAAAATTCTTCGGAAGCGGTAAAGGAAGATCTCCCATGCCCACCGTGACATCCACATAGCTCAGCATGGAAGCGTTGTTGTTCTCCCTGGTGAATTCGTAACTTTCCTCGGTGTTGCCATAGAGCAGCAGCCTCAGGTAAGTTTCGTCCAATGCCGCTTTGGCATAGGCATGGGCGGAACTGGTGAAGGCGATATTGCCGATCGTGAAGCCGATTATGCTCATTTGCCCGCCCATGTTCACTGCGATGCGGTCATCGATCATGTTCAGCAGCTTCTCTTTGTCAATTTCCTCCAGATAGCCCTTTTTCATGATATGGTTATAGATCTCCAGGTCCAGGGAATTGTTGGCAATGTAGAAACCCATGTTCCCCACCGGCAACCAGAAATTCTGGACTGATTCACGCAGCAGAGCCGGATTCCAATAGTTGGCTTCACTGCCCCGAGCCCGCAGCATATAGCTGTCCGAATACATCAGAGCCCTGCCGGCATAATTGGTTCCGAACAACGAGAGGCAGCCGAGCAGCAACAGTGCGATTAGAAGAAGGTGCTTGGTCATGATTCCTCCCTGATGCGGATCCTGGCTGTCATCATGCTCTTCACCTGTATATAGTCTGCCGGCGAGGCTGTGATGGTGATCACCTCCCCCTGGCTGGATTCGAAGCTGAAAGTCCACAGCAGATAGACCTTGGGATTGGTGAATACATCCAGCTCCGTCTTGCTTAAACTTAATTCCAGAGTCTGTTCATCTGGGCTCAGAGTGTTAGAATTCACCGTGAAAGACCTGCTGAATTCATAAGTAAGGGAATCGGCAATATCGATAGTATCGCTGACTGCCACATAAAGGGTGGCGGTGGCGCCGATGGGCAGCATATTTAGTACCTTAAGCTCCAGAAAGGCACTCAAGGCATTGTCCCGGATGCGGTTGCGGTTCTGCGACGAGATATCCACCTCAATCGGCTCCTTCATGCGTATCATGCTGTCGTTCAGGATGAATTTGAAAGGGGCATCGATCTGATAATCGCAGGAGATGATATCGGTACTGCGTACAGTTCCATAGGGTCCGCCGGCGCTGTTGACCAAAAAGAAAGCGTCACGGATCTCCACCCGGTCCGGCATAATCTGCAACAACTGACTGATGTTATTGGTAAAGACCAGTTCTGCATAGCCAGGTTCCTCAGCCGTGGCGGGGGGAGTGATGTACCAATTGCCTGCTTCATCAACTATGGGAATGCTGCGCTCTTCGTTGGTGCGGGTGTTTACGGCATAAAAGCTGCCGTGGAATTCCGCCGCAAAACCAACCTCATTGGTGAGCAGAATCCGCAGGCTGGCTTCCGTGAGCTCCACCGCCTCCTCTATGTCATGGGGGTAATCCACCGTGATCGATGTGGCGGTTTCTTCCAGTGCCAGTTGATAGTTGTTCAGATGCCCCTGGAAAACATCGAACGCCAGGGTTTGGTTCATCGCCAGCGTCAGGGTTCCCACCGGCGTTCCTTCCGGCAAGGTTGAAACGACGGTGATAAAATACTGCAGCTCGGTGATCTGTTGTCCTGAATTCAGGGTGCCAACTTCGCAGTCATCCAGGGGATGATCCTCCCAACCCGTGGCGCCGGTATACACGATCTGATAGGCATTGCCTTGCGGGGTAACCACTTGCGGGATGCTGATCTTGAGCTGGCTCACGCTGGGGTGGATGTTCTCGAACAGGGTGGAGAAGTTGCCGGAGAAGATCCTGCCATAATAGAGCTGGACATTGCCCTCGGGATCCTCGATCGCCAGAGTGTTGGATATGGGCACTCCCGCCAGCAGGTTATAGGGGCCAGCCGTTACCTCCGGATTGAAGGAAACATTGCCAAAGGGAGGGGTGTTTGCCTCTCCGCTGCCATGCAGGGTGAGGATATCGTTTTCTCCCACCATGATATTCACGCTGTCCACCAGATCGGTTACGAAAAATCTTTCATTCATCAACGGGATGTTGAGGGTTACATCCCATTCCGGCAACACCGGTTTGCGAATTTCACACGCACTCAATAAAACCAGCAGCAGTGCCAGGGCGGCCAGATAGTATTTCATAGGTCAAATCCTTCTATGCCAATGGCATATACATTAGTTGACGGGGTTCGCACAGGATTCCCCCCCCCTTCTTTGAAAGGCGGGATATCTTCTGTACAGAGAAATTCTAATCAATTATCCTCACAGTGCAATTTCCAATCCGCTTCGCCAATATTCTCTGATAAAAACCGGAGTGCGACTTCAGCAGGGCAGCTTCCGCCCGCAGCAAGGGGATCTCACCTCCGCGGGGCTGCTTCTCCTGCAGCCGGCGGCAAAGCAATTCCGCCTTCACCAGTTCGCCGAAAGCAGGATGCCAGGGTCCGGCCACAACATCCCGGGGATCGAGGTTGGAAGGGAGGCCCAGCTTGATGATCCTGATCTGGTGAGCCCGGGCCAGCGAAAAGTAATCCGCGCATTGCGTGATGGCTTCATCCAGCCCCAGGGGTGTGTATTTCCCCTGCCGATAAAGACCCTCCAGGGGAGTGCCCTTGATCACCAGCACCGGATAGAGGCGCAACAGATCGGGCACAAGAGCCGAAAGTGCCTTGTGATTCCAGGCTGTGCTGCCTTTGCTCCACCCCGGCAATCCAGGCATGAGCTGGACCCCCAGTTCGAAGCCCTCTCGCTTCACCAATTCCGCCGCCTGGAATGCCTGTTCGCCGGTGTAGCCCCGGCGGCTGTGAGCCAGCACCTCAGTGTCAAAATCCTGGATGCCCAGTTCGATGGTTTTGATCCCCCACTGCCGGCACCAGCAAAGAATCTCTTCATCAATGTAATCGGGGTGGGTGGAGACGCGGAAGCTGGTCAGCGGATCGGCAATGGTGGCGAAGTTCTGCAGTAAGGAGGCTCGCACGCTGGCAGGCAGGGCGGTGAAGCTGCCTCCATAGAAGGCGATCTGTTTGTTGCGGTGCGGATTGCGCCGGATGAAGCTTTCCGCTTGTTCTATGTCATGCTCCGGATCGAATTCGCCGCTGCCGCTGATCTTGTGCTGGTCGCAGTAAATGCAGCGTTGCGGACAACCCTGTTGGGGCAGGAAGACTGGAAAGATCAGGTCAGGCATTTGGTTTCAGAGCAGGGGAAGAGAATGGAGGTGCTGCATCTTGCTGGCTTGGGAGGATATTGCAGTCGCCGGCTGAAGCCAGCGAAACAGCTGGATAAATCCAGTGTTACCAATCCCACCTTCCATTTATCCATACATTAATGAGTTCCACCCTGGTCAAATCTCACCCCCCTACCAATGACTTCAGCGCCAGCACCCCTCTTGCCCCTTTGCCCCTCTCATTCAAATCCCCAGCTTCTGGCAGGCATCCCGTGCCGCTTCCTGATGGGCGTTCTTTTTGGTGGTGCCTTTCCCCGTACCCAGCAACTTGCCGCCCATTCGCACCTCCACCACGAAGGTCTTGTTGTGTTCGGGTCCTTCTTCGGCGACGGTCACATAGTGGGGCGGGGCTTGGTTTTTGGATTGCAGGCGCTCCTGCAGGATACTTTTGTAATTCACCAGTTCGTTGCGGGTAACGGTGGTTTCATAATCCTCCAGGATATGGTTCCTGATGAAGCGGGTGGCGGAGGCGATGCCGCTGTCCAGATAGATGGCGCAGATCAGGGCTTCCACCGTATCGCTGAGGATGGAGGGTTTTTTGTTGCCGCCGGCTTGCTGTTCCTCGGGGCTGAGCAGCACATATTTGCCCAGGTCGAGGGAATTGGCGCGCAGGGTGAGATAGGTTTCGGAGACGATCTTGGATTTCAGCTTGCTCAGGATGCCTTCCTGCTCGTCGGGATGGCGGGCGAACAGCTCTTTGGAGATGATGAAGCCCAGGATCGAATCTCCCAAAAACTCCATCCGTTCGAAGGGCGAAGGTGTGTGATGGTCGTTGTAGCGGCGGCGCAGATAGGATTTGTGGGTAAGTGCCGCCTGCAGCAGGGTCCGGTCGTGAAAGCTGTAATCTATCCTTTTCTGCAATTGCTGCAGGCTTTTTTCCCATTTGGGATACTGCTCGGCAATGCGCTTGCCGTTGAAGTAATCAACGATCCTGGAGATGAAACTCTTCACACCATCCTCGCTGCAGTCCACGGACAGCAAGTCAGGGCCGGCTTCTGAACCGCTCAGCGATAGCGGGTGATCACGATCGCGGAATTGTGCCCGCCAAAGCCCAGGGAATTGGACAGGGCAGCATTCACCTCATGCTGCAGGGCCTTGTTCGGCACATAGTCCAGATCGCATTCCGGATCGGGATTGAACAGGTTCATGGTGGGATGGATGATCCCGGTCTCGATCGTTTTGGCGCAGACGATGGCTTCGATCCCGGCGGCGGCTCCCAACATATGGCCCACCATGGATTTGGTGGAATTGATCTTCATCTTGTAGGCATGATCCCCAAAGCAGGATTTGATGGAGAGCGTCTCGCCCTTGTCGTTCAGCGGGGTGGAAGTGCCATGGGCATTGATGTAGTCGATCTCCTCCGGCTTCAGGCCGGCATCTTTCACCGCGGCTTGCATGGCGCGTTTGCTGCCTTCGCCATCCTCGGTGGGCGCGGTGATGTGGAAGGCATCGTCCGTGGCGCCGTAACCGGTGAATTCGGCATAGATCCGAGCGCCCCGGGCCAGGGCATGCTCCAGCTCCTCCAGCACCAGGAAGGCGGCGCCTTCGCTCATCACAAATCCATCGCGCTGGGCGTCAAAGGGCCGGGAGGCGGTCTCCGGGCTGTCGTTGCGGGTGGAAAGTGCCCGCATGGCGGCAAATCCGCCCACCGCCAATGGACTCACCGGTGCTTCGGCGCCACCGCTGAGGATGATGTCCGCATCGCCGAACTGAATGGCGCGCAGTGCGGTGCCCAGGGCATGGTTGGCGCTGGCGCAGGCGCTCATTACATTGAAATTGATGGCTTTGAAATTGTGTTCGATGGCAATGTGCGCGGCGGCAATGTTGCCGATCATTTTAGGGATGAAAAAGGGGCTGATACGGCGGGGTCCCTGGGTGTAATTCTTGATACACTCTTCCTGAAAGGTGAGAATGCCGCCAATGCCCACCCCGGTGATCACGCCCACCCGATCGGGATCGAAATTCCCAGGGGCAATGCCGGCGTCCTTGATCGCCTCGCGGGCAGCCACCATGGCAAACTGGGTATAGATATCCAGCTTGCGCACCTCCTTGGCATCGAAGTGCTCCTCAGGTTTGAATCCCTTGATCTCAGCGGCGATATGCACAGTCAGGTCGACCGTGTCGAACCGGGTGATCAGTTGAACTCCGGTAACCCCTGCCACCAGGTTGCGCCAGGTTTCCTCCACATTATGACCCACAGGGCTTAGAGCACCCAATCCGGTAATGACCACTCGTTTTTTTGTCATATGGAACCTCTTATGTCCTTCATTCATTCGGCCTCATGCCGGCCAAGAGCATCGCGCCGCCGGTTCCTTGTCGTTCCAGCCCATGCCTCAATTTACCAGCACAGGAGGAAATGACAGTAAAATCCCAGCGTTTTCACACACTCCTGCCGCCAGGCATGATCCAATGCCAGCCCTGCCCCGCCTTGTCTTTGGATCATAGCAGGCAACCGGCAGGCAAAATCGGAATCAATCCTGATAACGGCTGCCATCAGGATTGATTCACACGGGGGATCTGATTATCCCAGTTTTTCCTTGAGGTAATCGATGGCTTGACCGACGGTGCGGAGCTTTTCCTGATCTTCATCCGGAATGGTGATTTCGAATTCTTCTTCGAAGGCCATCACCAGTTCCACTGTGTCCAGAGAATCTGCGCGCAGATCATCAATGAAGTTCGCTTCAGGAACGATCTGGGATTCTTCAACCCCAAGTTTGTCCATCACTATCTGTTTGACTTTGGCTTCAATATCCATGTATTCCTCCTATGTTTATTGAAGAGTAGTTTCTATCTTGAAGGGTATCCCCGTTCAAATCATTCACTGCATGGTCAATCCGCCATCCACGGCGATGGTCTGTCCCGTGATGTAGGCGCTATCCTCAGAGGCCAGGAACAGGCAGAGACGGGCCACATCCAGCGGAGTCCCTATCTTTTGGAGGGGAATGGCCTTGGCATAGCCCTGCACCACTTCCGGCGGCAGGGTGGCCGTCATTTCGGTCTCGATGAAGCCAGGGGCAATGGCATTCACCCGCACGCCCCGGGAGGCGAATTCCCGTGCGCAGCTTTTGGTGAAGGCGATCATGCCACCCTTGGAAGCGGCGTAATTGGCCTGCCCGGCATTGCCCATGATGCCGATCACGCTGGCGATGTTGATGATGCTGCCGCTGCGCTGTTTCATCATGTATTTGAAAGCTTTCTGGGTACAGAAGAAGGTGCCTTTCAGATTGATGCTCAGCACACTGTGCCACTCTTCCTCTTTCATGCGCAGGATCAGGTTGTCGCGGGTGATGCCGGCATTGTTGACCAGGCAGTCGAGCCGGCCCAGATCGCCCACCACACGGGCAAACAGCTCCTCCATAGCAGCATTGTCCGTCACATTGCCGGTGTAGCCCACGGCATCATGACCGGCAGCCTTGATCTTGTTCACGGCGGCGTCCACCGCTTCCTGCTGCAAATCCATGATGACCACCCGGGCGCCGCTGGCAGCAAAAGCCTCGGCGATCGCCAAACCTATGCCGCGAGCGCTTCCGGTTACCATCACCACTTGTCCGCTAAAATTATAGCTCATCTTCTCCTCATCCTGGAAACTCAGCATTGCTGCCGCTCAGCCCAAAGCGCTGATCAGAGCGTCAAGTTTCTCAGTTTTATCCAGATTTATCACCTGCGCATCTTTGTCAATATTCTTTATCATGCCGCTCAGTACCTTCTGGGGTCCGAATTCGATGAAACGCTGCACTCCCTGGCTGATCATAAAGTTCACACACTCCACCCAACGCACCGGCGAAATGATCTGCCGCACCAGCTTTCCCCTGCTCTCAGCGCCGCTGACCGAGGGCTGGGCATCCAGATTGGACACCGTTGCAATGGCGGCATCGTTGAACCTGATTTCCGCCATCTCCGCTTCCAGCCACTGGCTGGCTTGCTGGATCAGCGGCGTGTGGAAGGGACCTCCCACCACCAGGGGCAGCACGCGTTTGGCACCGCGTTCTTTGGCGAGTTCGCCTGCCCGGGCCACCCCGGCCTCGCTGCCGGAGATCACGGTCTGGATCGGCGTATTGAAATTCACCGCTCTCACCAATCCAGCGGCTTCGGCTTCGGCACAGAGGGAGATCACCGCCTCTGCCTCCAACCCGATAATCGCCGCCATGGCAAAGGGCACCCCGGCATTGGCTTTGATCATGAATTCGCCGCGCTTGTGCACCAAATGCATGGCATCCGCCCAATCGAGGGTGCCATTGGCCACCAGGGCGGAAAATTCGCCCAGGGAATGCCCCGCCACGAAGTCCGGCTCCAGGGCGCAGCGTTTTTGGAAAGATTTCAGCGCGCAGATACTGTGAAACAGAATTGCCGGCTGGGTGAAGCGTGTCTCCTTCAACGCCTCTTCCGGCCCCTGCTCCATGATCTTACGCAGCGAGGTGCCATGAGCGGCATCGAAATCCTCCAGCACCTTGGCAAACTCGGCATCCTGAGCCAACCAGTCCATCGCCATTCCCACATATTGGGCGCCCTGCCCGGGAAATACAAAAGCTGTCTTCATGATCCCTCCTCCTCAATAACGGGCAAGGATGCTGCCCCAGGTGAGGCCGGCCCCGAATGAGGTTAGCAGGATGATATCCCCGCGGCGGATCTTCTTGCTGCGAATGGCTTCGTCCATGGCCAGCGGAATGGTGGCGGAGGAAGTGTTGCCATACTTTTGGATATTCACGATCACCTTGCTCATCGGAACGTGCATCTTGTCCGCCAGGCCTTCGATGATGCGCAGATTGGCCTGGTGGGGGATCACCCAGTCCACATCCTCCGGAGTCATCTTGTTGCGGCGCAGCAGTTCGTCCGAGGAGGCGAACATGGAACGGATGGCATTCTTGTAGATCTTGTTGCCTTCCATCCACACTGTGTGCAGGTTCTTGTCCACGGTCTCATGGCTGGCCGGCATGCGAGAGCCGCCGCCATGCTGGATCAGCAGGTCGCCCATGCTGCCATCGGCATCGATGATCGTGTCTATGATCCTGGAGATATCGCTGCTTTCCGCACGGGAGACGATCGTGGCTCCGGCACCGTCTCCGAACAGCACACAGGTGTTGCGGTCGGTCCAGTTGGTGATCTTGGTCAGGATGTCCACCCCGATCACCAGCACATTCCGGGCGGAGCCGTTTTCCACATAATTGCGGGCCACGTCCAGGGCATAGATGAATCCCGTGCAGCCGGCGGAAACATCGAAGGCGGGGACGTTTTTCAGCCCCAGTTTCTTCTGGATGATGCAGGCGGTGGAGGGAAAGACATGGTCTCCGGTTACGGTGGCGACGACGATCAGGTCGATATCGCGGTATTTGACCCGGGAGGCTTCGATGGCGTTCAGTGCGGCTGGATAGGCGATGTCGCTCGCCGCCTCTTCTGGGACGGTGATGTGGCGTTCCACCATTCCGGTGCGGGTGCGGATCCACTCGTCCGAGGTCTCCACGATTTTTTCCAGATCAAAATTGGTGAGTATCTTGGCGGGAGCGTGGCTCCCAAAAGAAGCGAATTTCGCGTGATAGGTGGCCATTACTGATACCTCTCAAAGTATGATTTAGCGTGCTCCACAAAGCCGGTCCGGGCAATGCGTGAAGCAAAGCGGATGGCGTTTTTCATAGCCTTGGCATTGCTGCGGCCGTGCGAAACGATGCTGGTGCCATTCAGCCCCACCAGCAGCGCTCCGCCGTATTCGGTATGGTCCAGCTTGCTTTTCATATACTTATACACAGGATAGGACAGCACCGCCCCCAGCTTGGCGATCCAATCCTGGTTGAACTGCTCCTTCAGGATGTCGAAGATGGAAATCACGGTTCCCTCGATGGTCTTCAGCACCACATTGCCCACAAAGCCGTCGCAGACCACCACATCGCAGATCCCCCTCAGCAGGTCCTTGCCCTCGATATTGCCGATGAAATTCAGGTCTTTGTCTTCTTTCAGCAATTGATAGGCTTCTTTGGTCACCTGGTTGCCCTTGGCGCTCTCCTCGCCGATGTTCAGCAGAGCCACCCGGGGCGAATCATTCTGGAAGAAGTAACGGTAGTAGATGCTGCCCAACTGGGCGAACTGCAGCAGGTTTTGCGCCTCGCAATCCACATTTGCCCCCATATCAAGGATGATCTCGTGGTGTACCTGAGTGGGGAAAAGGATGGCGATGGCGGGTCTCGAAACTCCCCTGATCCTGCCATAACCGAGCAGTGAGGCGCTCATGAAGGCCCCCGAATTCCCGGCGCTGACCGCTGCCTCAGCTTCTCCGGCGCGGTGCAGTTCCACCGTCCTCACCATCGAGGAGTTCTTCTTCGCGCGCGCCGCAGCGGCGGCATTATCCTCCATCCCTATCCTTTCCGGGGCATGTTCCACCCGGATACGCTTCTGGTCATAGAAATACTTGCTCAGTTCCTTGTTCAGCACGGTCTCGTCACCCACCAGGATGATCTGTTGGCAACAATCTTCCTTGATTGCCTGAATGGCGCCTTCGATCTCCGGTTGCGGAGCTTTATCGCTGCCGAAGGCATCTACAGCAATGCGCACATCACTCCTTGGCGGCTTTCAACTGTCTGCCATTATAGGTTCCGCAATTGTCGCAAACGTGATGCGGACGGCAGGGTTCCCCGCATTTGGAGCAGGTGCCCACCGTCGGAGGGGTAAGGGCATCGTGGGTTCTGCGTTTGTCTCGCCGTGTTTTGGATGTCTTTCGCTTTGGGACAGCCATTGGATTCTCCTTATCAAATTCCTGTTTACTGCACACAAAACCCCTTTTAGTCTCCGCCCGCTCAGGCTGTGGCCAAGCTTAAAAATGGGTTCCATGTTTATTCGACGGCAATTTATGTTTTTTTCCAAAAACTGGCATCACCCCATTTTTGTCAACCAAAATCGCTTGAATGGAAAGCTGGAAAGCGTGGAAGCATAAATTCGTGGAAGCGTGGAAGCGTGTAAACGTGTAACATGTATTCCAGATTATCATCTCCCGATCTCGCATCCAGCGCCAGCCTGAGGGCTGCCGATCTCCCGGTCGGCAGAGGCAGCTTTGCTGCCTTCAAGGCTTCCACTCAACTCCAAGCCTGGGCGGCCATTGGTGAAGCGCTATCTCGGACGCTGAGCCTGTGTGGTCACTGCTGAAGCGCCCTGTCGGCCGCTGTGGCGAACAGGAGCTCGCCACCCCTATAACACAGCGAAGCTTGTCCTTTTTTAGCGTGAAAACGTGGAAGCGTGATAGCGTGTAACAGAGATTCGTTAAAGCGTGAAACTTGAAGTCATGAAACCGTCATACAGACCCACCATATACATCTCCCGATCTGGCATCCAGCGCATCATTCACCCCTCACTACTCACCACTCACCCGTTAACCCGTTAACCTGTTAAGCCTGCCCCTGTCCTCCAA
>CAZVXK010000037.1:2843-20914 GCA_964631665.1 uncultured Candidatus Cloacimonadota bacterium | reverse complement strand
ATTACGGATTAACTCCGTAATGACTCCGTAATGATTCCGTATTGGTAACGGGAGCCAAACCATAAAAACTTGACAAGCAAAGCTGATTTATATGAATGGAAAAAAATTGTTTGAGGAGTCAAGTATGAAAACAGCATTGATTTCCCTTCTGCTGTGCCTGGTCTTTTTTACTGCCCTGCAGGCACAGATCCAATCCACTCCGGCGGGCGGAAGATGGCATTTTCTCTCCACCTGGGTGGGCGGAGTGGTTCCCGGCCCTCTGGACGATGTAATAATCAACGGTGTGGTTCGGGTGTATCCTTCCGATCCAGCCCAGTGCAACAATCTCACCATAACCAGTGCTGGCTCAGTTTTGAATGTGCAGACCGCCGATGCCCAGATCACCATCAACGGAAACCTGATCAACCAAGGAATCCTGGCCTACAATCCCAACGGCTTTAACCTCACCGTATATTGCGCCGGGCATGTTACCAACAGCGCCACAGTCTTGGTGTTCAATTTCGTGTTCACCGGAGCAGCGAATCAGAACATCAACAACGATGGAGGCAGCTTTTACGCCCAAACCATCAATGACACCAATGCCGCCTCCCCAGTCACCTTGTATAGCAACCTCAGTCTCAACAATGTGAACATCGATCTGAACAACTCGGAGCTGATCCTCTATACGGGTGTCTTCACCGCCTGCCATATTTACATGACCGGCGGGAGGATCACAAACGCCACCCTGATAGGCGGAAGTGGCGCCAGTATCACCTTTTCAGCCGGTGCCTATCTGGAAAATGTCTATGCCACCACGATCGTCTTCCATGGCACTGTGCTGGTCAAGGATAATGTTTCGGTGGATTTTCTGATCAATCAGGGCAACCTCTGCAATCATCCGGATGGCAATTATACCCTGACAATAAATGTACAGCTGAACAACTTGATGCAGATATTCGACCACCCAGTGTCCGGATCCCTTGCCATCTGGTTCTATGGCAACCTTCATAATTATGCCTCTATATCCAACAGCAGCATCAGCCTGCAGGGCACAGGCGTCCAAACAGTATACCTTGCAGATCCGGCACCACCTTACTCTTGCGGCACCTTTCATTCCATCCCCGGAAGCAATCCCATCCAGATGATCTCCAGCCTGCGCTTTGTCAATTGTGATCTTTCCCTCAGTCAGCGCCCCCTGCAGATGTACCAGGGTTCCTCGATCTTCGATCTCAGCCTGGACGGCGGCAAACTCTACCAGGCAAACCTGGTCACCAATGGATTCTCCACCCTCAACCTCAGCAATGGGGCTTACCTGCAATCAGTCACCGGAGAGGATCATATCCTGGAAGGGACCGTGGAGGTGCTGAACGAGGTTGAATTCCAGGAAGTGGTCAACAACGGCATCCTGCAGGATGGAGGTGGAATCTACAACGTTTACTTCAATGGCAACATGACCAACAACGGCACCCTGCAGACCAATCCCGCCGGAGTGGCATTGAATCTGCACTTTTTGACCGATTTCACCAATCTGGGCACGGTCAATCTGAATGCCATCTTTATCGAGGGAACCGTGAACCAATTGATCACCCTGATCAATCCTGTAACCACCAACCACTTCTATCTGGAATCCATGATTGGAAACTCGGTCTGGTACAAGGATGGGATCCTGACTCCCTATACGGGAAACTACATAGATATCAATCCACTGGACACTGGTGTGTGGCAACCGGTCAACGGTGGTGTGCAGGGCAGATTGATCACCCTCACTAACACGCTGTATTTTCCCCCTCCCCAAAACCTGGTGATCGAACCTTCTGGAAACAATGTCCTCCTCCGCTGGGACGAAGTGGATGGCGCGGTGTCCTACACTCTATACTATTCAAATACACCGGAAGGACCCCATGATTGGTCTGTTGTGATCACCGATCCAGTGCCGGGGGATGCCATTGTGGCAGTGATCGTTTCAACCACTGAAGCAAGGAGGTTTTTCTGGGTTACTGCCCAAAACTGACCTTAGTGTAGTTTTACCATAGCTGGTGATGCAAACCGGCAGATGGATATAAAAAAGGTGGCCTCAGATAATATCCGAGGCCACCTTTGGTTTAGGGATGTTTATTTAAGTTCGGTGGTTTTCAGGATTCCCTTGGCAGGGCCCGGTTCATCCCGTTCAGCGGTAACGCGGTAGAAGCGTTTTTCCGTGGTGAGGGATACATCGAAGAAGGAATCGATGGTATCGCCCAAGTGGTTGGTGAATTCACCATAGGGATCGGAATCCCAACGGATCTTGTAACGGTCGCACCAGAGCGGGAAGCTCCAGGTCAGCCGAGCCGTGGTGGCACCGGTCTGGACGATACTGATGTTCTGCACATCCGGCAGGGCTTGCCAGGTGATGATAGGCTCCGCCAAGTTGTCCTCTTCATCGCTTTCCTGGATGGCATCCTCCGGATCGAGCAGCACCCAGGAGGTCCACACCGCAGGCACCATGCTGTAGATATCCTCAAAGACAACATTCACGGTTTCGTGGGCAGCGATGTTGCCCACGGTGAGGTATAGATCCCCTGTTTCATCCATCTCGGGCGGTTCAGCCCTGTGTTTGAAGAGGTGGACGTTGAAGTTGCCGATGGAGGGGTTGTCCGAATCGTTCAGAATGGATACTGTGTAGTTGATCTGATCAGCCACATAGGGATTCAGATCGGAAACCAGGATATTCGAAATGGTCAGATTGGGCAGGAATCCCACCCAGTGGATCAGGTTGTGGGGATCATTCTCATGCGCCGGCCCGGCAAAGTTTCCGCCGGCGTTGATCAGGGTCACCGAACCCACGGTATTGAGCTTGGCCACATTATATAGCTCGCTGCCGGAGCTGTTGAAGCTGGCACCGTTGATCACCAGGTCCTGGGTGTTATAGACGGTCAGATAGGTGCAGTTTGCGGCACCGTCTGAGAAGGAGCAGTTTTTGAAGGTGGTGTCCGGATCGGCGGTGGCATATTCATCCAACAGGAATCCCTCCTCTTTCATATTCTCATAATCCGTATGGGAGGATTTCACATTGCTGCCGCTGTGGGCTTTGGCTTTCCATTCCTGTTCATCCTTGCCTTTCAGCTTGGACCTTGCCCTACCGCTTCCACGGGTGATCAGATTTCCACCGGAATAGATGTTCACCATGTGATTCAGACCGGTAGCTAAAGTGGATCCGGCATCCAGGAGCAGGGTGCCGCCGTCATAAACATTGGTGTTTCCGGAGTTTTCAAATTCGAGTCCGTTGAGCGAGAACACGCCCTTGACCACATCGGCGTAGCCGTCACCCGTGGTGGCAATGGGAGCCTGCAGAGCAACGCGAACCGTGACCAGAGACTTATCGATGATCAGCCCATGAAATTCCTCACGGCCCCAGGTGCAATCTATGCTGGCATCAGCATCCCCTTTGAAACTCACACTGGCTTCCCGCTCTATAAAACCGTGCACCGGGCTGTCGTTGAACCAGGAGCCGTGGATCTCAATATCATAATCACTGGTGGACACATCCAGGAAACCATTCAGGATGTCCAGATCGCCCAGAATCAGCACATCCGATCCCAGCACGATGCCGGCATTGGTATCGATCACCAGGTCCTGCACATGGTTGGAGCCGGGAAGGGTAAGTTCGCACAGCGATTCATCCAGGTTTGCAGTTAGTTCAAGGGTGCCGCCGGTGGGCTGGTATCTGCCATCGGTGGCAGTGGTGAGTCCATCCAGTCTGAGCGTTCCTCCGCTTTGGACGATCATTCCCGGGTAGGTTATCTGCAGTGAATAGTTCTCCAGTTCAAAGGTACCGGATGTGATCTGGAGCAATCCTTCCAGCTGGAAGTTATCCCGGGTGCCGGGGATCTCATCACAGATGAAAGTGCCGGTATTTACATTGAGGGTGCTGCCAGAGGCAAATGTGGGATGGCCATGCACCAGGAGGGTGATCGGGTTGGTGAGATTGATGGTTCCATACAGGTCCAAATCCCCGTCCACTGTGGTGTCGAAGGCCAGATTGAGCACACTTCCAGCCAGAACATCACAGTCGTTGTTGCACTGCAAAGCCGCCTGGGTGGTTACAGCTCCCTGTGAATCCACTTTCAGGTTGGGGACATAATTGGGGGCAACCACATTGAGGTAACGGGCCGCAGCAAGGTTGCTGCCCAGTTCCAGAGTTCCGATGGTTGGTGTGAAGTTACCGCTGTGGGGTGCGTAGAAGGAACCACACAGCACCTTCCCAAATCCAACAGCTCCGCCTCCACCCAGGGCCAGGACTCCGGAGGAAGTGAGCCTCAGCTCGTGATTCCTGGCTTCCAAGGCGCCATCATAGATGTTCACGGTGCCGCTTAGATAAAGGTCAGTTGGTGTAGCCACATTGGCCAGCCGGCAGATTCCGTCATGAATGTTCAGTTGGCTTCCGTTGCGAACTTCCAAAGCCCCATTCAGCAACAGGGTAACCGGATTGGTCAATGTGCAGGTGCCATAGAGGTCAAGATCCCCGTCGATCGTGGTGGCGTGATCCAGATTGAACACGCTGCCACCGATGATGTCGCAATCGTTGTAACAATGCACGGTAGACTGGGTGGAAACAGGGCCGGCGGAGCCTATCCTTAGGTTATGGATAAAATTCCCGGAGGAAACATCGATAGTGCGGGAACCTGCAATATTGCTGCCCAATTCCAGCAAACCGTACGAAGGTGTAAAATTGCCCGTGTAGGGAGCTGAGAAGGAACCGCAGATCACATGCCCGCCACCGCCGCCCATGATCAGGCTGGCAGTGGAATTGAGGAGCAGATTATGGTTCCGGGCGATAAAGCTGCCATTGGTGATCGAAACAGTTCCATCCACAAATTGATTGTAGGCTGCTGGAGCTTCGAACAGGGAACAGGTTCCATCATTGACATTAAGCTGGCTGCCGCTATGGGATTGCCAACCTCCGTTGAGGTTCAGGCTCACCGGATTGACCAAAGTGCACGTGCCCCAGAGGCTGAATGCCCCACCCACAGTAGCATTATAAGCCAGATTCAACACCTTGGAGGGTTGGATAGCACAGTCATTGTTACACTGCAGCGGTGCCAGAGTGGTGACCGTGGCAGTGGAGTTTATGTTCAGATTATATAGGTAGTTGCCTGAAGACACATTCAGTGAACGGGGTGCGGATATATTTTCGCCCAGTTCCAGTGAACCATTGGCAGGAGTAAAATTACCGGTATGGGTGGCATAAAAAGAGCCGCAGACAATGTATCCACCAGTCCCTCCCCCCATCACGATTGTTCCGGAGGAATTGATATGCAGTTCATGGTTGCGGGCATACAGGGTACCATTCATAATGTTGATCCCGCCGTTAACATAGAGACCGGTTGGGGTGGCTACATCCTGCAGTGAACAGGTCCCGGTTTGGATATTGAGTAGGCTGCCGGTTTGGAGTGCCACTCCACCGTTTAGCTGGAGCGTTATCGGATTGATCAGGTTGCAGGTGCCAAAGAGGCCGAAATTCCCAAATACAGTGGTGTCATGGGCAAGGTTGAACACTTTCCCCGCCAGGATGTCCAGGTCTCCCAGACAATGGATATCGGACAGCGTCGTAACATCTCCGGTGGAGTTGATGATCAGGTCATGGGCATAATTCCCAGACGTGAGGCTCAGAGCTCTGCCCATCGGCATGGTGCTGGCTATTTCCAGGATTCCGCTGCCGGGAGTAAAGTTGCCCGGATGGTCGGCATAGAAGGAAGCACATTTCACTCTGCCCCCGCCGCCACCGGAAAAGACCAGCGAAGCGGTCGGACTGAAATTGAACACCCTGTTCTTGGCATCGATCAAGCCATTGATGAGCGAGATTGATCCTTGCAGAATAAAACCAGCCGATCCGTTCAGGTTGCAGGTGGCGTTGTTCACAAAAAGCTGGCTGCCGCCCATGCTGTTGAACGTACCGTTGAAATTGGCTGTAAGAGGATTGATCAGATGCATTTGTCCATCCAACCAAGTCTGGAGACCCACGCTGAGGTTCATATCCACATTCAACACACAGCTACTCATCATATGGAGGTCCCCATTCACCTGCACCGGCGACTGCAGGCTGAGGGATATGGATGGGTCTTTGCTTGCGTTAAGATTGTGGAAAGTGGTTTGACTGGCTCCGGAATTGACCACAGCGGGTGTCGGTCCATGGAAATTGACAGTTCCATAGCGTTCCATGAAGCAATCGGTACCGCTGGTATCAATCCAGTCCCCTTTCACCCAGAGCTGATAATTATTGGTGGATACGTCGAGCATGCCTTGCAACAGGTGGAAATCTTTCTCTATATAGAGGTCGCAGCCCAAGATGACCGGGGATACCGTGTTCAGCACCAGATCAAAGGCATTGTTGCCATTGTCCAGAGCCAGGTTATAATTTTGCCCGGGCAGATTTCCACCCAGTTCCAGCGTGCCGATGCTGGGGTTAAAGGTGCCGGCCTGCACGGCGTTCAGTCCTGCGCAGATCAGCTTTCCCGCCCCTCCGCCGCCATGGGTGCCAAAAGCTATGCTGCCGCTGGGATTGATCACCAACTCATGATTCCTGGCATCAAAGGTGCCATCCTCGATCATGATGGCGCCATCGACCATCGTCATCGGAGATGAAGTGCTAACCAGGATCATTCCCTGCTGGAAATCCAGAACGCTGCCGCCCTGGAAATTGACCGGCCCGTTCAGGGTGACCGTAACCGGATTGAGCACATTCACCACTCCATCGAGCAGAAAACCACCGTTCACAGTGACATTGTGCAAGACATTGAAAGTGGCTAAGGGTTGAATCATCAGGGTGCCATTGACCTGCAGGTCGGATGAGGTCAACTGCTGATTGGCTATCATGAACAGATCCCAGAAAGCTCCACCCGGCATGGTGCAAACATTGGCTGGATTCATGCCATTAATCTCGATCACACCGCCGGTGGGGTGAAAATCGCTGCGGTGGATCTCGAAATCGCCATTCACCTGGATATTGCCACCTGTGATGTTTTCCACAAAGGGCAGAGCGGGGTTGCCCACCATCACACCCACATTGTGGAAGATCAGTAGTCCACCGTTCATGGTGATACCGGGAGTGACATTTATCCCAACCAGGGCTCCCGGCCACAGGGAATTGGCAATGCCTCCGAAGACCATGATCGTTCCACCCTGGATCAGCAGATTGGCATTCAGATCCACCGTACCCGCCATATTGGTCAGGTTGATCACGCCTGGAGCATCGCAGATGAAATCTCCGGCAATGCAGTTATTCAACAAAGAGGTGGATACATTAAACGTGCCATCCGTAACTTTCAATACACCGGAACTGTAGTCATAATGGTCACAGTTAATCAGGGCGCCGGGCATATTCAAATGCAGATAACCGGAGGGTTTATTCAGTTCCAGCGTATAGAAATCCTCCATTCCGGGGGGGCTCAGCTGGATATGCTGATCAACGTTTCCGCAAAACACTACTCGGGACGTCCCTTTCTGGAAGCCGCCGGGGCCCACCATATTGCTCCACTCACCCTGCAGGAATATGGTGTGAGAATTCCCTGCCAGGGTGCCCTGGGTGATCGAAAGCATACCACGGACGGTCATGTTGTTGGCAAGATTGACGTTGAGACCGCTGGGATTGTCGATTTTGAGATTATTCAGGAAACTCGTCGGATTGGCGATATTGATCGCCTGGGGAGCCCCCATTCCCTGCATATAGATGGTTCCCGCATTGGCAAGAAGCTGTCCCAGAGGATGGACATTAATATTGCCGTGCAGGGAGAAATCGTGGGCTGTATTGATGTTGAAGGTGGCGTTTGCACCCACATTGATGCTCCCCAGGATCGGAAACTGTGCGGGTAAGATCATGATGCTGGTGTAAACAAGCGTTCCTCCGGCCTTGTTGATGTTAATGTCGTAGAAGGTGGCGAAGGCATCCTGCTGGAAAGTGTGCGTGCCCGGATTGATGAACTCCAGGCTGCCGGTGCTGAGCTGAATACTGGTAGATCCATCGAAGAAGCAGTTGCCCCCGATCATGATCTGGGAAGTTGGATTAACTGTGCAATGCAACCAGCTTCCGGCATACCAGTTAAGGATGGAACAATCTCCATTCACCTGCAACAGGTTGCCATCCATGAAAATGCGGCCGAAGGAGTTGAGATCGCCACCCACGATCAGATTTGCCCCGGGATACAGATTGAGCTGATATTGCACCCTTAGTTCATTGCATACTGCTGTGGGACCAGCATAGATAGAACAGTTGTTCATTCCTTGGACCACAATTGCCAGATCTGTTGCTGTAGGTGCCATGCCGGTGGTCCAATTGGATCCGTTGGACCAGTTGCTGTCCATCGCTCCGGTCCAGATGACCGGAACCTGGGTGCCGACCTCGAAACTGATCGTGGATCCAGTGTTCGTCCCAATACTGTGAATGTTCAGCAGGGCGATAAATCCTGGCGCGGATTGGGAGAAGGGAGCGGGATCGGTGAATTGGTTGATCGCTGTATGAGCCTGCTCCCAGGCATAATTCGCCCAATTGATATTGCCATTGGGAGAGGCTGGAGTAACGAACGGCCGGTAGACATACACTTCGTCCGGCGGACCCCAGTCATTGCCATTGGGGTAGTAGCTCTGATCCACCCGATAGATCAATAATCCCGATCCTGGCAATCGGGTTTCATATAATCCCACTGTTTTCCGGTATTCGATCCAGATCTGTTCCCCGGTTGGCATCTGATACATGTAACAATCGAAGGGATTATTAGCCACAGCATTCAGAGTGCACACACCTGAAGGAGGTAAAAGTGGTACTGCGCCGAACCAGCCCCCATACTTCCATTTCAGATAGGTCAGGTGATGCTGTGGTGTGCCCTGGCAGGTATCCATCAGGTCCCACCAGCCGCAGGGATCGATGCCGTCGAAGGAATAGTGGTACAGATCGGGAAAGCCCAGGGTATGTGAAAATTCATGGCAGATGACGGAGGTGTCGATTCCCACCTGCAATTCAAAGTTATATTCATCTGCCTTCTTGCCATTGATATAACGCAGGGGAACTACATAGGGCGGATAGGGGTTGTAGTGATAGTGGTCCAGCACCCAGTTATGGTACCAAAGTGCGTCCGACCATGAATCCGGGGGACCCTGGCAGATGAAGGTGAGGTTGTCGATGGATCCGTCATTGTCTGCATCGATATCGAGCCCCGGGGGAACCAAACCGGAGGTGGATAATTGCTGCACCGCATTCAAGAGCATGATGTGCAGCCGGACATATCCCTCGTCAAAGGTCTGATAGCCGATCGGATTGGTAACGGGATTGTGCCATTGATAGTAAGCCTTGGGGTTCATATCCTGGTAGGAGGTCACCACACCGCCAAACGGCGAGGGATAAAAAGTGGTGTTCACGGTCAGTTGCCCCCCGCTGTCCTCCAGAAAATACCCCTGCATGGAGACTTGGTTTGAGGAATTGAACATCGTATCGTAAGTCGAGATGGGGTCGGTATACTCAGCTTGATCAGAAAAGCGGAGAAAGATGCAGATGTTGTTGACTGTACCCGTCGTGGGCGATCTCCCATAGCGGTTCATGTTCTCACCCCGGAAGCGTTTCACCCTTTCCTCGATCTCGGCTTTGTCGATGGTGAGGTTCGGGCTCAAACCCAGGGCTTCAGGATCAGACTGTCCAAACACATGGCGGCTGGGAATCAGATTGGTGCCGGATCTTTCGGCATAAACGAACCATCCTGTTTCGGGATCCGGTATGATGGTGAACCCCTTGGCATCGTGGGTGCGATGATAATACTCGTCACCGGTTATGAAAGCTGGATATTTGCTGCCATCCGGTTGTTCGATCTCGGTTGGCAGATTTCGTAACGGAGCTCCCCATACACAGGAGATCATTACGGCACAAAACACTGCTATTAATAGCGATTTCATGTTGTACCTCCCTAATTGTTTACTCCAAAATGTTGATTATTTCACGCTCACACTATGTTCTTAAATTCAGAAGAGTACGGCTCAGTAATCTGTCAAGAAATATCTTTTGGTTTTTCTTGGCTATTGCATTCAGTAGTGTGGATAATATTCCACTTTACTGGATTAACTTTTTCAAAGATCGCACCCTGGGGAAAACTTGATCCCACACTTCCAATTATGATATCCTTCGTGTTTGCTTCGCTTGATTTGGGTCACCATTATCCGGCGCCCGATCCCACCGAGAACATCATCAGGAGACATCAGGGACATACAATGCACTATCGCTGTGTGTGTTGCGGATGATGGATGGGAGTTGGGTTGGGTGGTGAGAGGAATCTTTGTAGGTTGACTGGCAAAGATGCAGTCCAATCCAGACAGGAGGCCGGATCGCCTTTTCAAGGATGACGCCGGAATTCCTGCCCACCTGTGGTTCAGCTAATAGCCAAAACTCCTGATCGGTACATTCTGTTGTTGACATAAAATCCCCGCTGAAATTATTAGGTTTTTAAATATGAGATTCAAGCTGGAGAATGTTATGAACGACCAGTTGCAAGACCTTTTACAGCGAGTATATGAAGAGGGTGTGGTCAAAGCCAAAGCCGAGGCGGATGGCATCCTGGACAAGGCCAGAAGCGAGGCTGAACAGATCGTGAGCAAAGCTAAAAGCGAGGCGGATGCCCTGCTGGCGGAGGCAAACAAGAAAGCTCAGGAATTGGGCAAAAACACTGATTCCGACCTGAAGATGGCTGCCCAACACACGATCAGCTCTGTGAAGCAAAAGATCACTGAGGTGATTCTGCAGCAAGTGTTCGATGCCAGGCTGAAGCAGGATTTTGCCGATCCCGAATTTCTCAAGAAGCTGATCCTGGAAGTGCTGCAAGCCTGGAAGGAATCCGGCGGGCGCATCACCATCGCCCAAAGCATGGAACCCAAGCTGGATGAATACTTTTTAGGCAGCCTGAAACAGGTGGTGGGCTCCCAACTGGTGGTGGAATTCTCCCCAAAAATGAAGAATGGCTTCAGCATCTCCCCACAGGACAACAGTTTCAAGCTCAGTTTCACGGACGAGGATTTCGCCAACCTGTTCAAATCCTATCTCCGCCCCCGCACCAGCCAGATCCTGTTCGAACAATAAAGGCCCGATGGCAAATCAGTATTACTATTTCATCGCCGGCCTGCCGGGATTGGGAATTGACGACACCAAGAGCTCGATCACGGTGGAAATGTTTCTGCAGGACGCGTCCAAGCAGCTTTCTGGAGCAGATTACAGGTTGCTGAAACTGCTGCGGCTGCCCGACGATCTGGACAACCTCCTGCGATCGATGTATAACCGCGAGGATGAATTCAAAACGGACAGCGAATACCCGAAGGAATTCTGGCAGGAATATCTGGCTTTCGTGCGCCAGAAAGCCCAGGATACGAATATGGCGCTGCCAGCCAAGTTCAAAGCATTGCCCGGTTTTGTGCACAACATTGTCCTGGATTGCTATGCCCGGGAGGAAATGCCGGCTCTGATCAAGGTGGAGCACCAGCTGCTGGCTGCGCTCTATGACTATTGCGGCAAGCATTCGAACGCTTTCATCCGGGACTGGTTTGCCTTCGAGGCCACTCTGAAGAACATCCTGATCGCGATCAACGGACGCAAGCATGAGGTTCCCTATGCGGATTTTCTGATCGGAGAGGGCGAGCTGGTGGAAAAACTCGCCAAAAGCCATGCCCCCGATTTCGGACTCGGCAAGGAGAACGAGCTGTTTGAGAGTCTGTGGCGCCTGTGGGAGCAGAACAACATCCTCTATCGGGAACGCGGTTATGATGTCCTGCGCTGGAAATGGATCGATGCCCAGAATTTCTTCCAGTATTTCAATATCGACCGCATCCTGGGCTATTTCTGCAAGCTGCGCATCCTGGAGCGTTGGCTGAAAATGGATCCCAGCCTGGGCAAGGACATCTTTCAGGATACGCTGGACGCCTTGGAGAACAGCTTCTCCTTCCCGCCCCAATTCAAAGTTAAATCAATCAGCAACAAATAGAAGGTGTATATATGACCAAAGGCATTGTCAAAGGTATCATCGCCAACCTCGTGCAGGTGGAGGTGGACGGTCCCGTTTCCCAAAACGAGATCTGTTACATCGAACTGCGAGACGTGAAGCTGATGGCAGAAGTGATCAAAGTACTGGGCAGCATTGCCTATACCCAGGTGTTTGAAAGCACCCGCGGCCTCACCCCCGGCTGCCCGGTGGAATTCACCGACCGCATGCTGGAAGTGAAATTGGGCCCCGGAATGCTGTCCAAGAACTATGACGGTTTGCAAGACGATCTGAACAAGATGAAAGGGCTGTTCCTGACGCGGGGGGAATACACCGACCCCCTGGATGAGAACAGCTTGTGGCACTTCACCCCCCTTGCCCAAAAGGGCGATATCGTTACCGGCGGTGATTGGCTGGGCGAGGTTCCCGAAAACTGGATCCCGCACAAGATCATGGTACCCTTTGTGATGGAGGGCAAGTATCGCCTGGAATCCATCGCCGCGGAAGGGGACTACAAGATCACCGATACCATCGCCACTGTGGTGGACGAGGAGGAAGTGAAGCATGATCTGACCATGATCCAGTATTGGCCGGTGAAACTGCCCATCCGGGCCTATAAGGAAAAACCCCGCCCCTTCAAGATGATGGAGACCGGCGTGCGCACCATAGACACGCTGAATCCCATCGCCGAAGGTGGAACAGGCTTCACCCCCGGACCCTTCGGAACTGGTAAGACAGTGTTGCAGCACTCCATCTCACAGAACGCGGAAGCTGACCTGATCATCGTGGCTGCCTGCGGAGAACGGGCAAACGAAGTGGTGGAACTGTTCACCGAATTCCCCGAATTGGACGATCCCCGCACCGGACGCAAGCTGATGGAGCGCACCATCATCATCTGCAACACCTCGAACATGCCCGTGGCGGCTCGTGAAGCCTCGGTATACACTGCCATGTCCATCGCCGAATACTATCGCTCCATGGGCTTGAAAGTGTTGCTGCTGGCGGATTCAACTTCCCGCTGGGCCCAGGCTTTGCGTGAAATGAGCAACCGCATGGAGGAGCTTCCCGGGCCCGATGCCTATCCGATGGACCTTCCTGCGATCATATCCAATTTCTATTCCCGCACCGGATATGTCTATCTCAATAATGGAACCCCGGGCTCCATCACTTTCATCGGTGCGGTTTCCCCAGCCGGCGGCAACCTGAAGGAACCGGTGACCGAAGCCACCAAGAAGGCTGCCCGCTGCTTCTATTCACTGTCCCAGGAACGGGGCGACAGCAAACGCTATCCGGCGGTGGATCCGATCGATTCCTATTCCAAATACCTTGAATATGAAGAAATTCAGGAATATCTGAATACCAACATCGCGCCCGGCTGGGTGAAGGATGTGACCGATGCCAAGGACTATCTGCTGCGTGGCAAGGAAGCCCGCGACCAGATCAACATCCTCGGCGACGACGGAGTCCCCCTGGATTACCACTCCCGCCTTTGGAAAGGAGAGCTGATCGACCGTATCATTCTGATCCAGGATGGCTTTGACGATGTGGACAAATCCACCCCCATGAAACGCCAGGCCTATATGCTGCACCTCGTGCTGAAGGTCTGCCGCACTGATTATGCCTTTGAATCCTATGATGAATTGCAGCCGTTCTATACCCGGATGATCAACGCCCTGCGGCAAATGAACTACCAACCCTTTGAAAACGATAAATTTAAGGAATATGAGGCCCAGCTCAATTCCATCATGGACGAAAGGAGGGTGAAATAATGGCTGGCACCGCTTTTCAAAAGATCTATACCAAACTGAATCAGATCACCAAGGCCACCTGCTCCGTTACCGCCACCGGCGTGGGCTATGAGGAACTCGCCACCGTGAGCGGACGCTTGGCACAGGTGGTGAAGATCATTGGCGACACGGTCACCCTACAGATCTTTTCCGGGACGGAGAATATCGGCACCGATGCCGAAGTGGTTTTCCTGGGCCGGACACCCACCCTGAAAGTGAGTGATCAGCTGGGCGGCAGGTTTTTCAATGCCTATGGCGATCCCATCGATGGCGGCCCGCCCATCGAGGGCAGGGAAGTGGAGATCGGCGGACCCTCAGTGAACCCGGTGCGGCGTAAGGACCCCAGCGAATTCATCGCCACCGGCATTGCCGGCATCGATCTGAACAATCCCTTGGTAACCGGACAGAAAATACCCTTCTTCGCCGACCCTGAACAGCCCTTCAACCAAGTGATGACCACTGTGGCACTCCGAACCAAGGCGGACAAGATCATCCTGGGCGGAATGGGTCTCTCCAACGATGAATACCTCTATTTCAAGAATGCCTTCGAAGGCGCCGGGGTGATCGACAAGATCATCTCCTTCGTGAACACCACCGATGATCCTCCGGTGGAGCGCCTGCTGGTGCCGGACATGGCTTTGGCCGCAGCCGAATATTTCGCCATCGAAAAAAATGAAGCCGTGCTGGTGCTGTTGACCGACCTCACGCTGTATTGCGACGCCCTGAGCATTGTGTCCAACCGCATGGACCAGATCCCCTCCAAAGATTCGATGCCGGGCTCGCTCTATTCCGACCTGGCCAAGATCTATGAGAAGGCAGCCCAATTCCCGGAGGGAGGGTCGATCACCATCATCGCCGTAACCACGATCTCCGGCGGCGACATTACCCATGCCATACCGGACAACACAGGCTACATCACCGAAGGCCAGCTCTACCTGCGCCGGGACACCGATATCGGCAAGGTGATCGTGGATCCCGCCCGTTCTCTTTCCCGGCTCAAAACCAAGGTGATGGGCAAAAAGACCCGGGCCGATCATCCCAAGGTGATGGAGGCTTCGGTGCGCCTGAATGCCGATGCCATGCTGGCCAAGACCAAGCGTGAGAATGGATTCGACCTTTCCGATTACGATGAGCGCACCCTCAGATTTGCCCGTGACTATGCGGAAAAGATCCTCGCCATCGATGTCAACCTCACGCCGGACGAAATGCTGGAAACCACCTGGGACCTGTTCCAGAAATATTTCACCCGTGAGGAAGTGGCGATCAAAGAAGAATTCATGCAGCTATACTGGAAGAAGAAGGAATGAGCCTCAAATTCCAATACAACAAAATATCCCAGCTGCAGCTGATGAAGCAGCTCAAGATCAGGGTGGAAGCCCTGCCCACCCTCAAGAACAAGGAATCCGCGCTGCGCCTGGAAGTCAAGCGTGCCCGGGACAAAGCCCATGACCTGGATGCGCTGATCCGGGAACGCATCCTCGAGCTGGAGCAATTCATGAAGCTCTGGGTGGAATTCGATCCCACACTGGTCACAATCAAACAGGTCGAGATCCAGACCCGCAAGATCGCCGGAGTGCCCACCCCCGTATTGGGTGAGATCAACTACGAGCTCAAGGAATACAACCTGTTCAAAGCCCCCTCCTGGTTCCTGGACGGCGTGAGCATCGTGAAATCCCTGTCCGGGCTTCAGATCGAGCGGGATTTCTTCCTGCGTAAGATGCAGATTCTGGAGCAGGTGCGCAAGAAGACCACTCAGAAGGTGAATCTCTATGAAAAGGTGCAGATCCCGGAATATGAGGGCGCCATCCTCAAGATCAAGCGTTTTCTGGAGGATGAGGAAAACCTCTCCAAAGCCGGGCAGAAGATCCTGAAAAACCGGATCGAGAAGGAGGGTTTCTCATGATCGAAAAGATGCGCAAATACTCCTTCGTGCTCTACCACCTGGATTATCAGAACTTCCTGAGCGATCTCCAGAAACTGGGCGTGGTGCACATCATCCGCAACACCAATGACAAAACCGAATCGCTCATCAAGAATATGGAACTGATCGGAGACTATAGCGAAGCCACCAAATTCCTTAAGAAACTGGGCTCGGAAGCGCAGAAAACCTCCACCAACCTGCCCACCAAGGCTCTTTATAACAAGATCAAGCAGGCCCGCGAGGAAAAGGAGCAACTCCAACGCCATCTGGATTTGCTGCGCAAGCAGATCCGAGATCTCAGCCCCTGGGGACACTTCGATTATGGTCTGGAAACCCGGATCGAGGCCTTTGGCATCAACATCGACTTCCATACCTGCCTGAAAAACCATTTCAAGCCCCAGTGGCAGCAGGACTATTGCATCGAGATCATCAACGAAGTGGGAGGGATCCTCTATTTTGTGGTGTTCTACACCGGCGAGCGTCCCAACCTGGATGCCGACACCTTCAGCTTCCACCATCACACCCTGCAGGAATTCGAAACGGATGCCGCCGCCACCGAAGCCAGAATGCGTGACATCGATGAATATCTGAGCGACATCGCCCCCACCGCCATTGAATTGTTCGAAACCGAGATCGAACGGCTCAGCCAGGAGTGCGACTATGAGGATGCCACCCTGCAGGGGGTCAGCGAAGCCGAAGACCACGTCCGCGTGTTGGGCGGCTGGATCCCCAAACGCCTGGAGCCAGAGCTGGTGAGCTATTTGAAGGACACGGGAGTGATCCATTTCGCCGCCGATGGAGCCTACGAGGAAAATCCCCCCATCAGCCTGCGCAACGGATGGTTTGCCCGTCTCTTCGAACCGATCAGCCGGATGTATATGCTGCCCCATTACAACGAGTTTGACCTCACGCCTTTCTTCGCTCCCTTCTTCATGCTGTTCTTCGGTTTCTGCAATGCGGATATGGTCTATGGCGTGCTGCTGATCCTGCTGGCCCTGCTCATCCGCCACAAGGCAAAAAGCCCAGCGGTGAAGAACTATATGTTCCTGATCATGATCTTTGGCGTGGCTTCGATCGTAATGGGTTGGCTGATGAACAGCGCTCTGGGCTTCAAGATCCTGCCCGGGGATTTCACTGCCGAAAATGCGCTCACCCGGACGATTCTCTTCCGCAATGAAGACCAGATCTTCAATTTTGCCCTGCTGCTGGGCGTGATCCAGATCCTGTTCGGTATCCTGATCAACATGGTCAAGCAATTGCGCCTCTATGGTTTCCGTTATGGGCTGGCTCCCCTGGGCACCTTTCTCTTTCTGCTCTCCCTCTCCGCCATGGGCGCTAAAATGCTGGGATCGGACATCAGCAGCTTTGAAGCGTATTTGAAGTATCCACTCTGGGCCGGCCTGTTGCTGCTGCTGCTGTTCAATGCCCCCCGTAAGAACCTGCTGGTCAATGTCCTGGGTGGGCTGTATCTGCTCTATAATGTGATCACCGGCTTCTTTGGCGATATCCTCTCCTACATCCGCCTCTTCGCCCTGGGCGTTTCCAGCGCCATATTGGGCTTCGTGGTCAATTCCATCGGCCTTCAGTTGCTCTCGGTGAGCATCGTTGGGCCTGTCATCTTTTTCGTCTTCATGGTCTTTGGCCACGCGCTCAATCTAGCTTTGGGCGGGCTGAGCGGATTTGTGCATCCCATGCGTCTCACCTTTGTGGAATTTTTCAAGAACGCCGGATTCAACGGACCCGGCACAGAATATAAACCCTTTGGCAAACAAAAAGTAAATTCATAAACCTGGAGGTTACATGCCTTACTTCCCCTTGTTAATCGAAAATGGTGCCGCTTCCATCACTGGCGGCAGCCCGGCCTACATCCTTGCCTGGATCGGAATCTTTCTGATGGTGGCTTTGGCCGGGATGGGCTCCGCCATCGGCACGGTTATTGGTGGCAGTGCCAGCATCGGCGCCATGAAGAAACGCGACGATATCTTCGCCAACTGCATGATCCTGTCCGCCCTGCCCGGAACCCAGGGACTCTATGGCTTTGGCGCTTTCTTCATCCTGCGCACCCATATCATCCCCGAGATAACTATGCTGAATGCCGCCGCCATCTTTGGCGCGGGTTTGATCATGGGCGTGGTGGGCCTCATTTCCGCCTATCAGCAATCCAGGATCGTGGCCAACGGCATCGAAAGCCTGGGCAGCGGAAACGATGTTTTCTCCAAAACCCTGATCCTGGGCGTGTATCCCGAGCTCTATGCCATCATCGCCTTTGCCACCTGCTTCCTGATCAGCGGCGCCTTATAGCCTGATGAACAGGTTGACGGGTGAACAAGTTAACAGGTGAACAAGTTAACAGGTGAACAAGTTAACAGGTGAACGGGTTAACAGGTGAACGGGTTAACAGGT
>CAZVXK010000037.1:0-2743 GCA_964631665.1 uncultured Candidatus Cloacimonadota bacterium | reverse complement strand
AATGGTGATCCCAGGTTGAGCTGGGTGCCCTCTGTTCATCTTTTGATCTGTTGATCATTTTTACCTAAACAATAAACTGCATGTGATCACAAGGCGAGCAGGGGTTTATCCGCCCTGCTGGTTTGGAAATTGGAGATAAGATGGATTATTATGAACAGCCCACCCCCTATCAGGGGGATTTACGGCAGATCGAGCCCCACCGGGGATCTTTGATTCTCACATTCGGAATTGTCAGCCTGGTGGGAACCATGTCCTGCTTTCTGCCAGTGATATTTGGCATATTGGCCTGGAGCTTCGGGGTAACCGATCTCAGGAAAATGGATAGTGGCTTGATGGACCCCAGCGGCAGGGATATGACCAATATCGGAAAGATACTGGGAATCATCTCCGTGGCGCTGTCTGGTTTGATGATTCTGGGCATCATTCTATACTTGGTGTTTATAGTGGGAATCATTGTGGCGGCTTCCACCGGCGGATTCTGATCAGTTGCTTTCCAAACGATTACCTCAGCCGGTCATCAGATTTGAACGGCTGCCCCGCCGTTTTTACCCGGGCCAGCTTCCCTGGCTGATCCTTGTCATTTTCCTTGCCCTCCATCTGGGCTTACATCTGTTTGCACGGCCGGTGGCTGGCTTCTGCCTGTTCAGAACCCTCACCGGGATAAACTGCCCCACCTGCGGCAGCAGCCGTGCTTTCCTGACTCTGCTGCAGGGCAGGATCGGACAGGCTTTCCTCTACAATCCCCTGATCCTGGTCTTGGTCAGCGTTGTCCTGGCACACCAAAGCCTGGCGCTTGTCTTTAAACGCAGGTTTACGCTTCGGCTGGCTCCCCGAGTAAGGATTTTCATGACATTGGGGCTGCTGTTGCTATTCTTCATCAACTGGCTGTATCTGATCCTGCTGCTGCCCTGAGCCTGTTATCCCTTATCTGGGGGGCAGTTTAAGGGTGTTCATCCCCTGAGGGCGGGTCATTCGGCACCGGAAATTTATCTTGACGGAAAAAGGAATCCTCTTTACTTGGTATTTGTTTTTAAATATTAGAAAAATGGGAGTATATCATGCGCAGAATAAGCGGAATCTTAATCCTGTTGCTGTTGCTGACAACCGGTCTGTTTGCCCAGCAGATCGAGCCAGGAGCAAAGTTTAAACTTTTGAATGCCAATTATTACGAAGTGGAGATGTTTCATTCTTCACAGCTGCAGCGCCTGTTTCTCCAGGTGGATTTCGATTTGCCCAAAAGCCAGGTCGATCCTGCCAGTTACCTCGGTGTATTCCTGCCCCGGGAGGCAAGGCTGGAAGGGCTTTGGGTGGCAGGCTTCCGGGAGGGATATTACTTTGTGAACAACCTCGCCCCCGGCCATTTTCAACCGGTGTTGCCCGATCCCGGCCTGCTGGCTGAGGATAGCGCGGCGCGTTTTCACGGGCTCTCGATCAACAATTACGAGGATTATCCGGATGTGGTGCATTTCACGCTGAAATACTATATCAATATGCCGGAATTCGCTTTGAATCAAGCCAACCGGATGTGCAGCATGCTCTCGCCCGCCATGTTCTGGTATCCGCGCAATCTGAGCGGAAACAGCACCCTGAAGATGAAGCTTACCACCACCCCCTATTTCACCCTGCAAGTGGGCAACAGCCTTCCCCCGCCCATGGATCAGGATTTTAAGCGCAAATTCGAATGCACCGTCATCGATATGCCGGAGCAGCCCCTCAGCTTGCGCCTGATGAAGGATTGAACCAGCTAAATTAGCTCAGCCGGTAGAGCAACTGATTCGTAATCAGTAGGTCGGGGGTTCGAGTCCCCCATTTAGCTCCAGTTTCGCTTGTATCAGTATAGATACATTTCTGCGTGGTATCCCGCACCCCGGTCAATGCCCAAGGACCGGGGTCTTTTTTATCAAGATCAAGCCTGGCGCGCCTTCCCTTTTTCAGCGTGAAAGCGTGGAAGCAATCGTGAAAGCGTGTAACCCAGATCTTGGATGATCGTCTCCCGATTCGCAGGTTGCACAGGCGGTGAACGTAGCATACGATGCGCCGTAGCATAGGATACCGATCCTGTTGGGGGTGCTTTCTACCGATTCCGCATCCTTTTAAGAAACAGTTCTGTCTTCCGGTTCAAATCTTAGTAGGGTTGAGTTGCGTGGTCAGTCTTTAAAAGAGTGTGGGATCGGCATCCCACACCCCCAACAGCTTTGGCAAGCTATGCTACAACAGCTTTGGCAAGCTATGTTACGCCGCCAGCAATCTTTTCTCATTTTCTCATGGTCTCATTGTGAAAAATCTGCTCTTTTCTCCTTGAGTGTCTCCGCCCAAGTTCCTGATTATCAGCCAGTTACTTGACGGCAGGCAGTGCGGAAGCCTTAAGGAAAGGGGAAAGGGAGCATCCCCGGTCAGGCAAGATGCCTGACATCCTCTCCCAGCGTCCTCTCCCAGCGTCCACACCCAGCGCCAGCTTGCCCCTTTGCCCTATTGCCCTCTTGCCCTTCTCTCTCCCATAGATAGAGGGTTACTCTTTTTTTGCCAGAGAGAGTCGAAGGATGAAATCTGGACAGTGGAAAAGTCATCAATACACAACAGCGTGAAAAACCTTGTGAAAGATTAGTTACAGTCTATCAATCACTTAAGCCATCAATAAACAACTCTACACAAGACAATGAATAGAATTGACTCATTGTCCCTCAAGCACTTAGCCCGAGTTTCGCACGAAAAAATTGAAAATCGGGCAAAATTAGCCATATCT
>CAZVXK010000036.1:15577-21585 GCA_964631665.1 uncultured Candidatus Cloacimonadota bacterium | reverse complement strand
CATAGGCTTCCGCTGCGTCAGGATTTTCCCTTGATTTATGCATTTTGTCCTTTTTGCCTTTTGCAGGCTGGGTAAGGTGGATTGCAAGCTCTGCGTGGACGGTCACAGGGGGTGCAGGGGGAATTTTCCCCCTGCCCGCTTTTTCTCCATATTTCACCAATCCACCACCTCCTGTTTTGGCTTGATATTCCGCTTCTTCCATCTTCAGGGCACCGGATCAGTGCCATTCCGGCGGAATATTGAGTTAAAACGGGGGCGGATCAGCGTCCGCCCCTACGACCAATACGGAATCATTACGGAGTCATTACGGAGTTAATCCGTAATGACTCCGTAATGATTCCGTATTGCTAACGGGAGCGACAAGGGGGAGCTATCGCCGATAAGGGGACAATGAATAGCAAAAACTGCTTATAAAGAAATGTAGTTAGGTGTTTGGATGCTTAGCCAGGGGGATAGTGCAGGTTTGATCTCTGTTTTTTCCCTGTTTGGTCGGATGGAGCGGATGGTTTGCCGGCGGCCGGAACTACTCTGCCAGATGCAAGTCCCAGGCGAGGAAATCACAGAGCCGCAACCAGTTCCAGTATCTCCCGGTAGCGTTGCACCCGTTGCGGGAAGGGTAGCCCGATCCGGTTGGCACGGGGCGAGGGAGAGGGCAATATCAGCACCAGCAGGTGTTTCTCACCATTAGGAGAGAGCAGGCGGAGTCCATAGCCCTCGCTTGGGGCAGGTTTGCCAGCCAGGGGGAACACAGTCCAACCTTGGCTCCGGAGCAGTTTCAGCATCCACTGGTTCGCCTGTTGGGAGGTGGGGAGCAGGGCTTTCAGGGCAGGGTGATCCTGCAGGTGGTAAAAGACGGGCCTCCAAGCTAAGGGGATGAGGTCGGCATCGCTGGCGGAGGGCTGTTTGCGGCGGCAGGCGGCGATGATGTCCGTGATGCCCAATCCTCTTTGGAGCAGGAAGTGGCGGATGTTGTCTGCCAGGCGGTGGTGGTCGGGATCCTCCAGATCGAAGCAGTCGGGGCGGTCCAGGGCAGCCTGCACCAGTTTCCAGAAACGGTTGTTCCGGCTGCCGTAATACCAGGGGATGTCCTTTTCCGCAAGGCCCGGCCGGGCAGTATCAGTTTCCCCTGCCCAGAGCGTGAAACGGGGCGGGGGAAAGGTGCCCACGATCAAGGCTTTGGTGCCGCTATCGATGAGGGTGGGGAAGGGATGCCGCTCCAGCACCGCCTTCCCCGGATCGTTGGCCATAGATCAGCCGCCAAAGAGGCGCTTCAGCCAGCAACTCTTCTTTTGCTGGATCTGGGTGTCGTCGGCAAAATGGATGGTGTTTTCGTTGAATATGAAGCGGGAGCCGGGTTTGAGGATGATCTTCACCTTGTCCTGGAAGCGGGTGGTGCCCTCCAGGCGGAGTTCAGCGCCCTTTTCCACCGTGATCACGCTGCCGGAAAGGATCTGCAGCTCGGAGTTGCTGTCGAAAACGAGGCTGGACTTTTTAGTGACAACCATGTTTCCGGAAATGATCTCCTGCGCCTTCAGGGTGCGCGATCCGGCCACTTTGGACGGCAGGATGCCCACCAACTGCAGCAAAATGCCGTCCCCGGCAGCCAGGGAAACATCGATGTTGCCATTCAGGGCGGGATAGACCTGTTTGGAGAAGGGATCGACCAAGGCATAGCGTGCGGCCTGGGAAGCCTTTTGGTCCAGGCTGAAGCGCAGGGTCTGGGGCTTGGCATCCACGAAATAAGCATCCACATCCCAAGGGGTTACATTCGGCGCATCCTCCAGTTTATAGACAGCCCGGCGGTTCACCAGCATGAAGCTGGGCAGGCCCTCCGCATCGGTGTAATAGCCGCATTGCACATAGCCTTCGTAATGGCCTTCCCCGCCGGGCAGCACTTCCAGGGCGGAAAGTTTGAGTCGGGGCAGGTCCAGCTTGGGATGGCTGCCCTTCACCATGATGGAATCGGCATCCACCCAGTTCAGTTTGCGGAGCAGGGGGCCATAGACCCGGATTTTGGCATTGGCTTCGGAGAGCTGGGTATAGGCGGTTTCCCCTGGTTCGAGGGTGAGCTTGGTGTAGTCGCCGGCATGGTGCAATGGGGTGACGCGCCTGTAAGTTCGGTTACCGCCGGCGGCGAAGGATTGGTCGCGGTTGGCGGTGATGGCGAAATCCACAATGCCATCGGCGGCATAGCAGAGGGGCAGCAGCTGCAGGCATTTCTGCATGCTGCGGGGCGGCATGAAATAGCGCCATTCCGCCGTTTCCACCGGATCATATTTCTCGCCGTAGGTTTGGGGCACATAGAACAGCCTGGTGTCCCGATATTCGGGATTGCGCTTGATGGTGCGGGCCAGGAAGTGGTAGTTGTCCAGCAGCACGGAATCAATCTTGTTCTGCACGAAGAGGGGGTGCTGCAGGTCTTTGTTCCAGCGGATCAGCGCTCCGGGGCCGGGACCCCATTCCTGCAGGGGATAGGCATCCAGCATCACCACCTCGGGCTTCGCAGTCTGCAAAAAGAGGCCGTAATGGGAGTAATCCGGCAAACCGTCCGGTTTTTTGTAGCCGATGTTTTCCAGATGGGTGGCGGTGATCAGTTTTTTACCCTGGGCGTTCAGATAGCTTTCCAGCTTGTCATAGGCGGAGAACTGCCCCTGGAAGGGTTCGTCCTTGCCATAAAAGTAGAGGATGTTTTCGGCGCCGGGCTGAAGGTCGATCTGGTCCAGCCGTTCCTGCAACCGCAGCATCAGGGGATGGGGAGTCTTGGAGGTATAGGCCAAGGCCCGGTGCAGTTCGTCCTCCAATTCGATGTAATCCAGTACCAGCCTGCCCTTGCCATGCCAATAGACCTGGGGGTTGATGTGGTAGAAAAACTCATGGCGGATGGTGTCCTTGAACAACTGTGAACCCGGAGGCGGCAGCTCGGCATAGAATTCAAAGATGTGGTTGTTGAAGCGGGGATCGAAGGGGACGCCGCTGTAATCTTTGTTGACAATGGTGGTGTCATAAAGCTGGGGCAGGACGGATTTGAGCGGCAATTCGATGTAGCTGGATTCAGGATACCGGCCAAATTCGTTGGTGCGGCTGTCCAACAGATTGGCGTTGAGCACCTTCAGGCGGATCTCCGCCACCTTGTCGCCCGGTTCCAAGCCGCGGAAATTCAGCGCCACGCGCAGATAGAGCAGGTTTTCACGGGCATTGGGGAAAAACTTGAAATCATAGCCCAGCAGGCGGGAATCGGCCTTGTCCTCCGGTTTCCAGCGAAAACGGGGTTCCGCCAGGGCCAGATCGGCATGATGGTTCTCCTTTTCGTCGCAGATCCAGGCATAGCCGTTGGAATGGGCGGAAGGGTCATGATCCGACCTGCGGCCCGTGTCGTGGCGGAAGACATAGTTCATCCGGTCGTCGGCCGAATCATCCACCGGAAGCTGGTCCACCACAAATCTGCCCTCCTCGTAATCGAGCAGATACTCGGCTTCCAGCTTCAGATAGTTGCCATAGGCCATCGGGGTAACGCCCACCGGGCCATTTTCCTGCCAGGCCCAGTCGTCGATGATGGAGCCGATCTTGTATTGGCTGAGGGCGGCCAGGGCTTCTGCCAGCTTGCCCTGTTTCACCTCATCATACTTCATGGAATAGAGGATGGTGTTGTAACCGGCGGCATCCAGATAGCCCGCCAGATCGTCAAACACCGCGCCGGTCTGTTTGGCATGGTTCAGTTGATACTGGCTGTAGGCACCGATCACAAAATCATCGGCGCTGACGCCAGCCAGCAGGATCGCCAGGCCCAGGAAGGCGATGAGCAATAGCCTTGATTTCATTGTTATCTCCTATTTGTATATATATCATAGCATTGGGAATGGGAACCATCTGAAGGATTGGGTCTGGGTGGTCAAGTGTTATTTACTGGTTAAGTGAATATATCACCAGCAGGCAGTTGACAGTTACAGCCAAATGACCGCAAATAATTCTGAGATAGGCATCGAAATTGCATAAACATCTTCTGATGAGAAATACATTATGGGAGATACAATGAAAAAGACCTTTTTGATTTTGCTCACGCTGTTCAGCGTGATCTCGGCTGTGGTGGCTGTGCCCCGCAACCTGGTGGTGGTGGAAGTGGCCACTGGCACTTGGTGTCAGTATTGCCCGGGCGCGGCCATGGGTTGCCACGACCTGTTGCAGAACGGGCATGCGGTGGCCATCGTGAAAAACCACAATGGCGACGCCTATGCCAATGTGTATTCCAATGCCAGAAACAGCTATTATGGCGTAACCGGTTATCCCACCGCCTATTTTGACGGTTTGAATCCCACCGTGGGCGGGAGCGCCACCCAATCCATGTATTCGAACTATCTGCCCAAGGTGAACGCCCGTTTGGCAGTGCCTTCGCATTTCACCATCACGGCAGTGGGAACCGCCACCGGCAACAACTATACTGTGATGGTCACAGTCGCCAAACCGGAAGCCGACACCAACACCAACGTGAAGCTGCATGCCGTACTGACTGAATCGAACATTCCGCAGGTGTGGTTCAACCAGACCACCGTGGATAATGTGAACCGCCTCATGGTGCCGGATCAGAACGGAACCACGATCGATCTGGCCACCGGGGGCCAAACCACCATAACACTGAATTTCACCGTCAATGCCGCCTGGAACGTCGCCAACTGCGAGATGGTGTTCTTCCTGCAGAACATGACCTCCAAGGAGATCCTGCAGGGGGTGAAGTATTCCCTGGCCCAGCTGGTGGGCGCTTATCCGGTTTCCCACGAGCAGATCGACTTTCCGGATATGTATGTGAACGGGACGGCCACGGTTCCCATCACCATCACCAATTTCGGTGCAGATCCTGCCACCGGCACCATCACCAGCAGCAATCCGGTTTTTGCCAGCAGTGTATCCAATTTCAACATTCCCTCCGCCCAATCCATCACGGTGGACATCACCTTCAGCCCCACCGCGGCGCAGAGCTACACCGGCAACCTGAACATCGTAAGCAACCTGTTCAACCATCCCAACATCACCATTCCGCTCTCCGGAACCGGTTTCCTGAATGCGGCGCCGACCGCCACCAATGTGCAGATCGTTGGCCCACCGGTGCTCTATCAGTTGCAGACGGGGGAATATACCTTCAACGATCCGGACGGAAACGAGGAGGGGAATTCGCTCTATCAGTGGTTCCACATCATCAATAACAATCCCGTGCCGATCAACGGCGCCAACCAGAATACCTACAACGCCGAGGAAGCCGATCTGGGCATCCCCATCGCCTTTCAGGTTACGCCGGTGGATCAGCATGGCATGCCTGGCACGCCAGTGATGAGTGAACCCACCATCCCCATCGAGGTCTTGCCCCCGCCGCAGAATCTGGTTGGGGTCTATGCCGCTCCGCATGTTATCCTTACTTGGGAGCGCCCGCAACACTTTGATGGACGCGGCCTGGTGGGCTATCGCCTCTACCGCGATGGGCTGACCATCTCCACCATCACCAATCCGAACACCCTCACCTTCACCGACACCTATGTCCCCATCGGCATCCATGAATACTGGATCTGCACTCTGTTCAACGATCCCATGATGCTGTCCGGGCCGTCCAATATCGTTACCGTCAACGTCGGCGTGGAGGCGGACGACCAGCTTACCCCGGCCCAGGTGGGTGTGAGCGTGTATCCCAATCCCTTCCACACCAGCGCCAACTTCAGCATCCACAGCAAAGCCAACCAACCCATCAGCCTGGCTGTCTACAATATCAAGGGGCAATTGGTGAAGAGCTTTGAGCTGATGGCGGATGCCGGCGGAACCGCCACTGTGAACTGGAACGGGACCGATCTCAACGGCGCCCCGGTGAACAGCGGGATCTACTATTACCGGATGCAGAGCTCCAATCACACCCGCAATGGAAGGATCATCCTGATCAAGTGATATAACGGACTTTTCACAGTCCCTGTCTGAATGAAACTCAAACCCCGGATTCAGTTCCGGGGTTTATTTTTTAAAAAAGGGGCAAA
>CAZVXK010000036.1:11313-15477 GCA_964631665.1 uncultured Candidatus Cloacimonadota bacterium | reverse complement strand
GGGCAAAGGGGCAAGAGGGCAAAGGAGCAAAAGGGCAAGCTGGCGCCGGGGAGAGGATGTCAGGCATCTTGCCTGACCGTGGGGATGGGGATGCTTGCTTCTTTTTTAAACAGAGAGACAGAGGTACAGAGGGACAGAGAGTTTTGTTACAATGAGAAATGAGAACAATAAGCAAAAGATAATTGACAAGATATGAGAGAATATGATGCGGGAAGAGGGAGGGATGTGGCATACGATGCCGATCGTGTTGTAACAGCCGGATGCCGATCCGGCGGCACCCACAGGGCTGCGGATCTCCCTATCAGTAGAGGCTTCCGCTGACATTTGGGCCTGGCCGGTTACTGCTGAAGCGACCTGCCGGTCGCTGTGGCGAACAGGAGCTCGCCACCCCTATACTCCCCTGTCGGCATTGTATGTTGAGAGACAAACAGAGCCCAAACGAAGTCCAGCGCAGCCTGGCCTTTCGCCTGCAGGCCGCTCTCATTACACGAATGCACTCATGACCGAGTCAAACCGGGCTCACACAGCAGAAACGGCTGTTGTTCCCATTCTGACTCTGCTCTGAGTGCTTTCATCCAAAGGGAAGGCTGACGGAGAGGGGAAAAGAAAAATCCCGGACCGCAGGGATCCGGGATGGATATAAGTGTGTTTTAGTTGCTCAGATCAAGCCTTGGTCGCACATGGCGTTGGCCACCTTGAGGAATCCGGCGATGTTAGCGCCCTTCACATAATTTACAAATCCATCATCCTGCTTGCCGTGTTGGCGGCAGGCTTCATGGATGTTTCTCATGATCCCGTGCAGGCGGGCATCCACCTCATCCCGGTCCCAGTTCAGGCGCATGCTGTTCTGGGTCATTTCCAGCCCGGAAGTGGCCACTCCGCCGGCGTTGGCGGCTTTGCCGGGGGCGAAGAGCAGTTTGTGGTGCATAAAGACTTCCACGGCTTCCGGGGTGCAGGGCATGTTGGCGGCTTCGCACACGCAGATGCAGCCATTTTTGACCAGGGTTTTGGCATCGGCCTCGTCCAGCTCGTTCTGCGTGGCACAGGGGATTGCCACATCCACCGGCACTTCCCAGGGACGCTTGTCCGGGAAGAACTTGGCGTTGGGGAAGACGTCCGCATAGTCGATCACGCGGTCGTTGTTGGAAGCGCGCAGCTCCAGCAGGTAATCTATCTTGTCACCGGACACGCCTTCTTCATCCAGCACATAACCATCGGGGCCGGATAGGGTTACCACTTTTCCGCCCAGTTCGTTGATCTTCTGGGCGGCGCCCCAAGCCACGTTGCCGAAGCCGGACAAAGCCACCCGCTTGCCTTCCAGGGAGTTGCCCACCGTCTGGAGCATTTCTTCGGTGAAATAGACCACACCGAAACCGGTGGCTTCAGGGCGAATCAAGCTTCCACCCCAATTCCGGCCTTTGCCGGTGAGGACGCCGGTGAATTCATTGGTGAGTTTTTTATAGGCGCCAAACAGGTAGCCGATCTCTCTGCCGCCCACGCCGATGTCGCCGGCGGGAACGTCGGTGTCGGCACCGATATGGCGGAACAGCTCCAGCATGAAGGATTGGCAGAAACGCATGATCTCGGCATCGGACTTGCCCTTGGCATCGAAATCGGAACCGCCTTTGCTGCCGCCCATGGGCAGGGTGGTGAGGCTGTTCTTGAAGATCTGCTCAAAGCCCAGGAACTTCAGGATGGATAGCGTGACGCTGGGGTGGAAGCGCAAACCGCCTTTGTAGGGGCCGATGGCGCTGTTGAACTGCACCCGGTAACCGCGGTTGACATGCACTTCGCCTTTGTCGTCCATCCAGGGCACCCGGAAGATGACGACGCGTTCCGGCTCCACTATGCGTTCCAATACGTTTGCCTTGACGAAGCGGGGATTATCCACATAGACATCCCAAATGGTTTCGACAACTTCTTTCACAGCTTGCAGGAACTCGGGCTCGCCGGGGTTCCGGGCTGCGACTTTTCCCATGAATTCTTGAAAAGTCATGGTTTCCTCCATGTGTATTATTGTTTTTTATACCCTATTTTAAAAGTGAGGGAAACTGTCAAGAACTTCCATCCAGCAAGCCGGAAACCTTCGGAGCACGCAGACGATGGGCCACCGGGAAGCCCGATCCCAACAGCGGACGCAGGTAGAACTTGAAGTCGTCGGTGATGCCATTTCCGCTGGAGTTGATAAACTCATCCGGCATGTAGCGGGTCTTGCGGGCCACTTCGTCCAGCTTCTCCAATTGGTAGTTCACGGAATAGAATCCGGTGCGCTGAATGGAGATGGAGCCATCCAGGTTGTACCAGATGGCATAGTGGGCAGCGCGTTCACCCACCTCGCGGGCTTCGCGCTGGTCGATATCGGACACGCAACCAATGAAGGAACGCTGCAGATAGCCAAAGGTGTCGGAGCGGACGCGTTTGATGTTCAGTTTCTGCTTCACCAGGTCGCTCAGCAGGTCGCCCAGCATGCCGGTGCCGGAAAGCTGGACATTGCCGTGGGCATCGGTTTCGGTGCTGTGGGTGAGCTTGGTCATCATGGGCACACCCTTGTCGTCCACAATGCCTTCCGAGACCGCCACCACGCAGCGTCCATACTGACTGTAAACGCGGTGGACATCCTTCAGAAAACTCTCACGATGGAAGGGTCGCTCCGGCAGATAGATCAGATGGGGGCCGTCATCGGGATACTTCTGGGCCAGGGCAGAGGCAGCGGTCAGGAATCCGGCATGGCGTCCCATCACCACCCCGATGTAGACACCGGGCAGGGCACGGTTGTCCAGATTCACACCCGTGAAGGCGGAAGCCACGAACCTGGCGGCGGAACCATAACCGGGGGTGTGGTCATTCAGCACCAGGTCGTTGTCGATGGTTTTGGGGATGTGGATGGCGCGGAACTCATAATCCGCTTGGGTTGCCTGCTGGTTCACGATGCGCACCGTGTCTGCGGAATCGTTGCCGCCAATATAGAAGAAATAGCGGACATCATGCGCCTTCAGCACCTTGAAGATCTCCTTGCAATAGCTTTCGTCAGGCTTGTCCCGGGTGGAAAGCAGGGCAGAGGAAGGGGTGTCCGCCACCTGTTCCAGGTTGTGGGTGGTCTCTTGGGTGAGATCAACAAATTCTTCGTTCACAATGCCTTTCACACCATAGAGGGCTCCATAGACCCGGGTCACCTGCACGAATTTGCGCGCTTCGAGCGTAACTCCCACCAACGATTGGTTGATCACCGCGGTGGGGCCTCCCCCCTGGGCGATCACTACTTTTCCTTCTAACTTCACGTTCAACCTCCACGATATCTTTATATTGATGATTGGGCTTGCAAATCAATTACAGACATCTTTGCCAGACCGCCGATATTTGTCCAGCAGAAAATGCTTGCATAAAACAGGGCACCTAAAACGATGGCAATGGAGGTTCGATGAGTTACATCGTTTTAGCGCGCAAATACCGTCCCCAGACCTTTTCCGAGGTCTATGCCCAGGAGCATATCACGGAGATATTGCACAATGCGATCCTCAGCAACCGGATCGCCCATGCCTATCTGTTCACCGGACCCCGGGGTGTGGGGAAGACCTCGATGGCCAGGATACTGGCCAAAAGCCTGAATTGCGTGGAAGGCCCCACCACCACCCCCTGCAACAACTGCCACAACTGCAACGAGATAACCGCTGGTGTTTCTCCCGATGTGATCGAGATCGACGGCGCTTCGAACACCGGTGTGGATGACATCCGCGAGTTGCAGCGGGAGCTGATGTATGCCCCCAGCCAATCGAAGTATAAAATCTATATCATCGACGAAGTGCACATGCTCTCCAAAAGTGCGTTCAACGCCCTGCTCAAGACCCTGGAAGAACCTCCGGAAAATGTGCTCTTCATCTTCGCCACCACCGAGCCTCACAAGGTGATCGCCACCATCATTTCCCGCTGCCAGCGCTATGATTTCAAACGCATCCCCATCGAGGCGATCGTGCACCGCCTGAAATCTCTCAGCCAGGAGGAGCAGATCGACATCGACGCGGAATCCATGTATCTGATCGCCCGCAAAGCAGATGGCGGTTTGCGCGATGCTCTTTCCCTGATGGACCAAGTGCTGTCCTATTGTCAGGACAAGGTTACCATAGACAAGGTGCGGGACATCTTTGGCCTCATCCCCAACCAGGTTTA
>CAZVXK010000036.1:7329-11213 GCA_964631665.1 uncultured Candidatus Cloacimonadota bacterium | reverse complement strand
CCCAGATTCTCGCCAATCTCGGAAACCTGAAGAGCGGCATGGTTTTGACCGATACCCCGGGAGCTGTTTCCCAACCTGCAACCAGAGCTACCCAACCTGCCTTTGCCGAGGCCAAAGCCCAACCCAGCCATCACGAAGAGCAGGAACTTCCTCAAGCCGAGTATAATCTGGAAAACCTCAAAGCAATGTGGGATAAAATTGTGGCGCGGATCAAGCGTTCCAGCACCGTAACGGGCATCGCACTGAACAATTACTGCAAGATCCTGAGGGCGGAGGAGTTCCGGCTGGTTCTGGAAGTGGAGGGCAATTCCAACCTGAATACAGTGAAAAGCAACAAGGAAGAGATCCAGAAGCATCTCAAGGAAGTGTTTGGACGGCATATACATCTGGAACTTCAGCTTAGTGAAACCCAACCACCGGCACAGGTGAACATTGTGCGCAAGAACCTGGAAGATATCAAAAAACTCGACCCCAATCTGGCCCGTTACATCGAAATCACCGATTCCCAGCTGAGTTCCGGACTCTGAGCTTGCTGCTCCTCTTCGCCTGTTGCACCGCCTTCTATGCAGCCCTCCTGATTGTGGCGGGCTGTGGTGTGCTTCTGATGAAAAGGTCCCGTAGCCAAAGCGAACAGGGCATCAGTGTGATCATCGCCGCCCGTAACGAAGAGCAAAACCTGCCCCGCCTCCTTGCCTCACTTTCCGCACTCGAATACCCCATGTTTGAAGTGATCATCGTGAATGACCATTCCACGGACGCCAGCCTGGATATCCTGCGCAGCTGGGAAGGCAAACTCAATCTGAAGGTGATCGATTTCCAACACGAAGAAAGTGGTTTGAGCGGGAAAAAAGCTGCCCTGCAACAGGGCATCGCAGCAGCTGCCTATGATGTCCTGGCCTTTACCGATGCCGATTGCGTGGTACCCGCCACCTGGTTGAAAGCGATCAACCGGGCCATGGACAGCAAGACCGATTATCTGTTGGGATATTCCATCATCAAACGCTTCGAGGGTGACCGGGAACTGCGGTGGCAGAACTTTGAACGCAGCGTCTATTACGCTTTGGCGGCAGCAGGGCTGTATTTCCGCAAGCCCGTCACCAGCAGCGCCTGCAATCTGGCTTACCGCAAGTCCCTGTTTCTCAAAGCCGGTGGTTTTGATGGCATTGGTCTGCTGCGTTCCGGAGATGATGACCTCCTCCTGATGAAGATGATGCCCTTTATCCGCCAGGCAATTTATGATCCCTCACCGGAGCTGCAGGTGGTTTCCATTCCCGGTCGGGACCTCAGTAAACAACATCAGACCAACATCCGCCGGGCATCCAAATTCCGTCACTACCCCTTGTGGCTGCAAACCCTTGCCCTGGCTGCCTTCCTCTATTTCGCATTGTTTTATCTCATGCTGTTCAGGCTCTTATGGGTTACTCCTTTGTCCCTGTTCTGGTGGTTGTTGCTGCTCAAGACAAGCGCTGAGCTGTGGCTGCTCCTCCCTCATTTGACCAGGGCAAAGCAACTGAAGCTCAGCGCTCTTTATCCCTTGCAGCTGTTGCTGTTCCCGGCGCAATTCGTCTTTTATGCCTTGCGCGGGACTTTGGGCAAATACAAGTGGAAATGACTACATCTCGATGAGTTTGGCGTCCACGTAGTCAATCTTGTTCAGCTCACTCACCAGCCTGGCCAGTTCTTCAGCGCTGCCATCCACCTCCAGCACCACCAAACCGTCGTTGGCGCAGTAGTCTTTGGAAACTTCGTGCAAGCCCAGGCGGACTTTGATGATGCATCCATATTCGGTGAGGATGGATTGCACTTTCACCGCTTCCGTGCTGCGGTGATCGATCTTGATAAGTATAACTTTGTAGGTCATTTGTACCTCCGGAGTCACACCAACTCTTCGCTGGAAATTGTCCAGTGATTTTTTCTGCTCGTGGTCAACTCTACTCAGAGCAAACCGGAAACCAACCTGGAGCAGATATTTACCCTGAGTCTCAGCCATCTCCCTCAGCGGCGGGAGAACCAGAAGATGTCGTAATCATAGCCCAAGTTCAGATAGAAGATTGGCTTGGCATTCTCACGAACGGAAGTGCTGAGGCGCAACGGCAACCAGGGATTATTATAGCCCAGTTCCAGAAAGACGCTCCACACGATGGCATCCTGAGTGTCCCACACATTGCTGCGCTGCAGGTTCAAGCCCTGCAATCCGCTTTCCAGGAATATGTTGCGGAGGGGATTGAACACCAGGGAGGCATCAAGGATGGTGTATTGGTGAGAACTGACGGCATAAAGCTGATAACCGCGATAACCCCGGGAACCGCTGAAATAGAAAGGATCGAAGGAATTGTCCGCATTTGATTCAAAATAGGATCCATGCTCCATACCCAGGCGCAGCGAAAGGTAATCCGCCAGTTGGGAATAGACCACTGCTTTGCCCTGGAATTTGTTGTAGATCTTTTCGCTCAGTTCCGACCAGCGTGAAAAGCTCAGTTTGGCGGAGGCTTTGATCCCGGATTTGGGAAACATGTAGTCGTCCAGGCTCTCGTGATACATCTTGATCCCGAATCCGCTGATCAGGTAGAGTTTGTCGATCGGCGGTGTGGCGGTTACATCACGATAGAGCTTGGTTTGATAGGAATACAGATATGCCTCGGCGATCGCCAGATGCTCGGCAAAGACCCCCACACCGGGAGTGGCCCCATATTCCAGGGTTTTCACGCTTTCCACCCTGTTATAGTCCTCATCATAGAGATACAACCGCTTCTCGCTCAGATAGCCAAAGATTCTAAAATAGGATCCCCAAAAATCGCCGAAATTCTTTACATAGTCAAGGTTGAGCTCGGTCCTGCCACCCAGGGTGAGACCCGCCAGCAGGGTGGAATTTTTCTGCAGCCGGTTGTTCAAGCCCAGGATCAGGCTCAGGTTCAGCGCTTCCTCGGAGGTGTAGGAGTGATTCAGCGCCAGAAAGCTGCGCTGGCGTTCCTGCACATGGATCTCCAGGCTGAAACCTTCTTCCGCAGGCCTCAAAATCGGATAGACAGTATGAAAGAAAGCGGAATTCCAAGCTTCCCGGCAGGCATTGGCGATTCGGGCTATGGAGTAGGTTCCGCTGCCGGGCAGATCCAGGTACTGAGTAATCTTGGCAGAACTGATGTATTTGTTGCCATGGCATTTGATCCTGGTTACTTTCACCCGGTCCGGATAGCTTAGTTTTGGCTTTGGGCTAAATGTATAGCCCAGATTCAGCAGGGAATCCCGCCAAGCGATGATCCGATCTGCATTTTCCCTGGCGTAAGCCTCCCCTTTGGCGATCAATTCTGTCGGATTGCGAAAATGAGTGGCCCTGAACTCCTCCAGATTAGGTTCGAGCAGCAGCCCGCAGTCTGACAGATTCTCGTCCAGATTTCGGGTCATGCCAATATTCACTGTTTGATCGAGAATGGTGATCAGGCTGTTCAATTCAGAAGCTGAGCGTAATTCGGAATTGACCTTGAAGCCGATCACGCAATCCGCTCCCATAGCCCGCACCTGAGTCACAGGCAGGTTTTGCACAATCCCCCCGTCAATCAGGATCCGGCCTTCATATTCAAAGGGATATACGATGCTGGGCACGGAAAGGGAGGCCCGCACCGCCTGCATCAGTGATCCCTGGCTGAAAATAACCTCCTTTCCGGTAACCAGATCGGTGGCAAGGCAGGTGAAGGGTATCGGCAGCTGGCTGAAGTCGGTAACACCGGAAGCAGGAGAAAACAGCCGGAACAGCTCCAGATTGATATTGTTTCCCACAATAACACTGGAGGGAAGCTGCGGTCTGAACTGCTCGTCCAATTCCAGATTGAGGCTTCCCAAGGGAGCCCAACGTTTCTGGCCGATATAGAGATCGCTCCGTGGTTGGG
>CAZVXK010000036.1:0-7229 GCA_964631665.1 uncultured Candidatus Cloacimonadota bacterium | reverse complement strand
GGTTTATAGGCAAATTCCACCCTGCCGAACACGGCAGTGGCCTCAATCTTCACTATACCTTTCCCTGGCGGCGATCCGGAAGGACGGGTGGGTATCACTGTGGCTCCCAGCACTGCGGTGGGTTCAAACTCAAATTCAAGGTCATTGGGCAATTCCACATAGGCAGAACCGAACACAGCAGTGATCTCCAGTGGAGGGGAATCGGGTTTGAGATCTGTGAGGTCGATGTCCTGAGCTGCGAACACAGTGGTGTATTCCACTTTTCCCGAGGTGGTCACGGTCTTGGAACGGATTCCAGTATAGCGGGGCTTGTGGAAACCACCCACCAGCAATCTGATACCGAACATGATGATCAGAACGGCGATAAACACTTTCACCAAGGGCAGGTTCACGCCAAATTCCTTCAGTATCAGCGACATTCCCCACAGCAACAGTAAAATTCCCCAGAATGCGTTACCAAATAAGAAGTTCATCCTCATCTCCTTCTCCTCAGTTTAGTTTCACGCCCTGGACATAACCCTCATGGAGTATGCCGAGTGCGATATTGATGTTATCATTGACTTTCAGAAACTGCTGCTGGGAAACCTTTCCCAGTATCGTGAATGGATATGTTCCCGCCAATACTGTTTCGACAGCAGCCTGGTTTAGAGCCGGATAGCTGATCAGAATCCTGCCTGTGGCTTCACCGAAGTATTCCTGACTGGGAGGATAAGAAAGCGGAAAATTCAATTCTGCCCCCAGGTGACCCTGCGGGTTGAAACAAGCTTCCGCCACTGCCACCAGCAGACCACCATCGGAAATGTCATGGGCAGATGAAAGCAAACCATTCTGGATCAGTTTCAGGATTAGCCCAATTAAAAGCCTTTCGCGTTCCAGATCCACTGTTGGCACCTTTCCGGAGACGATCGAGTGGATGCTGGCCAGATATTGGGATCCCCCCACTTCGCCACAAGGCAAGCCCAAGAGGGCGATGATGTCTCCTTCCTGTTTGAAAAACTGAGTTGTGGCCTGGCAGAGGTCATCCAAAATCCCCAGCATCCCGATCACCGGGGTGGGCCAGATGGCACCGGTAGGATTCTCGTTGTAGAAAGAAACATTACCACCAGTAACGGGAGTAACCAGGGCGCGGCAGGCATCACCCATCCCGCGGATAACTTCACTGAAGCTCCAATAAACCTCAGGCTTATAAGGATTTCCGAAATTCAGGCAGTTGGTGACCGCCACGGGACGGGCTCCACTGCAGGCCACATTGCGAGCTGCCTCTGCCACTGCAGCCTTGGCTCCTTCATAGGGATCGAGGTGGCAGTAACGGGAATTGCAGTCTGTGGATAAGGCGATCCCTTTGGCAGTGCCTTTGATCGCCACCACAGAGGCGTCGCTTCCCGGCTCCACCCTGGTGCCGATCTGCACCATATAGTCATATTGGGTGTAGATTTCCCTTTTGGAAGCAATGTTGGGATGGGACAGCAGCTTCAGCAGAACCTGGTTGTAATCTTCGGGCTCGGGCAGAGTGGAACTGTCAAAAGCCCTGGCGTCAGTGAAATGTTTGGGAACCTGGGATTCCCGGGTGTAAACAGGAGCTTTTCCGCCCAGGATCAGATACTCGGCCGGAATCTCCGCCACCACCTGATTGTTCATCTTTACCCGCAACATCTGGTCGGATGTTACCCTGCCGATCACCACGGCATCCAGGTCCCATTTCTGGAAGACCTTCCGGATGGCATCCAGATTATACGGCTCAACGATCAGCAGCATCCGCTCCTGGGATTCCGAGAGCATGATCTCATAAGCAGTGATCCCGCTTTCGCGCAGCGGCACTTTATCGATCTCCAGCTCGATGCCCACGCCACCCTTGCCGGCCATTTCAGCGCTGGAGCAGGTGAGTCCGGCGGCGCCCATATCCTGGATCGCCACCACCAGCCTGGCTTCGATCACTTCCAGGGTGGCTTCCAGCAGCAGCTTTTCATAGAAGGGATCGCCCACCTGGACAGCAGTGCGCATGGCGGCGGATTCATCGCTGAGATCGACCGAGGCGAAGGTGGCTCCATGGATGCCGTCGCGTCCGGTTTTGGCTCCCACATACACCACCAGGTTTCCCACTCCCCGGGCAGTGGATCTGGCAATCCGATCATGCTTCACCACACCCACAGCCATGGCGTTCACCAGCGGATTGCCCTCATAGGAATCCTCGAAATAGACTTCTCCACCCACGGTGGGGACTCCAAAGCAATTTCCATAATCGGCAATGCCATGCACCACTTCCCGAATCAAATGTTTGACCTGGGGATCGCCGGGATTTCCAAAGCGCAGGGAGTTTAAAACCGCTATGGGCCGGGCCCCCATGGTGAAGATATCGCGCAAAATGCCGCCCACGCCGGTGGCTGCGCCATGATAGGGTTCCAAGGCGGAGGGATGGTTGTGGCTCTCGATCTTGAAACAGATCGCCAGTCCATCTCCGATGTCCACCACCCCGGCATTTTCCTCCCCAGCCTTGGCCAGCATCTGTTTGCCTTCCCGGGGCAGTGTTTTCAACAGCCGGATGGAATTTTTATAGCTGGCATGCTCGCTCCACATCACACTGAAGATACCCAGTTCCACATAGCTGGGAGCCCGCCCCAGGATTTCCAGGATATACTGATACTCTTCCGGGCTAAGACCATGCCCGGCAATCAATTCAGGGGGCAGCTCCGGTTCTGTCATGCGATGTTCTGTTCGCTGGGTAGGGTGCTGCCAGTCTTCAGGGCCTTGATCAGGGCCTTGATCCGTTCATCGATTTGCTCAAATACCGTGCGGTAGTTCTCAACATCCGTTCCAAAGGGATTCTTGATATCACCCTGCTCGCCCACAAACTCATTCAGGGTGAGAATCCTGGCCTCGTTGCCGGGCTCCTTTTCCCGCAGAAAATCACGTTGCTTTTCCTCCATGGTAAAGATCATCCGGCTGGAGCTGATCATTTGGGGGGTGACCTGTTTGGACACATGTTCCTGGGCTTCCATGATCCCCTTTTCCAGCAGCAATTGTAGTGAGCCGGCGGAGATCTGGTGCCCACCTTCGATCAGGCCACAGGAATCCGCTTCATAGCGCAGATTGGCTTGCCGGGCATAGTGGTTGAACAGCTTCTCGGCGATCGGGCTGCGGCAGATGTTGGCAGTGCAGACAAAAAGAATGGTGGGCATGGCAAAGGACTTTTTCACTTCATAAAAGGGCAGCGAGCCTTCCCGCAGGCATTTCAGCTCATCGAAGCCTGAAGTGTTTTTGGCTTCCCGGCTGCTGATAAACTCCACCACCGTAGAGGGTTGGGGCTCGGGTGCGGTATGCCGGGAGCTGGGCACGATGCCATAATCGAACCAGGATTCATATTGGCTGGTCAGGCGCTTGAGATCATTTTCGGGTGGCAGGGTGGAGATGTTAATGCTGGTGCTGATGATCGGTTCGAACAGCATTTCGATCAGAAAGCGCAGCAGTTCGTCATCCGGAACCCTGAATGCCACTTTGCCGTCCACAGCCACATGGGCATAGCGGGGATCGGAGCATTTGAACACGGCGGTGAGGTTTCCAGGCCAGTATTGTTCCAACAGAGGATATAAACGATCGGGAATATGGATATCCTGTTCTTCGAACCAGTCAATATGCGGCACCAATACGATCAAGCCGGAATTGTCGTCCTTCTGTTTCAGTTTCAGGATGCGGTTGATCGTATCCCGGGACGAAACCCGGCAGCCGATGCCGAACATCCCACCCGTGTAGTGCAGAATGGTTTTCTCGTTAAAATCCTCTTTCCGGTTCAGTTTCTTCAGTTTGCGGATGGAAGGTTCTTTCAGCAGGATCATGAATTCTCCTCAAATTTCCAATGTTATTCCAAATAGGGCAGGGGATTGATGGCTTTGCCGTCCCGGCGCAGCTCAAAGTGCAGGGAGGGTTCGGCGGCGGATCCTGTCATGCCGGATTTGGCAATGACCTGGCCCTTTTTCACCTTGTTTCCATTGCTGACCAGTAGTTCATTGTTATAGGCGTATACAGTGAAAAATCCATTTTTATGATCTATGATGACCAGTTTCCCCTGGCCTCCGTAGACTCCGGAAAATACCACCTCGCCATCGTCGACTGCCACCACATTGGTCCATTCCGGAACCGCAATATCAATCCCATTGCTTACCACGGAGGTTCCATAGGCGCGGGTTTCCTCTCCAAAAGAGCGGATGATCCTGCCACGCAGGGGCCAGGGGATTTTCTTGGCGGAGAATTGATAGGAAGCGGGCTCTCTGGCGGTTTGGGCGGCAAGCTGGGCGATCAGGGATTCGAGCTGGGCGGCATCCTTTTTCAGCTTGGCGATCTGATCCTGAAGCTGTTTCTGCTCTTGAGTCAGCTTCTGGCTCTCAGTTTGCAGGGTCTTGACCTGCTTCTCATATTTGCGGCTGGCTTCCGCTTCCCGGCGGGATTCGAACTGCACTCTGCCATATTCGCGGGTCTTCAGCTCCTGATCCTGGGAAAGACTGATCCGATAACCGGTCAGCACATTCAGTTTCTGCCGGGTGCCATCCGCCATCAGCCTCAGAAAACGCTGGTCACGATGATGCAGATTGGCAGCCTGATAACTGCGGTCGGCCCTGAGCAGCATATCCAGCTCTGCATTCTGCAGATAGTTCAGGCTCTGGATCCGTTCGCTGACCGATTTGAGCTTCTCGGTTACCGAACGCAGGGAGTCCAGTTTCACCCGCTCCACCACGCGCAATTCCCGCAGATTCTCATCCGTGCGGCGTTTGAGCGATGCCGTGCGCTGGATCTCGCTTTCGGTTTGCTTCCGCTTGGTTTCGGTCTGTTTGACTTTGGTTTCGGCAGTTTCCAAATCCTTTTTCACCTTCTGCAACTGCCGCACTTTATCATCCAGTTCGTCAGCAAAAACACACAGCACCAGCGCTGATAAGGCCAACGTCCATATGATCTTTTTGCTCATTTTATGCATCCATTTTCATCGTTTGTGTCATTCTGTTGATCCGCCCCTGCCTGTCAATACAAATGTTTTTTGCCATCCAGGCTCGGGATTCCAAATCATTTGCCAATGATCCGCTGGGATCATACCCTGAAATATATCCAGTTTAGATGGATGCTGCTTATATCTCTGTCCTGCAAATCATTATGATTGTCATCTGCAAATTATCCGCCATGGCCCTTGTTAGCAATACGGAATCATTACGGAGTCATTACGGATTAACTCCGTAATGACTCCGTAATGATTCCGTATTGCTAACGGGAGCGATAAAGGAAAACTTCATGAAGGAAGGACGCTCTGGATGGCTTATCCTCTAAATCATAGATAGATAGATTCAGAGAAAACTCAAATCGACTGCCTGAGATAGGATTAAAGATCAGGTTGGCTCATCCAAGATAGTTGTTGACCTAAATGGTGCGATTCTGTAAATGGAAAAAAATTCCTGTATTGGAGTGAGGAAATGAAAAGATACCTGTTCTGGATCGTGGTGCTGGTAATGCTCTCGCTGCTGCTGAGCGGTTGTGCTCCGGGCATGAGCGGGCACAGTGAGAAGAAACCGGCGGGTTTCTGGTGGGGATTGTGGCATGGCCTGATCTCGTTGATCTCGCTGATCTGGCATTGGTTCAATCCCAAAGTTCATCTCTATGAGAGCTTTAACACCGGATGGTGGTATGATCTGGGCTTCTTTTTGGGAATTGTGATCATGGCTGGCGGAGGGGCATCGCGAAGAAAACACAGATGATAACTGAAATGACCCATTGCAGTTAGGTCTTGTGAAATACCTTGAACTGCTGCTCACGGCAGCGATCTGGGGTTTTGCCTTTGTGGCGCAACGCAAGGGCAGTGAAAGCCTCGATCCTTTTCTTTTCAATGGTTTGCGCTTTAGTTTGGGAGCCCTTTCCATATTGCTTTTGAGATGGATATGGAAACAGAAAGAGCAAACAGGCAGGCCAGAAGAATCCGTCAGACTTTATGCCGGAAGATCATTCCTGAACCGTTTCCGTCCGCACCTTGCACTGGGGCTTCTGCTCTTTGTGGCCGCCTCATTGCAGCAGGTGGGCATCATCTGGACCAGCGCCGGCAGCGCAGGTTTCATCACCGGTCTGTATGTGGTGTTCGTGCCTGTGATCGGTCTGCTGCGGGGTCAAAGCCTGGACCGGAGGATGGCCATCGCTGTGGTGGTGGCGGTGGCGGGATTGTATTTGATCAACAGCGGAGCCAGCCTTGACGCCACCCTGGGGAATGCTCTGGTGCTGGCCAGCGCAGTTTTCTGGGCTTTGCATGTGCAAATGATCGACAAGCTTACCCGGCACCATCCCAGCCTGGATCTGGCCTTGGCGCAATTCAGCGTCTGCGCTTTGTTGAGCCTGCTTTCCGGTTTTTTCTACCATCTGTTTCTGGAAAGTGGATATCTGGTCTCATTTGATTTGCTTTGGAACATCCAGCGAGCCTTGCTTCCCATTCTGTATGGAGGCCTGATGTCCGTGGGAATTGCCTATACCCTGCAGATCCATGCCCAGAAGAAGGTTTTGCCCCATCAGGCAAGCCTGATCCTGTGTTTGGAGGGGGCCTTTGCCATGCTGGGCGGATATCTTCTGTTGCAGGAGAGGGTTTCACCAACTGCTCTGGTGGGCGCCCTGCTGCTGTTGACCGCCATGCTGATCAGTGTTCTGAAAAGGTCTGTCCCAGCGATCCGGAGTTTTTGATTGACAAAAAACAAGGCATAAAAAAGGGGTACTCGAATATGTTTTATAGAAGAAGAACACAAGGATAATAAAATGGTCTTATACACTATAGCTTTGATAATCCATGTGGTTATCTGCATTGCGCTGGTGCTGATAATTCTGGCGCAGACCTCCAAGGGCGGCCTGGATGCCAATCTCGGCGGTGCGGCCATGAATGTTTTTGGTGGCAGCGGCGCCTCCAAATTCCTGAAACGCTGGACCCAGATACTGGGTGTGGTATTTGTGGGTTCCTGCCTGTTGATGGCATTCCTGGTGCGCGATATCGCCCAGGGCGGTGGTGTCCGGGGCAAAGTGCCCGAAGGCAATTTTGAGGATACCGGAGCTCCGGCGCAGCAAACGGAAAGCGGATCGGGGCAGACGGTTCCGGTAACGATTCCCTGACGGTATTTTCCAGCGAATTTAAGCGCAGAAGTGGTGGAATTGGCAGACACGCAAGACTAAGGATCTTGTGCCTGTAACGGGTGTGCGGGTTCGAGTCCCGCCTTCTGCACCAA
>CAZVXK010000035.1:0-22179 GCA_964631665.1 uncultured Candidatus Cloacimonadota bacterium | reverse complement strand
CGGAGTTAATCCGTAATGACTCCGTAATGATTCCGTATTGCTAACGGGAGCGATGCCGGTTTGGGGGGATGGAATTCCTGTGCGGATCTTGATATTGAAAACACGTTGTTGGATTCAGGCTGGATGGGATGGGAATGACAAAGTAAAGGAATACTGTTACTTACGGCTTTACGGGTGTTCTATCACAGCATCCGGGTGCCTTTGGCAGAGAAGGCGTTCACATCGAGGCTGGAAAACAATCCCTGGCGGAATTTGGGGATTGCGGCGGCAGCTACCATGGCAGCGTTATCCACACAATGCTGCAGGGAGGGATAAAACACGCGGGCTTGGATAGAAGAGGCTTTCACGGTTAGTTGGGAGCGCAGGGCAGAGTTGGCGGCAACTCCTCCAGCCAGCAGAATGGTTTGGATGCCCTCACGTTTGGCATAGGCCAGGGTTTTCTGGATCAGGGGTTCGATGATCGCCTGCTGGATCGAGGCAGCCAGATCAGCCTGATGGAGTTTGCTATTCTCAGGATCGTGTTGAGCCAGCCAGGTCATCACGGCGGTTTTGAGTCCGCTATAGCTGAAGCTGAAGTTTCCCGCCCGCAGCAGGGCACGGGGGAATCTCACGAAATTACGGTCCCCCCCCCTGGCCAGTTCATCCATCAGCGGCCCTCCGGGGAAGCCCAGTCCCAGCAGTTTCGCAGTCTTGTCAAAAGTCTCCCCGGCAGCGTCGTCCAGAGTTTTTCCCACCACTTCAAAGTGGGTGAGGTCGTGAAAATGCACCAGTTCGGTGTGCCCACCCGAAACCACCAGCGCCAGAAAAGGTGGCTGGAGGCCGGAATGATCGATGAAATTGGCAAAGATGTGCGCCAGCATGTGGTTGACTGTGATCAAAGGCTTGGACAGGCTCCAGGCCAGGCTTTTGGCAAAAGAGAGCCCCACCAGCAGCGACCCGATCAGACCGGGATTGATGGAAACGGCGAAGGCATCGAGATCGGACAGTTCCAATTTGGCAGTTTCAAGTGCAGCTCGGGTGAGATAGATCAGATTGCGCAGATGAAGCCGGGAGGCAAGTTCGGGAAGCACTCCGCCAAACTGAGCATGTTCGGGCTGGGAGGAGATGAGATTGCAGAGGACACGGTAACCGGTGTCCAGAATGGCCACCGAGGTATCGTCGCAGGATGTTTCAAAAGCAATGATGTGTTTCATTGCCGCAGGCGGACTTTCACCGGTGTAATGGCAAGCTGCACCACATCTTCCGGCAGGATCACCTCCAGGGGGTATAAACCCTCGTCATCGGGTGTTTCGGCAGGGATGACCCTGATGCCGGACACCTTCAATTCTGCCAAAGCAGAAGGCTTTCCCTCCACTTTGAGGGTTACTGTGGAGGGGAAAAAGCTGCGGCCGCCATCAGTTTGGACCGGGATGTTTTCCAACACCCGGGTCATGGAAACCACATTGGCAACGGCAATATTGACCTGGCTGATGTTGGTGGAGACGTCCTTGGCCGGCAACAGCAATCCCAAATTGAAATTGCTCTGCCGCAGCATGCCGAGGGTGATCTTCTGGGTTCGAATGCTCTCCATCGCCTGCAGCTTGGATTTGGGTCCGGACAGGGTAACCCGCTCGGGGGTGAGGTAGAAGCGCTTGCTGTCAAAAAGGTTCCGGCTGTTTTGGTCCGCAAAATTAGGTTCGATCCGCATCTGCTTCTGGATGAGGACATCGGTGGAGACAGAGATGTCCTTGGTGGTGGCAGGCCCCAGGAATTCCAGATTGAGGTTTTCGGGACGGTTCTTGATCTGGTAGTTTTGGATGGAGATCAGGTCGGTTCCGGCCTTGATGTCGCTGGCATCGATCTCCACAGAAGTATCGGACAGCATCAGTTTAACAATGTCCAACCCCCGTCCATGCACATTGAAGGGGATCTGCCTGATCTGTTGTTCCAGGGTGAGGGTCTCGGGTTTGTTGGTGAGTTCCACCTTCAGTTTCACCACACTGTGATGCTCCGCCATCAGAGCAAGCTGGAACCAGATCACACCAGCGATGATCAGGGACAGCAGTTTCGGCCCGAGGTTGTTCAGCACAGGTCAATCCTTGATCAGATGGTTGATGGAAAGGGATTTCATTTTCTTGTAGAGGGTGGTGCGTTCGATACCCATCGCGGCGGAGGTTTTGCTGACCAGCCAGTCGTTTTCCTGCAGGAAATGGAGGATGTAATCCCGCTCAAAAGCAGCGGTGCTTTCCTTGATGTTGCGGATGGCGATGTATTTGTCCATTCCGACCAGACGGTTTTCCGGAAGGTTCTGTTGTTTCAGCCGCAGGTGCTTGAGAATGGTCTTGTTGTTGATCTCGCGTTCGTTGATGATCATATACTTGCAGAAATTGCGCAACTCCCGGATGTTGCCCGGCCAATGGTAGGACAGCAGGTCGTCCTTGAGCTGGCTGAGGTCGATGCGGTCGCTGATATTGAACCGGGAGGCATAACTGGTGATGAAATAGCTTACCAGGAGCAGGATATCGTTTTCCCGCTGGCGCAGGGGCGGAAGCTCGATGATGCTGCCCTCGATCCGGTAGAAGAGGTCCTGGCGGAATCTGGTGGGATCGGAAAGCACCTCCAGACTGGCGTTGGAGGCAAAGATCAGCCTTGTATCCACCTTCTTGAGTTTCCCGCCCACGATCTGGATCTCCTTGTTCTCGATAGCGCGCAGGATCTTGGACTGGGCGGGCAGGGACAGATTGGTGACCTCATCCAGAAAGAGCAATCCATCGCTGCATTTCTCGAAGAAACCGATGTTGTTGCGATCGGCGCTGGTGAAAGCTCCCTTGACATGGCCGAAAAGCTCGCTTTCGATCAGGGTTTCGGTTAGAGCGCTGCAATTGACCGTATGAAAGGGTTTCGCAAAGCGGCGGGAATTGAGGTAGAAATAATTCGCCGCCACTTCCTTGCCGGTGCCGGTCTCTCCGATGATGAAAATATCTTCGTCCGCCTGGGCGAATCTAATGATCTGGGCCCGAACCCGGCTGATCGCCTCGCTTTCTCCGATAATGGGGAAACTGCGGGTGAATTGTTTCTTGAGGTTCAGATAATCGATCTGCAGATCCAGATTGGCTTCCTCCTGCCGTTTCAGGGTTACTGCGTTCTCGATGTGCAACAGGAGTTGGTTGGTGCTGAAATTTCCGCCTTTCTCCACAAAGTGATAGGCTCCCAGTTCACGGATCTCCGTCACCTGATCCGTCTTCACCTCTCCGGACATGACAATGATCTTATAGTTGAAATCCACGTTTTCCTTCAGATAGCGCAACACCTGCATTCCGTTCAGACGGCTGCCCACCAGAAAAACATCCAGCAGGATCACATCCGGCATGAAATTGCGCAGGTCCTCAAAGAAGGAATCGCTGTTCGTGGAGTGCAGAACCGAGTATCCCTGGCGGCGGAGCAGTTTGGAGATCTGGTCTGCCAGGACCACGTCATCTTCGAGTATGATGATATTGCCTTTCATGAAGACTCACCTCGTCAGAGACGCTCTTCCAGGTCTGCCAGGGCATTGATGTAGTAGATGTAAGCTTGATCGGGAGAATCATAGGGAGAGAAGTATTTATGCACGTCCCCATCCTGGAAATACTTGGTGCACATATAGTAAAAATGGTCGGAAGTGCTCATTTTGCGGGCGATCTCCAGCAGTTCCGGATCTCCTTTCTGCTTGATCCGGCTCAGCAGATAGTAGAAGGATTCGATGGCATTCTTTTGCATATCGTTTTCCAGCCAGGCAGAAAGGTCGCGCTGCTCATCAGCCCAGGACACGGGTTCCATGAAGGAAAGGGATTCCTGTTGGTAATTGGCCAGGTTGTGGGTCTCCTTGGGGGTTGTAAAACCGAGGTGGGGCCGCTTGAGGACTTCATCGGGAAAGTGTTGCATGAAGTCAAAGATCCCTGATTCCGCCCATTGGTGCTCGCCAAAGGTCTCATAGTCCATGAACAGGTTCAGGAAAAGGTTGCGGTTGTTCTTTTCCGCCAGCGTGAGGTGATCTATCCAGTTCACAAATTTGTCCACGGTGAGGGGATATTCGGGCCAGTCGCGGTTCGAGAAACGGAAGGCGATGTCGTCCGCCAGCTGGTAATATTTCAGCAGCAGGTTGATGTCCTTGGAATAGTTTTTATAGGCATACAGCGGTGTCCGCCACTGCAGGATACGGTCCACGCCTTCGGTGATGATGGTCTTGAAGCCCTCGATCTCATAGATCAGGTCGGAGAGGTTGTCCTGGTAGATGAGCTCCGTATTGCGGAAGGTTTCAGTATAATATCCAAATTCGTCCTGCATCAGCTGTCGGTGCAGTGCCACCTGGTCCAGAAACTCATTGGTGTCATACAAAAAGGCCAGGGAGTGGTAATAGGTCTCGCCCAAGAGCTCGACGCAGCCGGTATCCACCAACGCCTTGAAGGAATCTAGGGTTTGGGGTGAATAGAGCTTGAATTGCTCGATGGCGCAGCCGGTGATTGAAAAGGAGATTCTGAACCTACCTTCGAATTTGCGGATCAGATCCAGCAGCAGCTTGTTGGTGGGGAGATAGCATTTTTCGGCTACCTTGTGCATGACCTCACGGTTCATGCGTTCGTCGAAGAGGTTGCTGTTGCTGCCAATGTCAAGCACATTCACATGGCGGAGGCGATAGGGTTGGTGCACTTGAAAATAGAAAAGGACATTAAGCATGGGTCACACCTTTCAGGGATTGCTTTTTATGTATAGGGCAAGCAGGGAGGAATAGATTTCCCGGATCTTCTGGGCTGCCTCGGTCCAATGGATGCGGTTGACCTCGTGCATGCCGTCTATTCCCATTTTTCTGCATTTGGCGGGATTTTCGATCAAGTGGTTGATGGTTTCGGCCATCAGGTCCACATCCCAGTAATCTATCTTGAACGCATGGTTCACCACTTCCGCCACACCGGACTGCTTGGAAATGATGGAGGTGATGCCGAAAGCCATTGCCTCCAGAGGGGAGATGCCGAAGGGCTCGGAAACCGAAGGCAGCACATAGATATCGGACGCGCGCAGAATGGTTTCCACCTGTTTGCGGTTCAGGAAACCGGCGAAGAGGAACTTGTTCATCAGACGCATATTGGCGGAGCGGCGCAGCAGCTTGCGTGCCATGTCTCCGGTTCCGGCCATGATGAACCGGGCCTCGGGATGTACCTTGAGCACGCGCTGCGCCACTTCCAGAAAGTAATCCGGCCCCTTCTGCAAGGTGATCCTGCCCAGAAACAAAATCGTGGGCCCCTTGAAGATGCGTCTCTTGGTGAGCACCGTATCCTCGGAAATGGTGATGGCATTGTGCACGATCCTGATCTTCCCGGTGTCGATGCGATAGCGGGACATCACCATCTGAGCCGTGTATTGGGAAACAGCAATTACGCGGTCGGCATAGGACATTCCGGAATGTTCGATCTTGTGGATGCGTTCATCACCCGGACCGCCGGCACGATCAAACTCCGTGGCATGCATATGCACCACCAAAGGCTTTCCCGATAACCTTTTGGCGATCATCCCGGAAGGATAGGTGAGCCAGTCGTGCACATGGATGAGGTTGAAATCCAGCTCCCGGGCAAAGCGTTCCGCCCGCAGGGTATATTCCTGCACCTTGCGGATCAGATCTTCATCTCCGATCAGGTGGGTGGTCATTTCATCCCAAACCTCATGCTCCTCCTTGGTCACGGTCTCGGAAAGCCAGTATTCCTTCTTCACCGCGGTCATGAACAGTTGGATATCAGTGAGCTGGAGATATGATTCCGGTTGGGTGCTGATCCCCAAAAACTCCAGGCGCTCATTCATCGTCTTGAACCTGCGGCTGAGATATTCCGTATGCATCACCGGATCGAGAAAAACCGTGGGCAGGGTGTCCACATCGCTTTCTTCGCGCAGGGGAAAATAGACCATTTCCTTGGTGGGCAGCACCAGGTCGATCTTGATCCCTTGTGCCAGAAGGGCTTTCACCATGCCATAACAGGCCATTCCCAATCCGCCTGAGATTAGGGGAGGAAACTCCCAGGTGAACATCAGGACTTTCATGGCTGCTCCTCGATTGAAGCAATAAAAGTTTCTATGTTATACAAGGCTGCCACGCTGATCGCCTGCGCCGGAGCGCCTTTCGGGAAATGGGGATTGTCGCCGTCCCAGACTTCTGCCAGCGAGGCAATATGCCCGCGCAGGATGCTGTTGCGGAAGGTTCCCACAAATTCACTCAGTTGTGCGGCGATCTCCTTGTTGTCCTTGCGGTCGCGATTGATCTTCAGATACAATCCACAAAAGGCTCCCAGCAGCCAGGCCCACACGCTGCCATTGTGATAGGCGAGGTCGCGTTCCCTTTGAGTGCCATAGTATTTCTTGCGGAAGCGATAGTCTTTGGGACTGAGAGAGCGGATACCATATACAGTATAAAGCTCCTGCCAGGCACGCTGGAACACCTTTTCCATCTGCTCTTCCGAAAGCAGGTTCCAGGGCAATGACAGTGCGATCAGGGCATTGGGGCGGATCTCCTCCACGGGTTTGTCATCGGTGAGCCGGTCCGCCAGATAATCGTTGATCCAGAATTTCTGGAAGGATTTGGTAATCTTGTCCTTCAGCCCCGAAACCAGTTCCAGGGGGACATAGGGAACGCCGGTGAGGCTTTGATAGGCCTCGCACATTGCCTCATAGCAGCAGATCGCATTATACCACAGGGCGTTGATTTCCACCGGCGCACCATCCCTGGGAGTTACAGGTACTCCGTCGATGCGTACGTCCATCCAGGTGGCATGGGCAAATTCCGGTTTCAGTTCGATCAATCCATCCGAACGGACAAAGAAGGGATATTTATAGTTGGTCAGGATGGATTTGAGGATATCCTCGGAAAGGTGGATCACCTCCTTCCAGTAGGTTACATCCTGCTTCTTCTTGCCCAGTTTCCAGAGCAGGATCAGATACCACAAGGTGGCGTCCACGGTGTCATAATTGGCTTCCCGGCCGGATTCCTGAAGCATGTTGGGAATCAAGCCCCCGCTCAGGTGGCGGCTGTATTTGCGAAGGATCTTTTCCACCATTTCCAGATTGTTTTGGTTGTGCATCAAAGCATTGAGCACAAACATGGTGTCCCTGCCCCAGGCGCCGTAATAGGGATAACCCGCCACTATGTCGTCGTTGGCGACGAAATCCTTCAGCATGAACTCCAGCAGCTTCAGATAATCGCTATACTTGAACAGATAATTGTCGTTATAGTCCAATGTGCTCAGCAGGGTGTCGTCCTGATCGGGAGCCACGGGATAATCCATCGGTTTGGGCAATGAAGCGTAGCGTTTTTCGATGCTTTCGATCAGTTTCTGCGGTCGGGCGATCGCTTTGTCGGAAAGAAGCAGATAGTTGCTCTGGCCGATGCGTAAAGTGAAGTTGAGCTCAAACAGGCTGATCTGGTCCCCGATGCCGGGATAGCCGTTCATCACTTCCCAAGGGTAGAAAACATTGTAGTAGACATAGCGGTTGGGAGTGAATTCCCCGCTCTTGGAATAGCCAAACACGTCCAGACCGTTATCCTGGCGATGCGCTTTGAAATTGCAACCATCCTCGCTGTTCTCATGCGAGGTCTCAAACTCCGCAAAGTCCAGGCTTCCGGGCTGGTTCAGCTCATGATGCAGCAGCATCGTGAATTTGGGATGGAGCTGGAAATGCAGGGTATGGTGACCCAGATTGGTATATTTGATCAGGATCGTGTTGCTGTCCTTATCCATCATCAGTTCCTTGAGGATCAGGATATCGTTTTGATGGGGGAGAGCCGAGTATAGAAATACCGGATAAGGACGCAGCCAGGGCTTCACCAGATAGAGGAATCCCTCCGGGTAGATGCAATTGCTATAGTTATTACTGTCCAGATGAATGATCTCACCCCGCCATTCCACCTTTTCCTCGATCCCCGCCACCAGATGATGGCGTTGGAACTGGCGGTTGCCGGCGATCAGCAAACCGTGGTACTTCCGCTGGTTGATCAGGTTCCCGGTGCCCAAGGCATAGGAACCGAGGCGGTTGGTCAGTATCCATTCATGATGATGGGTTTCCATGAAGTAATTATTCACTGAACCCCCTTTCTGTTCTAATATGGTTGGTGTTGATTTTTTTCAATAGGGCTAATCTCGTCAAGTCTTTTTGTGGAAAAAATTCCATTCCGGAGGGCTGGCTGAGCATATCTGATTATCTGGCAGCAGGATGGAAGAATCAAATTTCGCCCTCTTTACCATAGTCAAAGCAGGTTGGGAACAGCAAGGGCACAACCAGCAGATACGGCTGATGTCCCGCTGTTGTCATGAACATATCAAGCTTGGGGGATCAGGGGCGGTCTGATTGGGATACAAACGAGGTGTCTAAACGCCCCAAACAAAAGGGTTTTAAGAACTATTTCTTTTGTTGTTTGGCCCAGCTGTCCTTCAAAGTTACGATGCGGTTGAAGACAGGCAGCTCAGGAGTGGAATCCGGATCAACGCAAAAGTAGGCCTGGCGCAGGAACTGGTAACGCTCTCCAGGCTTGGCGGATTTGAGCGATGGCTCCAATTTGCAGTGGCGGTTCACCACCAGGGAGGCTGGATTCAGATAGTCCCGGTAGTCCTTGCCCTCCTCGATGTCATTGATGTCCGGGATAGTGAACAGGTGGTCATAGATGCGCAGTTCGGCGGAAATCGATTCTGCAGCGCTAACCCAGTGGATGGTGCCTTTGACCTTACGGGCATCAGCAGTCCAGCCCCCCCGGGAGGAGGGATCATAGCTGCAGAGCAGCTCAATTACCTTTCCGGTGGCATCTTTGACCACTTCATCGCAGGTGATGTAATAGGCATGCTTGAGCCGGACCTCGGCACCGGGAGCAAGGCGGAACCAGCCTTTGGGCGGAGTTTCGCTGAAATCCTCGCGTTCGATATACAGCGATCCGGAGAAGGGGATCAACCGCTTGCCGGCAGAGGGATCTTCGGGATTGTTGTCGGCTTCCAGCTCTTCCACCAGCCCCTTGGGGAAATTGGTGATGGTGAGCTTGATGGGATCGAGCACTGCCATCACCCGGGGGGCGGTTTTGTTCAGATCCTCCCGCACACAGAATTGCAGCAGCTCATAATCCACAATTGAATTGGCTTTGGCCACTCCGATGCGGTCGGCAAAGGCACGGATCGCCGCGGGGCTGAATCCCCTCCTGCGCATTCCGGCCAGGGTGGGCATACGGGGATCGTCCCAGCCCTTCACGATGCCGCTTTGCACCAGTTCCAGCAGCCTGCGTTTGCTCATCACGGTGTAGGCCAGGTTAAGGCGGGCAAATTCAATTTGCTGGGGGTGGCAGGGCACCGGAAGCTGATCCAGAATCCAGTCATAGAGCGGACGGTGGTCTTCAAATTCCAGAGTGCAGATGGAATGGGTAATCCCCTCCAGGGCGTCGGAGATGCAATGGGTGTAATCATACATGGGATAGATCAACCATTTGTCGCCGGTGCGGTGATGCTCCGCTTTCTTGATGCGATAGATCACCGGATCGCGCATATTCAGATTGGGGGAGGCCATGTCGATCTTGGCGCGCAGGGAGCGTGTCCCTTCCTCAAATTCGCCCTTTTTCATGCGTCGGAAGAGATCGAGGTTTTCCTCGATGCTGCGCTCCCGCCAGGGGCTGTTCTTACCCGGAACGGTTAAAGTCCCGCGATAGGAGCGCATTTCCTCCTGCGAAAGGTCGCATACGAAGGCTTTCCCGGCCAGGATCAGTTGTTCGGCATATTCATACAATTGATCGAAATAATCGGAGGCATAGAACAGCTTGTCCTGCCAGTCGAAGCCCAGCCAATGTACGTCCGCCAGGATCGAATCCACATATTCGATGTCTTCCTTGATGGGATTGGTATCGTCAAAGCGCAGATGGCAGATGCCGCCATAATCCTTTGCCAAACCGAAATTGAGACAGATGGACTTGGCATGGCCGATATGCAGATAGCCATTGGGCTCGGGAGGAAAACGGGTCTTGATGCTGCTGCGCTTTCCGGTCTCCAGGTCCCGGTCTATGATAAAGCGGATGAAGTTGGACACCGCCGCTGGCTTTGAGTTGGCTTCAGTTGGCATGATTACTATACCTCTGCTAAGATTTGGGCTCCATAAATCTGAGGTGCAGTTCCCGTCAAGCGATAATGCGGAATCCAACCGGGGAATTATTACCCACTGCGTAGATAATACCCGCTTTTCGTACGATCACTATGGTATTTGATGTTGACAGTTGACAGGGTTATAAGCATACCAGAAAGTAAGATATGTATCCCAATATAGGATAAGTGGCAATTGGCATGGAGTATGCATATATATAAGGTGTTCCCGGTGAGTGGAACCAAAAAAGAGGAATATGCCATGATTGCCAAAACAACGATGAAAAAGATGGAGATCGGACGAGTGATCGCCCCGGAGTTTCTGGACCGCTCGTTCAACCGTGCCGGTATCTGCGCATATTGCTCCCGCAAGTTCAATTGCGCGCTCAGCCATGATTACGGTCTGGTGTTCGACTGTGATGATTACGAAGCGGGGGAGGACAACCTGCCCGCCGTCACCTTCAGCACCCTGGCCTTGAGCTTGGGCGAGGAAGAGGATGACGATCTGAATGGCCTCTGCCGGGACTGCCAGAAACGCGACCTCTGCCAGCTTAAGGATATCAGCGGCGGAGTGTGGCATTGCGACGACTTTAGCTAAACTTCAACACATACCTCAACACACACATGGGGGGCTCCCCGCCCCCTTTTTTCTTTTCCGGGAAAGTTATCCCTAACCTGGATCAATCCTCTGCAAAATAGTCCTTCACCTTTTCCAGTTCGGCCGGAATGTTTATCTTTTGCGGGCATTTGGGCAGGCAGGCTCCGCAGTTGGTACACTTGTCCGCTTTGTTGGCATCGGGGATGAAATTCTGGTATTCCTGTTTGTGGCGGGGCTTGTCGTCGAACATGATCGCTTCGTTATAGCTGCCAAGCACAAAGGGAATGGCAACGCTGTGGGGGCAGGGCAGGCAGTAGCGGCATTCGGTGCAGGGGATGGCAATGCGTTTGATGTATTCCCGCCGTACCTTCTTATATAGATCGAGTTCCCTGGCATCCAGAATGTTCTCACTCGCAGCGGAGGCCAGGGTGATATCCTCTTTCAGTTGCTCCAGATTGCTCATTCCGGAGAGGGCAACCGTGCAGCCGGGAAGATTCCACACCCAACGCAGGGCCCGTTCCACCGGTGGCAGTCGGACTGCGCTTTTCTCCCATAGTTTGAGTATCGGCGCCGGGATGGGATGCACCAGTTTGCCTCCCCGCAACGGTTCCATGGCGATCACGCCCATTCCCTTGTCCACGGCCAGCCGGTAACCCCTGAGGCCTGCTTGGTAATGGGTGTCCAGATAGTTTAGCATGATTTGGCAGAAATCCCAATCATAGCGTTCGACGATCTTGCGGAACACTGGATAGTGGTCGTGGAAGGAAAATCCAACGAACCTGATCCTGCCGTCCGCTTTCGCCTTGTCCAGAAAATCCAGCACTTTTAGTTTGAGCAGGTTGCTCCAGGATTGCCGGCCCAGGGAGTGCAACAGATAATAATCTATATAGCTTGTCTTCAGCTTTTCCAGATGCTGTTCCAGCTGGGCTTCAAGGTCTTCCGGTGTCTTGATCAGCCAGCAAGGCAGCTTGGTGGCAATAAACACCTTGTCGCGGCCGACCCGGGAGAGGAATTTACCCAGCAACGCTTCGCTTTCGCCTCTCATATAGGGGACGGCGGTGTCGAAGTAGTTGATTCCACCCTCCAATGCATATTGCATCAGTTTCAGGCTTTCCTCCCTGTCCAGAGCACCATCGGACAGCGTGGGCAGGCGCATCAGACCAAATCCCAGGACGGACAGGCGGTCCGGTGAACGAGGCATCGTGCGGTATTTCATAAATCCTTCCTCAGCGTTTTTACCAGTTTATAGAAGCGGTGGCAACTGTCAATGGCAATTTGCTCCAATGCGGAAACGGCCTTATTCTTTCTTCTGAACAAATTCTGGGAAATTTGAATACACTCAGTCCGATCTCAGTCCGATCCACAACCGGGAACCTTTTGTCTAACAACCACTTCCTTGATCGTCCTTGCTTCCCTCTTGTCTGAAAGCCTTAATCAAGCCTTTATCAAGCGTTAATCAAGCCTTAACAATTAACGCTTGATTAACGCTTGATAAAGGCTTGATTAAGGTTTTGAGATGAGGGAGCAAAGAATGTCCTTGACACAAAGCACAGCCATAGATTTTGGCTTGCATCAGATAATCACATAAAAAATGACTGGAGGAATATCATGTCCGAAAATCTCCGCTACGGAACCGTGAGCACGGCTCTGGCAATGGAATTGGAAGAGAAATACGGCGCGCACAACTACCATCCGCTGCCGGTGGTGCTCGCCAAAGGCGAAGGTGTGTATTTATGGGATCCGGAGGGAAACCGCTATTACGATTTCCTGTCCGCTTATTCCGCCGTGAACCAGGGGCACTGCCATCCCAAGATCATCAACGCGCTGATCGAACAGGCACAGGTGTTGACCCTCACTTCACGCGCCTTTTTCAACAACCGCTTGGGCGAGTATGAGAAATTCATCACCGACTATTTCGGTTATGACATGGTGCTGCCGATGAATTCCGGCGCCGAGGGTGTGGAAACCGCCATGAAGCTTGCCCGCAAATGGGCTTACACCGTGAAGGGCGTGGGAAAGGACAATGCCATCATCATCTTCTGCGAAAACAACTTCCATGGCAGAACCCTGGCAGTGGTAACCGCTTCCACCGATCCCGACTGCTATGAAGGTTTCGGCCCCTTCCTGCCCGGCGTGGCCAAGATCCCCTACAACAATGCCGCCGCCCTGAAAGACTATCTGCAAAAGCACGGCAAGAATGTGGCCGCCTTCATCGTGGAACCGATCCAGGGCGAGGCGGGTGTGATGGTGCCGGATGACGGATATCTGAAAGCCTGCTATGACCTGTGCAAGGAATACAATGTCCTGTTCGTGGCGGATGAGATCCAGACCGGCATCGCCCGCACCGGCAAACTGCTGGCCTGCGACTATGAAAATGTGCGCCCGGACATCCTGGTCCTGGGCAAAGCCCTGGCGGGTGGCGTGATGCCGGTTTCAGCGGTTCTGGCCGACCGTGAGATCATGCTCACCATCAAGCCCGGACAGCATGGCTCCACCTTTGGCGGCTTCCCGCTGGCCTGCGTGGTGGCCAAAGCCGCTCTGGAAGTGGTGAAAGAGGAAAACCTGGCCCAGCGTTCCTACACCCTGGGTGCCATGTTCCGCGAAGAATTGCGCAAGATCGACCATCCGATGCTCAAGCTGGTGCGCGGCAAGGGTTTGCTGAACGCCATCGTGGTGGAACCGAAAAACGGTTATGAAGCCTGGGATGTGTGCCTCAAACTGAAGGATAAGGGCATCCTCTGCAAGCCCACCCACCGCCACATCATCCGTCTGGCGCCGCCACTGGTGATCACCGAAGAGCAGCTCCGGGAATGCGTGGGCATCATTTCCAACGTCTTCAATGAGTTATAAATACATCTGATTTGACTGCTGCCTCTTCCAGCCCGGGGAGAGGCAGCCCCCTTTATGAGCAATCCTGAATTCCGCAGCGGGTTTGCAGCGATCGTCGGCAAGCCCAACACTGGCAAATCAACCCTGATGAACCGCTTTCTGGGTGAAAAGCTCTCCATCACCTCTCCCAAACCGCAAACCACCCGCTATGCGATCAAGGGCATCCTCAACCGCGAGGACTGCCAGATCATTTTTGTGGACACCCCGGGTTACCTGAAGCCGCGCTATGAACTGCAGCAGAAGATGCTCAGGCTGTGGAGCGATGCCCTGCGCGATGTGGACCTGGTACTTTTTATCACCGATGTGCTGCGATTCCCCACCGAATATGACCTGGAAGTGCTGGACCAGCTCAAAAATGTGAAGACTCCCCAGATAGCAGTATTCAACAAACTCGATCTCGATCCTGGTTGCGACCGGGATTCCTTCCTGAGCCATTTGCCGGGATCGGTTCAGGCGGCGTATTTCGTCTCCGCCCTCCGGGGCGACCATCTGGATGAATTGCTGGATGGCATCGTGAGCCATCTGCCCTACCACGATCCCTATTACCAGGAGGACCAGCTCTCCGACCTGCCGCTGAGGTTTTTCGCCAAGGAAGTGATCCGGGAGGGCATCTTCCACCAGTTCGAACAGGAGATCCCCTATGCCACCGCGGTCCTGATCGAGCGCTATACCGAGGAGGCGGACAAGGTGGTGATCGAGGCTGTGATCTGGTTGGAACGGCAGAGCCAGAAGCCCATCCTGATTGGCAAAAAAGGTGAAAACCTGCGCCGGATCAGGGAATATGCCGAATCCCAGCTCTCCGTCTTTCTCAACCAGCCGGTGCAGGTGCATCTGTGGGTGAAGATCAATCCCAAATGGCGGAAAAAGAGCTCCGCCCTCCGGGAATTGGGCTTCTCCTGAGCGCTGTTGCGGGCGAATTCTATTGACACAAAACGCTGTTTGGCATTATTAGTAATTAGTAGCGATCTTCCTGTCTTTTCATTTTTCCAAATACTTCACTGAGTAAGGATTATGTATCAAGACGATGCGATCCTGGCAGTGGATATTGGCAACACCAATATTGTCTGCGGGATCTATAGAGAAGGGAAACTGAGCTGGTTCGCCCGCTTTTTCAGTTCCCGCCACCGCACTGCGGATGAATATTACAGCCTGCTGATGCCTCTGCTGAACGATGCCGGCAAACAGGATGTGGCCCGGATAGCCCTGGCCAGCGTGGTACCAGAGCTCACCCGGATCTGGCAACACCTGGCAATGAAATACTTTGACCAGGAAGCGCTGGAGATCAGCGCTCGCAGCGATCTGGGGCTCAGCTACAAGGTGGCCGATCCATCTTTCATCGGCGCTGATCTGGTGATCAATGCCTTCGGCGCCTGGAAAAAGTACTGCAGCAGCTGCATTATCATCGATCTGGGCACTGCCACCACCATCCAGTTCGTCACCTCCCAGGGTTGTTTCGAAGGAGCGGTGATCGCGCCCGGGATCAAAACCGGGGCCTCACAATTGTTCGAGCAGGCTGCTTTGCTGTCGGAGATCGAGATCACAGCACCGCATAACCTACTGGGAACCAACACCCGGGATGCCTTGCTCTCAGGGATCGTGCAGGGGCATGCCTTTATGCTGGAGAGCTATATCCAGCGCCTCAAACTGCTCTATTTCGATCATCAGAATATCAAGACCATCATCACCGGAGGGATCGCCGACCTGCTCAAACCCTTGGTGCCTTCCATCGATCTGGTGGACAAGACCCTCACCCTGGACGGCTTGTTCCTGGCTCAGCAACATCTTTGCCAAAGGATCGAGTAGCAGCTTCTCTATGCTGAAACGTCTGCTGATCGCCGGGCTGATCCTGATCCTGCTGAGCTGGCTGGCCGCCTCGGTGTTCTACCCCCGGCTCTATCTGAAGGGTTACCACCCCCTGATCTACAACCAGGTGGATGTCTATAAGCTGAACAATGGCCTGGGCTTCATCAAGACCCGCCAATACCTGGTTCCGGCCATTGCGCCCACCAAACAGGAGGAGATCGATTTCGCCAATCAGAGGGTAGTGATCTCCACCGAAGTGGATGGATTCAAGATCACACCCGACCGGGTGCTCTCCTTCGACACCTATTTTGACAACCTCAAGCGCAAGACCTTCCGCAAATCCCTCTTAAACCAATATACCACCCAAACCCAAGCGACGCAGGTCACCACCACAGGGCTGATCAAGGAATTCGTGATCGATCTGCCCACCATTGCCATGCCCAGGGCGGTGCAAAAGCTGCTGGGTTCCTCGGCCGGAAGGTTGAATCTGGACGGCACGCAGAAGATCACCATCGAGGCGGGGAGCACCAAACGCAAGCAGATCCCGCTCTATGAGACCACCAGCTCCAGCCGCTTCAACCTGAAGATGGAGCAGGAGACCAATCTCAGGCTGTCCGGAACGATCGGGGACAAGATCTCCGTGAATCTGAAATACAACAGCAAGCAGGACGAGCAGTTCTTCGATCCCAACAATGTGAGCATCAAATACACCGGCGATGAGGATGAGGTGATCAAAAGCATCGAAGCCGGAAACATCACCCTCTCGCTTGCCGGATCGCGCTATATCAGCTATTCCACCTCCTCCCAGGGTTTGTTTGGCGTTACCTCCAAATTCAAATACGGCGATCTCGACCTCACCGTGATCGCCAGCAAGGAAGAGGGTCAGAAGAACACCCAAAGCTACATCGGCACCAGCCAGGCGGATTCCACCGTCTTCCGGAGCCGGGACTATGCCAGCCGCACCATGTATTACATCACCGATCCCTATGAGCTGTATGCCACCTACACTGCAGACGATGCCGCACCCAACATCCCCAACGGCTGGATCAACAACGCCATCAAGACCGATCCCAGCGGAGCCTGGCTGATCAAAAACCCGAACCTGCTGCCCGAAAACGGCAGCGTGCGCCTCTATCTGGACGATGCCAATGCCAGCAACAACGTAGCTTCCGCCCCGGGCGACACCATCTATTTCAGCCCCTCGGATTTCTATGTGCCCTATTATGACGAACTGATCGAAGGCACGGATTTTGTGACCGATTACAACTCCGGCATCATCCAGATCATCAACCGCAGCATCGACCGCCGCACCACTCTGGCCGTGCGCTATGTCCGCCGGGACGGAATCCCGGTGCCGCTGAACAGCGATGTCCAGGATGGCATCCTCCACGCCCAGGTGATCCGGCGCCGCAACCAGGAATATGACCCCGGCGATCCCAACAACGTGTGGCACTATCAGATGCGCAACGTTTACAACATGTATAAGACCAACATCAAGAGCGATGGCTTCCTGCTGGAGATCTTCACCGAAAATGTCGACCGCACCCGCAACTACCTGATCCCCGATTCCCTGGCCACCCCAGGCATCCTCACCTACAACGATTACCTGCGGATGGACAGCAACGGGGACGGTTTGATCAATGGCGACGATACTTCCGTGAACCTGAGCTCCGGACTGGTCTTCATTCCCTTCATCGAACCCTTCCTGCCCCTGGGCGATGGAGTGGTCTATCGGGATGAAAACGAAAGCATCAGTTATCTGGATATCAGCTTCTACATCTCGGTGAAGGGCAAGATCGGGCGCGACGCCGTGGATCTGGCGCAGGGAGGCATCCTCAAGGGCAGTGTGCGGGTCAAGGTGAATGGGCTGGAACAAAAAGAGAATGTGGACTACCTGGTGGATTACGATTTCGGCAGGATCACCTTTTTAACGCCTGCCGGCAAAGATCCCGACGCCAAGATCGAGATCGATTATGAATACCGCAGCATGTTCGAGGTGGCCAGCAAGACTTTGGCCGGGATGCGGGCGGACTGGAACATCACAAAAAACGCCAAATTGGGCGGAACCCTGATCTACCGCTCCGAGAATGTGGCGGACAAGCGTCCCCGCATCGGCAATGAAAACATCGAGATGGTCATGGCCAATGTGGATGGCACTGTAACAATCCGGCCTGCCTTCCTGACCCGCTGGCTGGACGCTTTGCCTCTGATCAGCACCAGCGCGGAATCCCGGTTCACTCTCTCCGGCGAGGTGGCCTATACCATCCCCTCCATCTACGGCGATCCCGATGGCAAAAAGAAAGTGGCCTATTTGGACGACATGGAGTCCATCGTGGATTCCTATCCCCTGGGGGTGACCATCGGTTCTTGGGTGTTGGGCAGCAAACCCTGGGGCAGCACTCTGGCCAAGGGCCGGACGAACTGGTATAATCCCAAAAACATCCGCCGCGAGCAGATCGAAGACCCCTCCACCCTCACCGACCGGGAAAAGCGGGAAACCGTCACAGTGCTTGCCCTGAAGGTTTTTCCCAGCAATTTGGGCATGCCCGGTTCCAATGTCTGGAGCTGGGGCGGGGTGATGAAATATCTGGGCAACCAGCTCGATTTCTCCCAGAAGAAATACATCGAGATATTGCTCAAGCTGGATGTCCGCCCCGGCGACCCGATGCCCAATCCCATCATGCGCATAGATCTGGGCGACATCAATGAGGATTTCTACACCGAATTCGGCGGCCTGAATGTGCTCAACAATGAAGATAAGAACCGCGACGGAGTGCTCACCCTGGACGAGGACATCGGTCTGGACGGCATCCCCTACGGCGAGCCGGGCCATGACCCCAACGACAAGGCCTCCAACGAGATGGATCAATATGGTGACTATCCCGGCATCAACGGCACCGAGGGCAACCGGGTGCTGGATACGGAAGACCTGGACGGCAATGGCGTGCTCAACCAGCTCGACCGCTATTTCAGCTATGCCTTTTCCGTCACCGATTCGCTCTATCTGGAAAACATCAATCACGACGGCTGGAGGCTCTACCGCATTCCCATCACCGACCCCGCCGTCTATGAGATCGTCAACAACTCCACCACCGGCGTCCAGCCTGCCCTGAAGAAGATCTCCTACGGGCGGATCATGCTGGAGACCGATGAGATCGCCAAGGTTTTGATCGCCGATGTTTCCGTGGTCGGCAACAAATGGCAGGATTTCTTTGTGCGCAACCAGGCCGGACAGATCCTGCCCGAAACCGAACTCAATCTATACAACACCTCCTACCTGTCCGGGATCGTGAACAACCAGAAAAACCGCAGCCACTACACCTCCCCGGAAGGCACCTTCTACATCGAGGACCGCCGGGAATCCAGCGAATCGGCGCTCACCCTGACCGTCCAGAACCTCCAGCCCAGCCACCAGGTGTTGCTGCGCCAGCGCCTCTTCGATCCCTACAGCCTGCTCTCCTATGAACGGATCAAGTATTGGGTCTATCCCGAGGCCAGGGAAAGCAATCCCCTCAATCCCGATTCCATCGACATCATCTTCCGCATCGGCGCCGACAGCCTGAACTATTACCAGATCACGGAACGACTGCCGGTGTTGCCCTACTATGCCAAGATGGACAAGAACAGCTGGATCGAGCTGGATTATGAGCTGCAGACCATCACCGCCCTCAAGGAAAACGATCCCCTTGCCACCTCCGGCGAGATCACCATCGGCAATACCGTCTATGCCTTCCGGGGCCGCCCCACCCTCACCAATGTGCGGGATATCTATCTGGGGGTGTCCAATTCGTCCGATCTCGGCCCGCCCCTGCCCTTCAATGGAACCATCTATTACAACGACATGCGGGTGGCCGATCCCTATGAGGACATCGGCGTGGCCAGGCGTGTCTCGCTGAATTCCGCCTTTGCCGATCTCAGCACCCTCGATATCGATTATGAGGAGAAAAGCGAGAATTTCAACACCGTCATCCAGCGCGGCCGGGTGAACACCTTCACCAGCACCACCACGCTCAACATCAGCAACAAGTATTTCCTGAACAAATTCTTCCCCCGAACCTGGAGCCTGGACATCCCCATCAACCTCAGCCGCAACTACACCCTGGGCATCCCGCGCTTCCGCGCCAATTCAGACCTGCTGCGGGAAAACATCACCGATCCCGTGCAGAAAGACCGCGAACGCAATGAAAACCTGGTCTATGCTGCCGATTTCGGCTTCAGCCAGCGCAGCGCCCCCAAAAGCAAGATCCTCCAATATACCATCTATCGCAGTTCGCTCAGCGGCCGCATCGAACAAGCCTATCGCTATGCCCCCACCACGGTGGACACCACCCTCACCTGGCGCGGCACCTATAACTACAACATCGGCTTCCCCAGCGACAAGGTGAGTTTCCGCCTCTTCAAAAACTACCGGCTGGGCTTTTTCCCCACCACCTGGAACAACAGCTTCACTCTGAACAATACCGAGCCGCAAAGCTGGAACTGGGAAATGCGCGAAAACGTCTATGGCTGGTATCCCCGCACCCAGACCGTCCCCACCCGCGTCCTCACCACCGATACCAACGTCAGTTGGGGGCTCACCTCCGACATCGCCACCACCATCCGGCTGAACAGCAAACGCGACCTCATGCAGGAGAATCTGATCAAGGGAGTGAATGTGGGCAAGCTTTCGGAATATGTCCAGGACCTGGGGATCAACTACAATCCCAATTACCTGCGGCGTTATTTCAGCTTCACTGCCAGCGCCGGCACCCGGTTTTCCGAAATGCAGCGCAAATATTACCAAACCACCAATCAGGGCCAGGTGGAGCAGTTTCAAAGCGATGGAAGCTCGAACCGCACCTTCCGCACCAACTTCACCCTGATGAATTCCAATCTGCTGGGCGCTTGGGCGGAAAAACTCAGCACCGCCCACCGTAAGCGCCAGGCCGGCAAACCCTCTGAGGGAGAGGTTGAACCCCAGGATGAACAGAAAAAAGAGGAACAACTCCTCAAGGAAGAAGAGCAGAAACAGGAGGACGAGAAACGCCGCCTGGAGGAGGAGCTGCGCCGCGAGGAGGAAAAACGCCGCTGGGAAGAGGAAATGAAGCGGCAGGAGATGTTTGGCGACCAGCAGGATCCCTTCGCTCCGGGCTTCGGCGATTTCAAGGAAGAGGAGCCCTTCGGCGATTTTCCCGGATTCGACCCCGGCAAGGAGGACTATGGCGGAATGGGCGATTTTGGCAAACCCGGCTATTCACCCGCCGGCGGCGATCCGGGCCGGCCCTACACACCCCCCAAAGGCGACAGCTATCTTCCCGCCACCCTGCTGGGCTACCTTTCCAAGATCAAGAATATGACCCTGTCCTACCAGAACGGCTACACCCAAAACTACACCCGCAAGGACGAACGGCCCCCCTTCACCTTCCAGCTTGGCCTGCCGCACACCGTCCCCCGCGATTTCCTGGACGCCACCGGTGATGACAACACCCTCACCCTGTCCAGCGGGGTGATGTTCTCCCGCCGCCTGGACAGCGTGATGAACTATTCCTACACCATCAACAAACGCTATTCCAACGCCTCCAACCAGACCGTGGGGATAACCTTCCCGGACGTCACCCTCACCCTGATGGAAATGGAGCAATTGCTGGGCTTGCAGAAATACCTCTCCGGTACCCGCATCAACAGCGGTTTCCAATACACCGTGCGCGGCAGCGGCGATGTGGACTGGCTGGAACCCAAGCAGGAGACCACCACCATCGCCCTCAATCCCGTTCTGGGCTTCACCGGCACCATCATGAAGGTGGTGAACGGCAATGTGAGCTTCAGCCTCGCCCGCAGCGAGAATGTTACCGACATGGACACCTACGATATCATCAAGACCAACAACACCCAGGCCCTCAATGGCAATGTGTCCTATTCCTTCCGTGCCGGCCGCGGCTTCACCATCCCCTTCACCGGCAAAAAGATCCACATCCGCAACGAACTCACCTCCAGTCTGGCTTTCATCTTTGAGAAAAACTTCGACAAGACCATCGGCCGCGAAGCCTCCCAGGTGGACCGCGACGGCACCAGATTAGCCTTCACTCCCGGCGCCACCTACCAGTTCGACCAAAACATCCGCGGCGGGCTCACCGGAACCTATGAGATCACCTCCGACCGCAAACGCGACGACGGCCTGACCATCTTCCGCGTCGGGGTGTGGGTGGAGGTGAATCTGTAGTGGGTTGGTGGGTTAGTAGGTGAATGGTTAATGGGTTAATGGTTAGTGGTTAACAGGTTAACAAGTTAACAGGTTAACAGGTTAGCAAGTTAACAAGTTAACAGGTTAACAGGTGAAGCTGCGCCTGCAAGCGTAGCACTGGCTTCAGCCGGTCGTTTCGCTGGCTTCAGCCGGTATTTATGCTGATGTATCTATTCCAAACTAATAGCTATTACGATTTATAAACACTATTGATCGGCAGAATCTGGAATAAACGACCGGTCGAAGAGGCTGCAGAAAACACCGACAGGGGTAAGAAAAACATAGCTGAGAATGGAGCGAAGAGGATCCCTGGAGTAGGATGGTCATATGGTTGTGATCCGAATCTTACACATAAAGGCCGAATCTTACACAAATCCGTGTGTAGAATTATCTTGTTGTGCTGCAATGGTATAGATCAAATCTTACACAACCTTGAACAGCCCTTGTGTAAGATTATATTATATATTTTGCAATGGGTTAGGTCGATTCTTACACAAAATATGCCCCCCTTATACCCTCCCCCGAATGGATTGAGGGAATGTGTAGAAAATAAGATAGTCTTATAT
>CAZVXK010000034.1:8038-22566 GCA_964631665.1 uncultured Candidatus Cloacimonadota bacterium | reverse complement strand
GGCGGAATGCTGCTTCCGGGGGATTTCAGGGAAAGCCAGAAATTCGCCCAGCCCCTGTTCACCCCCTCCACCAAAGCCAGCGAGGGACACGACGAGAATATCAGCTATCGGGAGATGCTGGGCTATATGGACAAAAAGATCGCTGAATTCGTTCGGGACAAATCGCTCCAGCTCTATAACCATGCCCATGAACTGCTGCTCAAAGCCGGTGTCGTGCTGGCGGACACCAAGTTTGAGTTTGGCGCCATCGGCAGCCAGATCCTGCTCATCGATGAAGCGCTCACCCCCGATTCCTCCAGATTCTGGGAGCTGGAGGATTATGAGATCGGCACCAGCCCCCGCAGCTTTGACAAGCAATTTGTGCGCGATTACCTGATCGAAAGCGGCTGGGACAAACAATCCCCCCCACCTCCCCTCCCCCCGGAGATCGTTGCCAGCACGCTTGAGCGCTATCAGCAGATCTGTGACATCATCACCGGAGAAAAATCCCCATGACCAGAGTGATCAGTATTGTTGACGACGAGGAAGAACTCACTCAAAACCTGAAGGTGGAACTGGAAGCGATACATCCGGAGTGGAAGATTCTCACCTTCAGCAACGGAATGGACGCCCTGCGGGAGATCCTCAAGGGCACGGTCAACCTGGTGGTTACAGATATCGCCATGCCGGATATGGATGGCTACGAGCTGTTCTGGCGGGTGTCTGAACACGATCCCCAGATTCCGGTGATCATGATGACCGGTTTCGGATATGACCCTAATCATGTGCTGGTGCGGGCAAAAACGGACGGGCTGCAGGATGTGTTGTATAAACCCTTCGACACCGAAACGCTGGCGGAATTGATTGCGAAACGGCTGGCAGAAGCAGGCCAGTGATCGACAACGACTTCATCCGCAAGCATCTGTGGCGCCGTTCCGGATTGAGCGCTGCGCTCAGTCCCCTTGCGGCGCTGACCTCCCTATACCAGCAACACCGGCGACAACAAGCACTGGGCAACCAATTTCAGCCCCCCTGCGCCGTGATCAGCATTGGTAACCTCTGCAGCGGCGGCAGCGGCAAGACGCCGTTCACCATCTTCCTGGCCAGGCTTCTGCACAAGCAAGGCTACCGCGTGGGTGTCTCGCATCGCGGGTACAAAGGCGCTTTCGAACACTATCCTGCCCTGATCTCCTCTGGAGAAGGGTTGCTACATCCGCCCCATCGCTGCGGAGACGAAGCTGCCCTGATCGCCAGCCGTTTGCCAGGCATACCGGTGGTGGCGGGACGCCAGCGCAAGGCCGCCATCTCACTGCTACTGGCGGCTTTCCCAGATTTGCAACTGGTGATCATGGACGATGGATTTCAACACCTCAAAGTGGCCCGGCAGCTGGATATCGTGTGTTTTGACGGCGAGGTGGGCATTGGCAATGGGATGCTGCTTCCGGCAGGCTATCTGCGCGAACCTCTGTCCGCCCTTTCCAGAGATAACATTCTGGTGATCAACCACAAACAGGAGGGCGGCTCTAATCCTGAACTGGAACGGATGCTGGCGGACTATTCTGACCATCTGGTTAATTGCCATTATCACTATAGTGCCTGGGTGGAAAGCTCCGGCCAGGGGCACCGGCTGCCTTATCCACGGGGGAAAAGCTGCCTCCTGGTCAGCGGGATCGCCCATCCCGGCTCCTTCGAGGCAGCCGTCAGGGCTCTGGGTGTTATATGGCTGCACCATTTCGCTTTTGGCGATCATTATAGCTATGCCGATGAGAATGAATTGGACAGGATCGCTACGCTGGCGGAGAAATATCGGGTGGAGCATATCCTCTGCACGGAGAAGGACATGATGAAGCTCTGCCGGCACAAGCGATTGGAGAATATGCTGTTGGCGCTTCAGATTACTCTGCGCTGCAAGAATGAGAGGGAACTGTTGAAATGGGTTGAGGATGGTATCAGAGGTGTTGTGGCATCTTGACAAGCTGCAGCTGCTGCATTTCTTTCTGATCTCCTATCTGATCTCGAGGGTATTCGTCCGCTTCAAGCTACCGGAGCGGTTTCTATTCATTCTGGTGGAGGAAAAGCATATCAGCATCTCCAGATTGGCCTGGCTGGTGATCAGTAGCACGGCACTGCTTTCGTTGCTGATCGCCAATGTGATCACTCTGATGGCTTTGCTGCCGGTGATCTTCCTGATCCAGAGCGAGTTTGAAGGCAGCCCCAGGGAGAAACGCAAATTCTCCACCCTGATCCTGCTGTCAGCCATCTGGGGCGCGAACATCGGGGGAATAGGGATGCTGACCGGAACCACCACCAATGGCTTCTATGTGGGCATGCTGGAAAAATACCGTTTCCCCATCAGTCCTTCCTTCACCTTTCTCTCCTGGATGACCTGGGCTCTGCCTTTGACCGCTTTGCTCTGCATTACCGGATGGCTGGTGTTGATGCTGGTGTTTCGTCCCAGCCATTATCTGTCAGGATTGAAGGTGCGGCAGAATCTCACCCAGGTGCCTGTGGATCGCAGGGCTCAAATGCTGGCACTGGAATTGGCCTTCAGCTTTTTGCTCAGCAGCGCGGTGTTGTCTTTTGCCATGAGCTTTCTCAGCCAATTCACGGGCTGGGTGTATGGGCTCACGATCTTGGTGACGGTCGTGTTCATCGCTCTGATCTTTCTGAAAGACTATAAGTTGGGGGAAGGAAAACCTCAACGGCTGCTGGAACTCAAAGACATTCTGCACAATGTCCCCACCCGGGGATTCTTGTGGATACTGGCAGGATTGGCTCTCACCGGAGTGTTGTATCTGCTTCACTTTCCCCGGCTGATTGCTGTTGCCGCGGCAAGCTGGATCCAGGGAGAACAATCGCTGTTGTTATTGCTAGTAATGGCAGGACTGATCACCACTTTTTCCACTGAATTCCTGAGCAATTCAGTGATCCAGATCGCCATGTTTCTCACCTTGTTTCCACCCACCAAAATCAATCAGGCCATCACCTGGGAGATGATGCTGGTGATCAGTTTGGCTTCCTCCTGCGCGTTTATGACTCCCATCGCCACACCCAGCAATGGACTGGGTTTTGGCTCCTCACGCAAGGTGTCCCTGCTCTACATGTTGGGGGCAGGCTTGGTGATGAACCTGCTCAGTACTGGCATGATAGCGCTGTGGGTGCACTATGTGGTGCCACGGGTACTGAATTGGTTCGCATAAGCCAGCCATTGGGCTGAAATGGCAATGGCAGCGGTCTCCGCCCTGGTTACCAGTCCAGCTATCGAGATTTCCGCCAGACCCTTAAACTGATCCTTCTCATCGGGACTCCAGCCCCCCTCGGGACCGATCACAAAACAGGGTTTGAAGGTGGCATCGGTCTTCAGATGATGCAGCCAATGCCGGGGTCGGCTCTCGGAACAGACGATGGGTGTATAGCCCTGCCTCTTGATTTCCTCCAACCCACTTGAGAGGCTTTGCGGAGTATGGATACATGGCAGCCAGGGATTGTCGCACTGTTTGATGGCGGCGATGGCGATCTTCTCAAAACGCAGGATGGTACTGGACTTGGTTTGACGCACCGAATTGACGGTTATCAATGGAAAAAAAGCCCCTGCCCCCAACTCGGTGCATTTCTCCACGATGATTTCATCATTGCGGTTTTTGAGCAAGGCAAAAGCGATGGCAAAGGGATGTTCGAAAGGCTGAGCCTCCCACAAATGTAGTATCCGGAGCTGGGCAGAATGTTTGTTTAGATTCTCAACTACCGCCTTGGCCAGCAGGCCTGCACTGGAATTTAGGATGAGCTCATCTTTTAGCCGGCGATGCGCCACCTGTGCCAGATGATGCAACTCATCGCCCTCAAGGGTGCAGATCTCACCAGCCTTCAAGCCCTTCAATCCGGGATAGTAAACCGATGGCATAGCTCTGCTTAGCTGAAGAAATCCCTCAGCTTGTTTACAAAGCTCTTGCCCGGTTTCAGATCCCGCTTTTTATCGAATTCCCTGATCTTTTGATATAGATCGCTCTCCTCCCGTGACAGCTTGGTGGGGATGATAACGATGGCGCGCACGATCAGGTCGCCCCGGGAATAGGTGTTCAAGCCTTGGATACCCTGCCCTTTCAGGCGAAATAGTCTGCCGCTCTGGGTTCCGGCGGGGATCTTCATCTTTACGGTTGAGGTCAGAGTGGGTATGATCACCTCATCACCCAACACCGCCTGACTCACGCTGATCGGATATTCCAGGATGATGTTGTTGCCATCCCGTTCGAAGGTATCATCCTGCTTCTCATGGATCAATACCAGGATATCGCCGTGCTGGCCGCCCCGGGGACCCACATTGCCCTGCCCCCGTAACCGGATGAACTGGTTCTCCTCCACTCCGGCGGGAATCTTCACAGAGATTTCCTTCACCTTGCCCATCCGGCCCTCACCGTAGCATTTGGGGCATTTGTTCTTGATCACCTTGCCCTCGCCACGGCAGGAAGGGCATTCCGAGATCGTTTGCATTTGCCCGAACAGCGATTGGCGCACAGTGCGCACCTGACCGGTACCATGGCATTGGGAGCAATTATCACTGTGCCCGTCGGCACTGCCGCTGCCTCCGCATCGGTCGCAGGCCTCCTTCACGCTGATCTTGATGGTCTTCTCAGTGCCCAGGGCAATTTCCTTGAGGGTGAGGGATAGTTCGATCTGGAGATCCTCCCCCCGGTTGGAAGAGCGTTGCTGCCCCCGCGAACCAAAGCTACCGCCAAACAATGTATCGAAAATGGAGCTGAATCCTCCGCCACCGAACAGATCGCTGATATCCTCGAAATGGCTGAAATTGTTCCAGTTGAAACCGCCGCTGCCGAACTGGCTTTCCACCCCGGCATGGCCATACTGGTCGTAAAGCTGCCGTTTCTCTTTGTCGGAAAGCACTTCATAGGCTTCAGAGGCTTCCTTAAACTTCTCCTCGGCATCTTTGTTGTCTGGATTTTTATCCGGATGATACTGCATTGCCAGCTTGCGATAGGCTTTCTTGATCTCGCCTTCGTCGGCGCTGCGGTTCACACCCAGAACTTCATAATAATCTCGTTTTGCCATTCAAACCACCTCAGCAGGAGGGAGAGCGGGGAGCTCCAGACTCCCCGCTTCCGATACCGTTATTTATCATCCACCACTTCGAAATCGGCATCAATAGGCCCATCCGAGCTCTTGGGCTCTTCCGGCTTGGGCTCGCTTTGGGCATAGTCCCCAGGATTGAAGCCAGCGGCATTGGGATCGAATCCCGCTCCCGAAGCTGCACCCTGTTGCTGTTGTGCCTGGGCATAGATGATTTCGCCCAAGTGTTGGGCTTTTTTGGCTAATTCATCCCTGATGATTTCGATCTCTTCTTTCTCGGTGGCTTTTTCCAGCTTCTCCTTTGCCGTCTTGAGCTCCGCTTCCAGTTCGTTGCGTTCGCTCTCGGAAAGTTTGTCGCCATATTCCTTGAGGCTCTTTTCAGTACTGAAGACCAGGGCGTCCAGTTCGTTCTTGGCGGTGATGAATTCCTGGCGCTTCTTGTCCTCATCGGCATGCAATTCCGCATCCTTGATCATGCGGTCGATGTCTTCCTTGCTGATATTGCCGGCACGGTCGATGCGGATGGATTGCTCTTTCCCGGTGCCCTTGTCCTTGGCGGAGACGTGGAGGATGCCATTGGCATCGATATCGAAGGTTACCTCGATCTGCGGGATGCCCCTCGGTGCGGCAGGAATGCCCACCAGGTCGAATCTGCCCAGGGACTTGTTATCCTGTGCCATGGGACGCTCCCCCTGCAGCACATGGATGGTCACGGCGGTTTGGTTATCCGCAGCGGTGGAGAAGATCTGGCTCTTCTTGGTGGGGATGGTGGTGTTGCGCGGGATCAGGTTGGTCGCCACATTGCCCAGAGTCTCGATACCCAGGGAAAGTGGAGTGACATCCAGCAGCAGAACTTCGCTCACATTGTCATCTCCGGAAAGGATGGCGCCCTGGATCGAAGCCCCGATCGCCACCACCTCATCCGGATTAAGGCTGCGGTTCGGCTTTTTGCCAAAGAACTTTTCCACGGCATCCTGAACCGCAGGGATACGGGTGCTTCCACCAACCAACAGGATCTCCTGGATGTCTGCAGATGTAAGCTTGGCATCGGTCAATGCCTGACGGCAGGGTCCCAGGGTCCGCTGCACCAAATCTTCGGTGAGGCGGTTGAACTCCGCCAGGCTGAGATCCAGGCTCAGGTGTTTGGGTCCGGTGGCGTCCGCCGTGATGAAAGGCAGGTTGATATTGGTGGTCTGAGTGCCGGAAAGCTCGATCTTGGCTTTCTCGGCGGCTTCACGCAGACGCTGCATCGCCATCGGGTCCTTGGAGAGGTCGATCCCCTCCTGTTTCTTGAATTGATTCAGGATCCAGTCGATCACACGTTTGTCGAAGTCGTCTCCGCCCAGATGGGTGTCTCCATTGGTGGAAAGAACCTCCACCACGCCCTGGGAAATATCCAGGATCGAGATGTCGAAGGTGCCGCCACCCAGATCATACACCGCCACTTTCTGTTCCTTCTTGTTCTCCATGCCATAGGCCAAGGCCGCCGCGGTAGGCTCGTTGATGATGCGTTTCACATCCAGCCCGGCGATCTTGCCGGCATCCTTGGTGGCCTGGCGCTGGTCATCGTTGAAGTAGGCCGGAACGGTGATCACGGCTTCGGTAACCTTCTGCCCCAGATAGGCTTCAGCGGTTTCCTTCATCTTGGTGAGCACCATCGCCGAAATCTCCTGCGGCGTAAAATCCTTGTTCTCGCTATCGATATGGACTGCTGCCTGGCCCTTGAGACCGGAGATCACTTTGAAGGGCACCTGTTTGATCTCGTTGCCCACTTCGCTGTAGGCGCGTCCCATGAAGCGTTTGATTGAAAAGACGGTATTCAGCGGATTGGTTACGGCCTGGCGTTTTGCCAGCTGGCCCACCAAACGCTGTCCGTCTTTGGTGAATCCAACCACCGAGGGAGTAGTTCGCCCACCCTCGGCATTGGTGATGACCACAGGTTTCCCGCCTTCCACCACGGAAACGCAGGAATTAGTGGTCCCCAAGTCTATTCCAATTATCTTTCCCATTTTTCCTCCAGGATTATCTTATTAATCAGAATCTTTATCGTTGCGGATCGTAACTTCGATCCGGTTTTCTTCTTGCGTGGAATCTTCCTGCCCTTTTTCTTGGGCAGCAGCCTGTGGGCCGGAAGAAACCGCCACGCGGACAGGGCGCAGGATCTTATCGTGCATCGTGTAGCCGTTCTGGATCACAGCGGCAACGACATCGGCCTCATATTCACTGGGAATATGCGCCAAAGCCTCATGCAGCGAGGGATCGAAGGGCTTTCCCAAAGCGTCGATACGCTTGATCCCCTCTTTTTCCAACACTTTGCGAAGTTGCTGCTCGATCATCTGCACACCTTTCACAAAAGTGTCGTCCTGCCTGGTTTCGTCCACCTGCATCAGCGCCCGTTCGAAGTTGTCCAGCACATCGCAGACCTCCAGAGCCAGCCTTTGGGTGGCGAGCTTGATCCAATCGGACTTTTCCTGGTTGCTGCGCCGCCGGAAATTCTCGAATTCCGCCATACTGCGCAGATATTTATCCTTCCATTCGGCGCATTCCTGTTCCAGATCTACCGGTGGGGCTGTTTCCATTTCCACGGTCTCTTCAGTCTCCAGTTCTTCCTGATAGGCAATGTCTTCCACTTCCTTGCTGTGTTTGTCCACTTTCTTTTTCAGCGACATGCTCAATCCTCCTATTGGGGTACGATCATACCCTTGCGGGTGGTATCGGTGATGGTGCGTGTGATATCCCGGATCAGGGGCACCAGGCGGCGATAATCGGTCCTGATGGGCGTAACCACACCCAGATAGCCGGGAATTCCGAACACCTCATAGCGGCCATAGATCACGCAGAAATTTGCCCACTCCGGCTCGCGGAAATCCTCTCCCATCAGGATATTGACTTCGGAATCGAACTCCGCCTTGCGCATCAGGTTCAGCAGGTAATCCTGGCGCTGGATCAGGTTCATGAAGCTCAGGATATTCTGTTTGGAATCGAATTCCGGCTGCTCCAGGAAGCTGATGCTGCCATCGTAATTGATGAAGAAATCGCTGATGTCGATGAAGGCCTTGTGCAATTCGCGCAGGAACATGCTCACCAGCAGGTTGTCCTGATGCATGTTTTCCCGCATCTCCACCAACACCCGGTTGGCGATGTCATAGACCCGCAATCCGGCAAGTTCATCGTTCAGGTAGCGCACCAGTTTTTTAAGCTGGGCTTCGGTGATCTCATAATCCAGCTTCATCACCATCGTTTTGTCCAACCCGGAATCCAGGCTCATCACGAAAATGTATTTGCTTCCGCCGATGGGGAAAACCTCCAGCCGGGCCAGATAGCCACTGGAAACTTCCGGTTCGGCCACAAAGCTGAGCTGGTCGGTCTCCTTGGCCAGCATTTGCATGATGTAATGCAGAGACAGCGGGGTGTCCTTGTAATTCTTGATCAGGAGCTCGCGCAGGAGGTCCATGTTTGGAAAACTCACCTTGGCGTGCTCCGGCCGGATCATTTTCAGATACTGGCGGTAGCCACCGATGGTGGGCACCCGTCCGGATGAAGTGTGGGGCTGGAAGATCAGGTTTTGCTGCTCCAGCTTCATCAGATCGAGGCGCAAAGTGGCCGAACTCACTCCCGTGAGATATTTCTCGTTCAGTATCCGCGAGGACACCGGCTCGTTGCTGCTGATGAATTCATCCACCAGGGCAGCGAGTGTTTTATTGAGACGCAGCTGATTTTTCTTCATGCAAAATACCGTGTTTGCTTATTAAATTAGCGCTCGGGTTGGTAAAGTGCTAATCCAATGACAAAGTAATCAGGATGCGAAAATTGTCAATCGAAAAGTGAGACTGCTAAAAAATGGTGCATTGATTTGGATTGTAATTGGATATAACTGCCAGTACTTTCTTCTGTCGATCGCTGGGAAGGAGTTTATGCTTTGTGCGAAGCGATTTTTCAATGTGGATCGTCATCCATGGTTAGTTAACGGTTTGTGCATACAGACAAATTCTGGATTACCAATAAGTTGTGCCACTTATCCTGATTTTTTAGGCAACTAACCCCCCCCCAGGCAGGATGCCTGAGCTCCTCTTCCCTCCCGTTAGCAATACGGAATCATTACGGAGTCATTACGGATTAACTCCGTAATGACTCCGTAATGATTCCGTATTGCTAATGGGAGCCAAGGGTGGCTGACACTGCAGATCTTTGATTGAAGTTTAACTTGGCGGCACAGGATAGCAGATTATGATATTTGTAAAAAACCATTTGGAGTTTATAAAATGAAACAGATTTTCCTTTTACTGGCACTGACCAGTTTGACCATAGGAGCCTTGAGTGCCCAATTCAGCATCTATCTGGAAAGCGGAGCTGCCTTCAGCGGATACAATGACGCGCAAAGCCCGGGCGTGGGCGAATCCGACCGCTTTTCCCTAACTGAAGACCTTAGTTCCGATCCTGTTCTGCATTCGAGGTTGAACGCCTATTACAAGATCACGCCACGGCATCAGGTATCGCTGCTGGCCACACCCCTTCGGGTAAAGGCGGAGGGCAGCTTTGACCGCGATATCAGATATGAGGGCGAGACCTTCCTGGCCGGAGAAGCGATCGAGGCGCTTTACCGCTTCGATTCCTATCGCCTGCAATACCGCTATATCTTCCGCAATCCCTATATCCGGGAACTGGGGCTCACCCTGAAACTGCGCGATGCAGAGATCTATCTGAAATCCGGAGACAAGAAATCAGCCAAGACCAACACCGGTTTCGTGCCCCTGATCGGTTTCAAGTTTGGCTATGACTTCAATCCGAAATGGTCCCTGACCCTGGATGGCGAGGCCCTGGCCTCTCCCTATGGCAGAGCGGAAGATGTTCTGGCATCACTGAACTACGATGTAAATGACCGCTTCACGCTCAAAGCCGGCTATCGCCTTCTGGAAGGCGGTTCGGACATCGACGAGGTCTATACCTTCGCCCTTTTCCACTATGCGGTTCTGGGCTTGCAGGTAAATTTCTGATAACCGATACATGTCACCAGGGACTGGTCCTGTTGTCCACTCCATAGCCATGATACCTGGCTTCGCGGACATCATACCAGACATGTTTGCCTGATCCGGCGGGATTGTTTGGGGTGCTGGTGGCAATCATCCGGTAGGGGGGATTCCCTTCCACAATGAAGGACCAGTTTGCCAGCGTAGATTGCCCCAATCGGGCTTCACGCAAGGCTTGTTCCACGGTGAAATCCTCCACGGTGCCATTAATCTGCAGATAGATGTCGTAGACCTTGCGGATGGTGGCAATGGCGGTTTGCGCTTCAGAGGACCTGGATTTTTCGATGTAACGCTGCTGACGGGGAATGACCAACGCTCCCAGAAGGCCAGTCTCATCATCCTCGGGAGGTTCGGTCTGGTCATCAACACCGTAGCCATGAAAAGTGTTAGCATCAGAGTCATACCACACCTTTCTGGACTTGGAACCACCGCCTTTCAGGGTGGCAACAATGTGTTTAAAGGGAACCACTGTGTCAGACAGATCCGATCCTGCTTTATCCATGGCCAGAGCGAGTTCATACTCATATTGGCGCGCGCTCTTCAGCACCACCTCGAATTTCCATTTCCTGAGTGTTTCAGGATCGATCTGGGCAGCTTCGATGGCGTCGTCCGGCTCCAAGCCTTTCCAGGATCCTTGATTTCCATAATGGAGATTATAGGCTTTTCTGATCTGAAAGATGGCTTCCTGGGCAGGGCTGGACAAATTCTTTTCCCGGTATCTCAGAAACCTGGGAACCATTATTGCGGCCAATAATGCAATAATGAGCAACAGCACCACGGCAATGATCGCTATTGCCAGTGCTTTGGAAACTTTTTTTGGGAATGGTGGAGGTGGTGAAGCCTGTTGGCTTTCCATCGGATTCGGTGTGTCATTCATAGTCATTTCCTTGACCTATTGGATCTTCTGTGGAATGTCATATTTGCGGGAACTATCATCCCGGAATTGATTTTCCGTCAAGATGTTTATACAGGTATAGCTTTCGCCGTTTTAGGTTAAAAACCCACAGGAACCAGTAGAAGCTGGCGTGGCCGATCTCTTTCGCAGCATCATTTTCCTTCATACTTATACCATCCATTTTCCCAGCAAAACAAACCAAGCCTCCGGCTTCGGAGGCTTGGTTATCAAATTGACCAGGATCTTCTCTGGATCCCGGATACTTGGTTTTTCTTTAACGCAGAGGCGGTTCCGGGGGAAGATCGCCAGTGAGGGCAGTAACTTTGAAGAACCTTCTGGCTTCGGTGGCCGTGGGCAGAGTAAGCCTTGGATTGTTGGTCCAGCCCAGATATTCCCAGTTGGTGGTATAGGGATCGGTGGCGGCATAGATTTTATAGCCGATGGCGCCAGGAGAGGGAAGCCAGCCCAACTGGATGTCTTCACCCACCAACTGCACAGTGATATCGGCCACTGCAGCGATCATGGTGCTGAAGTTCCAGACCATGAATTCAGGATGGTCGGGATCGGGATGCTCCAGGAATTCATCCACCGGCAGAACAGCCCAATACCAGGTGTTTCCATATCCCAGTTCCACAGCAGGTTGGGCAGAAAGGTCGAAGCTGGTGTTGGGAGTTTCGAAATAATACTCGCCGAAGATGTATTCCGGATCGGAGCTGGCATACACTGCATAATAGAGAGGGGGCACAGCAGTTTCGGGAGCCAACCAGGCCAGCTGGACATCCAGCGGGTCCAAACCCTCGGCATTGTTCGGAGGAGACAGCGACACCACATGGCCGGAACCTCCCAGCGAAGCGAAGTTGCCTTCATCCGCTCCGATATCAGGAATGACGGGGTTGCGGGGTTCATTATCGATATCGAAGTCCAGCCAGGCTATGGGCAACGCATTCCCCTCCACCCAGGTTGGCACTCCGGTCTGGATGTGCAGGTCGTAGGGCGCCACAGTGCTCACAAAGGGCACGTTTTCGGTGAAGGAATTCTGGTCGAAGGTGCCGGCCAGGGTCTGATAATCCTCCAGGCTCTGGTAACCAGTGCTCACCTGATAGAAGATCAGATTGGCAGCACCCGGGGTTCCGGCATAATAGATATTGTGATCTGTTCCGGTCAGATTTCCCAGCCCGGCACTGCTCTTCCAGAAGGCAACCGTCCTGCCCGTGGTGCCAGGGACGCTGTTGTTTACAAAGATGTTATTCTTCAGCTCATAGCTGTTGGCAGTGGGGCTTAGGTACAGAGCAGCAGTGGAAAATCCGGCTGTGGTTCCGGTGGCATTCAGATATATGGAATTGTGGTAGAGCCTGCCGATGGAGCCACCGGCGATGTTTACTCCCATCACTGGAACGGCATTAGAGCTTCCGGGCGCGCGCAGATCGTAGATCATATTGTTGTAGAGGTTGATCTCGGCGCCGGAATTCACCCGGACTCCGCTCACGCTGTAGTTTCCGGTATCATAATAGTTCAGGTTGTGGATCAGGTTGTTGTATACATTGTGCAAGGTGCCGCCGATGATGAAGACGCCAAAGATGTTGCCGCCTCCGGTCAAACCGAAGATCTGGTTGTCATGGAAGCTGTTGACCCCATTTGCCAGATAGGCTCCATAGAACAGGCTGGTGCCGGTGAGGGTGACATTGGACATCACATTGTTGTAGATCTCATTGGTGCCGCTGGCGGCATAGATCAGGTAGACTTGGTTGTTTGTGGAACCGCCGGAGATCACGTTGTCAAAGATCTGGGTGGTACTGTTCGTCCCACTGGTGTAAATCCCATAGAGCCTGTGAATTCCACCAGTTACGAAGGAGATCGTGTTCCCATTGATGGTGGTGTTAATACCATTGGCATGATAGATGGCATAGTTGCGGATATTGGTGAAGGTGTTTCCCGTGATCACCTGGTTCTGCATTTCCAGCCCGGTGCTGGTGCTTCCGGAAACATAGATCGCAGTGTATACCTCCTCCAGGTTGTTGTTAGTGATGTTGACAAAACTGTTGGAGTTTTCAGTAACCCCCACCGAATTGATACCACGGGTGGCGGCATTGGAACTGGACAGAGTGACTGTGCAATTTGTGATGGTGATATGCGAAGCTCCGCTGGCAGGAGTTGCGGTCAGCCAGTAGCCATATACCAGGTCGGTGGCTTCCTCCACATTGGCGATGTCGATGCCGTCAAAGGTGATCCAACTGGCACCTTCAACTTTAATACCAAAAGAACTGGCACCGCCGGTGGCTTTGATCACAGGATTGATCCTGGCTCCGGGAGCAGCCTGGAAGACGATCGGATCGGTTTCGGAACCAGTCTGGATGATCGCCGGGGGATTCTCATAGTAGGTGCCGGGATTCACGTTGAAGGTTACACCCCCAGTTCCCACATAGTTGAAATTGAGTGAGTTTATCGCATCGGTGAAGGTGCTGAAATCCCCGCCAGTACCGATGGTTTTGGTGCCGGTGAGCGGACTGGGTGTGTTGAAAGACCAGATGGGGCAGCCGCTGGAATCTCCATATCCATTGTAGGGAACGATCTGCCAGTAATAGGTACTGTAGAAGGGCAGGGGTGCAGGTGGTTGATAGAAAGTGACCAGGCCCAGGTCCACTCCGTTGACCAGATTGGTGGGGGTGTCCACTCCACCGCCATCAGTTCCCAAAAATAGCTTGTAACCCTGGGGAGCGTTTCCTCCGCTGCTCCATTGCAACATGGAGGTTTCCGGTACCGTGGCTCCATCCGGGGGATAGACCAGCACCGCCGGATAGGGCGGAGTTGAAACCAGGAGATCGAGCAGCGAGGACTTGGTTGCCTGCAGGATCTCCTTGGTGGTCATATTCTGCAGGAACAAGATCACTTCGCCATTGTCGAAATTCCAGGCTGGATTCCAGGCTGCCGATAGATTGATCGTAACTTGTTCACCAGTGGCAAGGTTGACCGGTGTGCCATTCTGATCTGGTGTCATCAGACGGTTTACATTCTCCACAGTGGTTTGATTGAACCAGATTTGCGGAATGCCCGATTCGGTAAACACGCAATGCAATACCACATTGGTGTTGGTATCAGGTTCCGGTTTGGCCACGGTAACGGCGAGGTTGATCGTATTCCCGGTCATGTTTCCGGAAGCGCCGATGGTAAAGTGGGATTCCACTGCCATACGGGCATTGACTCGCGGCAGGTAATTGCTGTACATCGAAGTTGTGTTGCTCCCGCCCACATAGGGATTCCCTCCATCAAAGTAGGCAGTGGGATACCCTGTTATACCATAAAAACTGTTGCGGGTGTTGGAATAGACATTGGCATAGGCGTCGCCGTTATGGTTCTTGATCACGGCAACGGGATGTCCATTCTCCAGCAGATCATGCGCGCCCATGGCTGCGCCCGGGCAATATTGACACCAAGTTCCGGTACCGATCTCCAATACCACATAATTCCGCGGTACTGCGAGCAGGCCGGAGCACAAAACAAGCAGTAGTAACATCAGATAAGCTGTTCTTTTCATTCTGTCTTCCCCT
>CAZVXK010000034.1:0-7938 GCA_964631665.1 uncultured Candidatus Cloacimonadota bacterium | reverse complement strand
CACCACCATCACCTCAACCGTGGCACTTGGCAGGGAAAACTGGTTGTCCGGATAGCTGGCGATCACATAAAAGCTGTGGATTCCCGGAGGCAGTTGGGAGAAGAGATAGGAAAACTGATCAGGTGGCACACTCTGACCCAATTCCCCGTCCATGTAAACATAAAATCCTGTGGGTTGATAGCTTATATAGGGAAATTCCCAGTTCAGCAACACACTGTTGGGAGGGATGAATTCCGCTGTGAGATTCACCGGAGCCGGGTATTGGGTACCGAGTGTGCCATTGCAGTTGAGTCGCATGGCATAGATATCCATGTCCGAAAATCCCTCTTCCCAAGCCAATACCACCCATCCATCGATGTTCTGCGCCAGGCTGAAATGATACTTGTTTGTATTGTTGCTGGCAAGTTCGATCACCTCATTTTGCCAGGCACTGGCACCAGAGGCAAGAAAACAGCTTGCTTTGAGGTGCATTGAGGTATCGCTGGAAGGGATGCTGCCCACCTCATAGATACAGGCGGCGCCGTAGGAATTGATATAAGCTTCCACTGGAGAGGCCACATAGCTGCTAAGCGCGATCATGGTTTCGCCTGCATCTGTCCACAATCTGGTGCCGTCATAATTCATCAGCTGCCTGCCCAAACCGTCCATGGTCTGCCCCGGATTGGTGATCTTGTAGAAGGCGTAGATCTGCTGGTTTGTTGTATCCACCGCCAGTTTGGGGTAGAACTGTTGATTGGAGGAGTCCGTGGAGATCAGTTCACCGTTTGTGGCCATGCTCACAGTGCCATTCACATCCACCCTCTGTACATAAACATCATTGATCATATCATTATTGCGGTCGTCATACCAGGCCAGGATCGCACCGCCAGCGCCGTCCGGTTTGAAGGCGATCTCCTGTTGCCAAGCGGTTACACCTCCGGCGTTGCTGATCAGGGTGGTCCAGAGAAGCTGCCCCTCAGCAGTGAACTTGGCCACATAGATATGGCGGTTGGGCGCCCAAAAGGGTCCGCTGTCTATGTAATACTTCAACAGGATATTGGTGCCGTCGGACTGGATGATCTGGGGCCAGGTGCAGCTTCCAGCTGGGGGTTCGATCACGATCCCATTCTCACCCCATAGCTTCTGGCCTTCGCTGCTTAAACGGTTGACACCGATGGTGGTGGTCGGTCCCATTCGCTGCCAGGCAACATAAGTGCTGTTGTCAACCGAGCTGAAGATGATAGGAGACATATTGGCATAATCAGTATAGGTGTCATAGGTCAGGGTTACTCCATCCGGTCCCCAGAGCTGGTTGCCTTCGAGGTTCAGTTTATAGGCAAACACATTGTTCACACCTGCATTGCGGATGTCCTGAAAGGTGATGAGCACGTTGTCGGTCTGGCTCACGGTGAGGTCATAATCGGTTAACCAACTCATGCTGGGATGGTCGCTCACCAGGGTGCCTTCGGGAGCCGCCCATTCTGGTATTCCCTGCGGTGAAAGCAGTTGCAGAAAGACCTTGTAGCCTCCGGTGGCATTGTCGAAGCGGGAGATATAGACATGGCCGGCATCGGTGATCCCCACCTTGGGCAGCACCTGTTCAGCCGGGAAGCCTGCAATCAGGTTGGGAAACTGGGGTTGGTCGCTCCATTGAGCAAAAATCGCTACAAGTGATGCGGCTAAGATCATGGTAAGAACGCTTGTTCTCATGACACACCTCACTTACTCTGGTTTTGATGCAGATATTATAAACTTGATTGATGAAAAAACAAGTATGTTTTCAAGCTGAAATTATTAAATTGAAAGAAGAAATCAAGGCTGACCTGCCTTGGTTTCAGCCCCTGCAGAGCCATTCCCGCTGCACAGCTGCCAGCTCAGTTCCAGAGCCAGTCCAGCCGTTCGAAGTCCAACTTGTACAGCCGGGCTTTGTCCCAGTTCAGAAGTTCTCCCAGCACATCATACAGAGAAGGGCTGGCCAGGCTTTTATCCAGGATCAGCAGTTCCGGTTCCAGCTGCAGAGCCTGCACGATCCTTTTCAGATCATAGTCCTTGCTGCGGGAGGGAGTCGTTTTGGTGAAGGGCCAGGTTTCTGCGGTGCGAAATTGCTCCAACCGCTGCTTTAGATATGCCTGTTCCCCAGCCGGGATTTTGATCCCGATCCTCTCCCCTACTGGCACCGGTGCCTGCCCGGAAAGTTTTTCCACCCTGTGGACCTGGAATCCGGGGATGGACTTTTGGGAAAATGCCGCCAAAATCTCTTCAGAAGAATAGCTGCGGTAATAGGATACATCGAAAAAGCAGCAGCGGCTCTGCACACCCAAAGGCAAGGGAGGGGAAAGGCTCACCCGGGGATGGGGACTGAAACCCTGGGTATAGACCGTTTCCAGAGATGTGTGCCCGATCAGGCGATATAGCATCCGCATCCAATCCAGATGTGAGATGAAGCGCAGCAGTCCCGTTTTGGCATAGTGAAGGCGGTAGCGGTGCCTGCTGGAGGAGGGTCGGGTGGGCTGTGGTTTCTTTGGAACTGGTATCGTTGGTGCAGGATCCAGAAGGGCATTTTTGGTTTTGAGGCTGTCATCACACACACCACAGAGGCTGCACAATTCCCGGCAATCGGCAGTGGTCTCAGCCTGGGCGGCTTTTTCCCATTCCCGGATCAGAAACTCCCGGCAAACACCGGTATCCACGAAATCCCAGGGTAGTTCAGCCTGGACATCCTTCTTCCCCAGATAGTCCCCGATCCTGATGCCGCAAGCTTGAAAGGCGTTTTCCCAGATGCCATAGTCGAAGCACTCGTTCCAGCCATCGAAGCGGGCTCCCTGCTCGAATGCCTGCAGGAGCGCAGCTCCCAGTCTGGCATCGCCGCGGGCAAGCACCGCCTCCAGCACCGAGCTTTCGATGCTGTGGTATCTGAGTTTGATGTTCCGCCGGCGGAACAGTGCCTGTTTCACCTTCAGGCAGCGCTCCAGAAGCTGCTGCGAGTCAAGCAGTTCCGCCCACTGAAAGGGTGTGAAGGGCTTGGGAACGAAAGGGGAAAGCGTGATACTGATCTGCAGCTTGCGTCTGGCCTGTTCATCGATCCTGATGATCAATCCGATCAATTCATTAATATCCTCTTCCACCTCGAAGGGCAACCCCACCATGAAATAGAGCTTCAGGCGCTGCCAACCGAGCCTTAGGGCGATCTGGACTGCCTCCAGGATCTGCTCTTCACTAAGGTTCTTGTTGATGATATCCCGCAGGCGTTGCGAGCCCGCCTCCGGGGCGATGGTCAGCCCCTCCCGGCCCAGTTTCCTCATCAGTTCCACCACCTCATCGTCCAGACTGTCCAGGCGCAGCGAAGGCAGCGAGACATGGGTCTTGTCCGTGTCCACTTGCGCCAGCAGATTGAACAGCAATTCCTTCACACAGGAATAATCGCTGCTGGAGAGAGAAAGCAGGCCCACCTCATCCCATCCGCTTACTTTGATCTCCGCCAGCAAATCCTCCATTAGAGCGGAAACCGGGCGTTCCCGCACCGGACGGTAGAAATAACCGGCATGGCAGAAGCGGCAGCCCCGCGAGCAGCCACGCATGATCTCCGCCACATAGCGGTTGTGCGTGGCCAGTTGCCAGGGCAGCAGTTGCGGTCTGTGGGTGTGGGTGTTTTGATGGAAACCGGTAAATTTGCGGGCTTTCACCCTCAGCCCCCTGCCGATCAGATCTGCCTGCAGAACAGGAACATAGCAACCCTCGATCGATGCCAGTTGCTCCAGCCTGGCCTGCCGCCCGGAAACCTTCAAAAACAGTTCAGCGATCTCTGTGATCGCCTCTTCCGCCTCCCCGATGAAGAAGACATCGATAAAGTCAGAAAGTGGCAGCGGATTTCCGGCGCAGGGCCCACCCGCCATCACGATCGGGCAATCCTCATCCCGGTCGGCGCTCAGCAGCGGTATTTGTCCCAGGCCAAGCAGTTGCAGCACATTGCTATAGGTAAGTTCGCTCTGCAGCGTGATCCCGATCAGGTCAAACTCCGCCAGCCCGATCCGGCTTTCGCTGCCAAAGAGCGGAATTCCCTCCCTTTTCATGATCTTGATCAGGTCCAACCAAGGCAGATAGCAGCGGTCCGCCATCACGCCCTCGATCCGGTTGAGGATGGAATACAGTATCTTCAAGCCCAGATGCGAGATACCCACTTCATATAGGTCGGGGAAGGCCAGGCAGAAATTCACCTGCTGCCAGGGTTTATGGATAGCGTTGAGTTCGTGGTCGATATAGCGGGAGGGCTTCTCCACCAAGGGAAGCCAGGCTTCGATCTCGATGCGCTTCATCGGTTTAGAGCGATCGGATATGGATGTCCACCTGGTTTTGATTGCCCCAGTTGATCAGGTTTTGGCAGGAGGGATGGTCCATCAGATGCAGATAGGTGGCGTCCCCCAGGCTGATATCCATCTTACGGGTGTTGCGCAAGCCGTCCAGCGTCTCCGTATAGCAGCACTGCTGCAGATAGAATTTGTCGCCCGGGCGCAGCAGTTCCTGGATCAGGCTGAGGTCGTTCCAATTTAACAGAGCCTCAAAGAAGGTGGTGCGGAATTCGAATTCCCTGCCGCTGTCCCGCAGCAAATTCATGCTGCGCAGGATGTCCTCCGGCTGCGCTTTGCTGCGAGTGATCACCTGATACAAGGGCAGCGGGGCCTTGACATCCATCGCCCAATAATCCACCAGCTCTTGCTGCACCAGGTTTTCGATCACCCGGGGATTGGAACCGTTGGTGTCCAGCTTCACCTGATAACCCATGTCCCTCAGTTTGTGGACAAAGGGGATCAGGTTTTTCTGCAGGGTGGGTTCGCCTCCGGTGATGGTTACGGCGTTGAGCTTACCCTGGCGGCTGGCCAGAAAGGACAGCACTTCGGCTTCGGGGATCAATGTGCCATAGCGTTTGGGATCCACCAGCCCCGGATTGTGGCAGTAGGGGCAGCGGAAATTGCAGCCCTGCGTGAAGATGATGGCTGCCAGTTGCCCCGGAAAATCCAGTAGCGAAAATCTTTGGAAACCGCCGATCTTCATCCTGTCCGCATCCGCTACAGGTGTTGACTGTGGTTTTCCGGAACCGGTAGCAGGGTCTTGTCCCGCGCCGTCTTGACCGGGTCAAAAGTGGTGCGCAGCCTGAATTCCGCCTTCTTGCCCTCGTTCCATTGCGACACCGGACGCAAATAACCCACGATGCGGGAAAAGACTTCCGTGGCTTTGTGGCAGACCGGGCAGCTTTGCTGCTCCCCATCCAGATAACCGTGGGTGGGGCAAATGCTGAAGGTGGGCGAAAAGGTGAAATAGGGAAGATGATAGTTGTGGCAGATGGTGCGCACCAGCTGGCGGATGCTCTTGCCCTGTTCCACCCTTTCCCCGCCAAAGATATGCAGCACGGTGCCGCCGGTGTATTTGGTCTGCAGTTCGTCCTGCAGGTCCAGCACTTCAAAGATGTCGTCGGAGAAGTTGACCGGCAGTTGGGTGCTGTTGGTGTAGAAAGGCGTGTCGCCCTCGCAATTGGCGCTGATGATCTGGGGATTGAGTTTCTTGTCCAGGATCGCCAGCCGGTAGCTGGTCCCTTCCGCCGGAGTGGCTTCCAGATTGTAATTGTTGCCGGTCTCGTCCTGGATCTCGATCAACCTGTCGCGCAGATAGTCCATCACCTTCAGGGCAAAGTTCCTGCCCTCCTCGCTGCCCAGGTTTTTCCCGCAGAAATTCACGCTGGCCTCGTTCATACCGATGATGCCGATGGTGGAGAAATGGTTCTTCCAATATTGGCCAAAGCGCTCGCGGATGCTGTTCAGATAGAACTTGGTATAGGGATAGAGCCCGTTCAAAGTATATCGTTCCAATATCTTGCGCTTGATCTCCAAACTGTTGCGGGCGATCCTGATCACCGCTTCCAGCCGCTGGAAAAATTCCTCCTCGTTGTGCGAAAGAAAGCCGATGCGGGGCAGATTGAGCGTAACCACGCCGATCGAACCGGTGAGAGGATTGGCGCCGAACAATCCTCCGCCGCGGGCTTCCAGCTTGCGGGTGTCCAGACGCAGCCGGCAGCACATGGATCGGGCGTCGTTGGGGTCCAGCTCGGAATTCACAAAATTGGAGAAATAGGGAATGCCATATTTTGCCGTGGCTTCCCACAGGAAATCCAGCCGCGGGTCGTCCCAGTCGAAATCCTTGGTGATGTTGTAGGTGGGGATCGGGAAGGTGAATACCCTCCCCTTGGCATCGCCCTCGATCATCACTTCCAGGAAGGCGCGGTTCAGCAGGTCCATCTCTTCCTGGAATCCGGCATAGGTCTCGCGTTGCGGCTTGCCGCCGATGATCACCGGCTGGTCTTTGTAGATATCAGGTGGTTTCAAATCCAGCGTGATGTTGGTGAAGGGCGTTTGAAATCCCACCCGGGTGGGGACATTGATGTTAAATATAAATTCCTGCAGCGCCTGTTTCACCTCCTCATAGCTGAGCAGGTCATAACGGATGAAGGGCGCCAGCAGGGTGTCGAAGCTGGAAAAAGCCTGCGCTCCGGCCGCCTCGCCCTGCAGCGTGTAAAAGAAATTGACGATCTGCCCCAAAGCGCTGCGGAAATGCTTCGCCGGAGCGCTCTCCACCTTTCCTTCCGCGCCGCAGAATCCCGTCACCAACAGGTCCATCAGATCCCAGCCCACGCAATACACCGATAGCTGCCCCAGATCGTGGATATGGATGTCGCCCTCCACATGCGCCTGGCGGATCTCGGGAGGATAGATCTTGTTCAGCCAGTAGGTCTTGCTCACTTCGGCGGCGATATAGTTGTTCAGTCCCTGCAAGGAATATGCCATGTTCGAATTTTCGTTCACCTGCCAGTCCAGCTTCTCCAGATACTGGTCGATCAGCTTCACTCCGGCGGTGGAGACCAGTTCCCGGATGCGGGCATGCTGATCGCGATAGATGATGTAGGCCTTGGCGGACCGCTTGTAGGGCGAAGCCAGCAACACCTCCTCCACGATGTCCTGGATGCGCTCCACTTCGGGGATCTCGGAGCTGATGATCTGCTGGGCCAGATTCAGCACCCGCAGGGCCAACACCTCCGCTATCTCTGCAGTAAACTCACCCGTGGCGGTTCCCGCCTTCTGGATGGCATGCACTATTTTCTGCTTATCGAAAGACACAATGTTGCCATTGCGCTTCCGAATCATCGAAAACATCCATTTCCTCCCTTGAACAACATAACGGCATTCTATTCTAATATAATTATTTACAACTTCCGGACTCACTTTAGGATTTCTTAAGTCAGAGCCACGAATGGCATTAAAATAATAACTTAACATTTTTGTCAAGCCCAAATTGGAGTTTTTTGCGCTGCCTTTGCGAAACTCCTTGACCCCGATCGTGTTAGCGATTTTTCACTTTTTTACCTTCCCCACTTTCCCTTGTTCCCTCTTTCTTCACAGCCTTAATCAAGCCTTTATCAAGCGTTAATCAAGCGTTAATTGTTAAGGCTTGATTAACGCTTGATAAAGGCTTGATTAACGCTCACGTTTCAGATGGGCATTTCAACCAGTCCAGAGGAGGAATTGGATGGAGGAATTGGATGGAGGATTGGAGGATGGCGAGGATTGGATTTAGGGTTTGAGGATATATAATGATATGAGGTCAGGATATAATCTAACTGAAGGCAATTGAAAGCAGCGGTGGAGGATGGACTGCTCTGCCAAGTGCCCGGCTGGCTGAATCTGGATCATCCGATCTGATCAACGACGTACCATACGATGCCAATCGTGTTGTAACAGCCGGGTGCTAATCCGGCGACACAGACAATGGTCGTAGCATAGGATGCGCCGTAGCATAGGATGCGCCGTAGCATAGGATGCGCCGTAGCATAGGATGCCAATCCTGTTGGGGGTGCTTTCTACCGATTCCGCATCCTTTTAGGAAGCAGCTCTGGCTCCCGGTTCCATTCGTAGT
>CAZVXK010000033.1:8742-22733 GCA_964631665.1 uncultured Candidatus Cloacimonadota bacterium | reverse complement strand
CTTGATAAAGGCTTTAACTTCAGAAGGAAATGGCGAAAGGATTGCCGATGAGTAGCTTATCACTTGCCTATCAAACGTTTATCCTCTGCTGGGAATAGCTTTTATCCAGACTGCATTCATTCTAAATCAAAAGATAAACAGGCGGAGGAAAAACTATTTTCAGAAGGTCTCATTTCCCGATCCATAATCAACTGCAATATATATAGATACAATCATAAAATAATTTCCGATTGTTCTTGACAAAAAAGGCATATCTGATTTTATGGCAACCAGATATGGATAGAAATCACGTAGTGATCGCAACGAAGGGGATATCACCCCGCTTAATTAGTTGATAAATAAGGAGTTAATACATTATGCCAGAGACAAACTACACTGCGAGCAACATCAAGGTGCTCAAGGGCCTGGAAGCCGTGCGCAAACGGCCTGCCATGTATATCGGCGGCACCAGCGAACGCGGGCTGCATCACCTGGTCAATGAGGTGGTGGACAACGCCATCGACGAAGCCCTGGCCGGCTATTGCGACCTGATCAAGGTTACCATCACCCCCGAGGGAGTGATCGAAGTTGACGACAACGGACGCGGCATTCCCGTGGACCTGCACAAAGAAAGCGGCCTGCCCGCGGTGCAGGTGGTGATGACCGTCCTGCATGCCGGCGGCAAATTCGACGACAAGAGCTACAAGGTCTCCGGCGGGCTGCATGGAGTGGGCGTTTCCGTGGTGGTGGCGCTCTCCGAGTATCTGGAGGTGCGCATCCACAAAGACCGCAAGATCTATTACCAACGCTATGAACGCGGTTTGGCGGTCACGGAGCTCAAGATTCTGGGCGAGACGAACCGCAGCGGAACCGTTGTCCGCTTCAAACCTGATCAGACCATCTTCGAGACGGTGGAATTCAGCTTCGATTATCTCACCACCCGCCTCCGCGAGCTCGCCTTCCTCAACCGGGGCGTGCGCATCATGCTCAAGGACGAACGGACCGACCGCCTGCACGACTTCAAGTATGAAGGTGGGATCGTGAGCTTTGTGGAATACCTGAACCAGAACAAGAAACCGGTGGGCCAGAAACCGATCCTGATCAGCGCAGCGAAGGATGGCTTGGATTTTGAGGTGGCCTTACAATACAACGAGGGCTACCAGGAGAATATATTCAGTTTTGCTAATAATATTAACACCATCGAAGGCGGCACCCACCTCAGCGGCTTCAAACGTGGCCTCACCAGTGCCGTCAACGCCTATATCAAGAATAACGATCTGCTCAAGAACGAGAAGGTGTCTCCCTCGGGAGAGGATATCCGGGAAGGTTTGACCGCTGTGGTGAGTGTGAAGATCACCAATCCGCAATTTGAGGGACAGACCAAAACCAAGCTGCAGAACAGCGATGTGGAGGGGATCGTGGGCTCGGTGGTCTATGAAAAGTTGATGACCTATTTTGAGGAGCACCCCGCCGAAGCCAAGAACATCACTCTAAAGAGCATTCTGGCGGCGCGTTCACGGGAGGCAGCACGTAAGGCGAGGGAACTCACCCGCCGCAAATCGGTGCTGGAGAGCGGTTCCCTGCCCGGTAAACTGGCGGACTGCACCATCAGCGATCCTGAGCGGACGGAGATCTTCCTGGTGGAGGGTGATTCTGCCGGCGGCAGTGCCAAGCAGGGCCGTGACCGTGCCTTTCAGGCCATCCTGCCTTTGTGGGGCAAAATGCTGAACACCGAAAAGGCAAGAGTGGACAAGGTGCTCAACAACGACAAGATCCAGCCCATCATCCTGGCCCTGGGTGCGGGCATCGGACAGGACTTTGACATCAGCAAGTTGCGCTATAACAAGGTGATCATCATGGCGGATGCCGATGTGGACGGAGCTCATATCAGCACGCTGCTGATGACCTTCTTCTATCGTTATATGCGCCCCCTGATCGAACACGGACATGTCTATATCGCGCGTCCTCCGCTGTTTCTGGTGCGCAAGGGCAAGCAGAAATCCTATGTCTTCACCGAGGAGGAGCGCGATCAGGCCATCGCCCAATTTGGCGACAAAGGTGTGGTGGTGCAGCGCTACAAAGGCCTGGGTGAGATGAACCCCGATCAATTGTGGGAAACCACCCTCGATCCGGAAAAGCGTACCATGATCTCTGTGAAGATGGACGATGCCATCGAAGCCGATCGTATTTTCACTATCCTGATGGGGGATGAGGTGGAACCGCGGCGGGAATTCATTCAGACTAATGCCAAATATGTTAAAAACCTCGATATATGAGTAATACTGGAGTTTATTAATGGACGACAAGACCAAGATCATCAATGTGCAAATAGAAGACCAGCTCAAACAGGCCTATCTGGACTATTCGATGAGCGTGATCGTAAGCCGCGCCCTGCCGGATATCCGCGACGGCTTGAAACCCTCGCAGCGCCGGATCATCTATGCCATGCACGAGCTCAATCTCTCGCCAGGTGGCCATTTCCGCAAATGCGCCAAAATCGCCGGCGACACCTCTGGAAACTACCATCCCCACGGGGAACAGGTGGTCTATCCCACCCTGGTGCGCCTGGCCCAGCCCTGGAACATGCGTTATCCCCTGATCGACGGTCAGGGCAACTTTGGTTCCATCGACGGCGATCCCCCGGCGGCCATGCGTTACACCGAAGCCCGCATGCAGAAGATCACCACCGAGATGCTGGAGGAACTGGAAAAGGACACAGTTGACTACAAATCCAATTATGATGAGACCCGCAAGGAACCGGAGGTTTTCCCGGCCCGCATTCCCAACCTGCTGGTCAACGGTTCTTCCGGCATCGCAGTAGGCATGGCGACGAACATGCCTCCGCACAACATCGGCGAGGTCTGCACTGCCGTCATTGCCCTGATCGACCATCCCGAGCTGGAACCCCTGGAATTGCTCAAGTATATTAAAGGGCCGGATTTCCCTACCGGGGGATTCATCCTTGGTGCGGACGGCATCAAGGACTATTTTGAGAACGGACGTGGACGCATCCAGATGCGCGGGCTGGCGGAGATCGAAACCACCGAAAGCGAACAGGAATTCATCATCATCCGCTCCATACCCTACCAGGTTACCAAGACCCTGCTGATCGAGCGGATTGTGGAACTGGTGAAGGAAAAGAAGATCGAAGGAATCAGCGACATCCGCGACGAATCGGGGCGCGACGGCATGAGACTGGTGATCCAGGTGAAGCGCAACAACGATGCCCATGCCGTGCTGAACCAATTGTATAAATACACCCAGCTGCAAACCACCTTTGGCGTGATCAACCTCTGCCTGATCGATGGCGTGCCCCAGGTGGTGAACATGAAGGACATGCTCACCAGTTTTATCGAGTTCCGCCACGACGTGGTGCTGCGCCGCACCCTGTTCGAGCTCAAAAATGCCGAGGAACGCCTGCATATCCTTGAGGGCTATCGGATTGCGCTGGATCATCTGGATGAAGTGATCGCCACCATCCGTGCCTCGCAGACACCACCGGAAGCCAATGAACAGCTTCAGGCCAAGTTCGGCCTCTCCGAGCTCCAGGCCAAAGCCATCCTGGAGATGCGCCTGCAGCGCCTCACCGGCTTGGAACGGGAAAAGATCGAGACCGAATACCGCGAGCTGCTACTCACCATCGCCCGCCTCAGGGAATTGGTGGAAAAGCGCGACCTGCGCATGGAACTGGTCAAGACCGAAACCGCTGAGATCAGGGACAAATTTGCCGATCCCCGCCGCACCACCATCCTGGAAAACTATAGCGGCTCCCTCAGCCTTGAGGATATGATCCCGGACGAACTGGTGGTGGTTACCATCACCCACGATGGCTATGTGAAGCGCCTTCCGGTGCATACCTACAAGGTGCAGGCCCGGGGCGGCAAGGGACTTAATACCTCGAACCTGAAGGAGGACGATTTCATCCAATACATCTTTGTGGCTTCCACCCATTCCTTCATCCTGTTGTTCACGGATCACGGCAGATGCCATTGGGCGAAGGTTCACAAGATTCCCGAAGCCAGTCGCACAGCCAGAGGCAAAGCGATCGTGAATCTGGTGCAGTTCCAGGAGCGGGAGAAGATTCGAGCCTTTGTGACCCTGAAGGATTTCAATCCCCAGCACAACATCGTGATGTGCACCCGCAATGGTTTGATCAAGAAGAGTGCTGTCTCTGCCTTCAGCCATCCCCGCAGTGCAGGGATCAATGCCATCAAACTGAGGGAAGGCGACGAACTGATCGATGCCCGCATCTCCGAAGGCAATGACGACATCATTCTGGCCACCAAGAATGGATATTGCAACCGATTCAATGAAAAGGACTTCCGTGCCACAGCCAGGTTCACCTATGGTGTGAGGGGAATCCGCCTTCGTGATGAGGACTATGTGATCTCCATGGGCGTGATCAGTCAGGATGCCATTATCGAAAATGGCACTCCCAGCGGTAAAACCATTCTGGCAGTGAGCGAGAATGGCTTTGGCAAACGCACCCTGATCTCTGCCTATACCACCACACGGAGGGGCAGCAAAGGTGTGATCACGATGAGAACCACCGCCCGCAACGGACATCTGGCTGCCCTGATGATCGTGGACGACCGCGAAGACCTGATGATCATCACCCAGGAAGGTATGATCATCCGCCAGAAGGTTACCGACATTTCACTGATCAGCCGTGCCACCCAAGGCGTTAAACTCATCAACCTCAATGAGAACGACAAGGTGCGTGATATCACCAACGTCTCTCCCGATCCCGATGAATCCGAGCTGGACAAAGAAGTGGAAAAGATCAAGTCCGCTCCTCCGGTTTCCGAATTTGCTGCGGCTGATCTGGAAGAAGGGGAAGACGAGGACGAACTGGATGAAGACACAGATGGTGACGAGGAAGACAACGAAGAATAACTGAGGCAGAGACTTCCGGTTTTCCTTCCCCAGGGGGACCGGAAGCTGCCAAGGCGGAACCATGAAGACGATTGCCCTGATCCTGCTAACCGGGCTGCTTCTGGCAGCCTGCGCCCTGCGACCCTATCAGCCGGTGCCGGACTCCGGCTATGCCATCGAAAACCGCTATGCCATCGTGCAGGCGGACAGCCTGCTGATCATCCTCCGGCCGCAAGCCTATACCGGGAATGCGCAGTCTGTGAACAACAACTTCTTCACCCTCTATCTGCGGGTGCGGAATCTGGGCAGGGCACCGGTCCGCCTGGCCAGGGAATCCTTTGGCATTATAGCGGATGGCGACCAGTATGACTATTTCCCGCTCGAACTGGTTCTGGGCAGCATCCAGAGCAACTACTGGCTCACGCAGTATGAAGATCCCTTTGCTTTGCCAGGGACGGTACAGAATCAGACCCTCAGCCAGGAGAAGGCGCAGGAGCAATATTTCGAATTACTGAATAACTATTTCAGTTTCGGTGATATTCTGCCCGGCGGTAGCAAGGAAGGCTACCTCTTCTATAATCGCCGGGTGAACAACTCCCGCCAGTTCAGCGTCGATGTGCGCGGCAGGGAAGTGGTATTTAGGCGCTGAGAGGACATCTTAGAAAGAGCGGCGATGGTCATCTTTGCCAAGCTTAGTTGCTCTCTGATTGGGTTTTATAATACCAGGAAGATCGGAAAATCGCCCCATCTGAATCGTTAGGAATCCACATCTCTCCCGTTACCAATACGGAATCAATACGGAGTCATTACGGATTAACTCCGTAATGACTCCGTATTGATTCCGTATTGGTAACGGGAGCGAGGGGAAAGACAATGCGAACCACTGCAAAGACGGTGGCAAAGACGGTGGTGAGAATACCAAGAGTATGATGAAATAATAGCGCATAAGCATACCGGGCAAAATTAGTCTTGACGAATAATCACTTGAGGAATTTAATGATATAAAACCTATATTTTGGGAGGTGCGGTGAGCACCCTGCACAACGAAGTGTATCAGCTCTATGCCAAGACCATGCACGATTTCTGCCAGTATCCGCAGTTGGTGCGGGAATTGGCCAGACGGGACTTTTCCACCCCGGTGCATGTGCTCGCCATCGGCAAGGCGGCCTGGAAGATGGCAGCACTGTGCAGCAGGGAACTGTTGAAAAAGAATGTGGAGCACAAGGGCTTTGTCCTCACCAAATATGGGCACAGCTTTGGAGCGATCCCCCGCTTCAAGATCCGTGAAGCCGGACACCCCCTGCCGGATGAGAACAGCCTGAAACATAGTGCGGAGATCATGAACTGGTTGCAGCGCTTGCCGGCCAAGCAGGAGCTGATAATTCTGCTCTCCGGGGGCGGATCGGCGCTGTTCGAACTGCCCAAAGCGGGCTTGGAGTTGGCTCAGTTGTTGGAAGCCCATAACTCCTTGCTGAATAGCGGGATGGACATCGTTCGGATCAACCGGGAACGGGCAAAGTTGTCCCGGGTCAAACAGGGCAAGGCACTTGAGCTGATGAAGAGCCGCCGGATCAGTATTTACGCGGTATCCGACGTCCCCGGCAACGATCCTCATGTGATCGCTTCCGCTCCCTTTACGCCCAAGGGCAAAGCGGAGCAGGATGATGCCGGCACTCTCTTTCGCCAAGGCTTCAAACAAATTCACTACAAGGTGATAGCGGACAACCTTTCCTTTCGCCAGCTCTTTGGACGGGCTTTGGAGGATACCGGTTTCGCGCTGAAGCAGGTCAAGGAATTCCAGACCAAGGAACTACATAAATTCGAGGGGGAGATCAAAGAGATACTGCGCAAGATGGACAACCCCCGTTACCGGATGAAGCCTCCGCTGATGATACTCTGGGGCGGAGAAACTCCGCTGGAGGTGCAAGGCAGCGGCATTGGAGGAAGATGCAGCCATCTGGCCCTGGCCTTGTCCCAAGCTCTGTCCAGATCTTCCAATGCCATTATGTTCTGCTTTGCCACCGATGGATCGGACGGCGCTGTCCGCAGTGCCGGAGCTTATTCTGACAGCCAGACAAACGATGAGCTGCGCCGCGCCAAGGTCAGCCGCTTCCAGGCTTTGCATAACTATGACAGCTACACTGCCCTGAAAGCAATCCACCAAGTGCTTCCCGCGCCGCTGCTGAATAGCAACGTGAACGATATATTTCTGCTCAGTGTGGGCTATAAATTCGATTTCGATCTCTGCAAGGCGCAATTCCGCCCCTGGGAGCAGGACCTCTTCCTGTGAAGATGTTCGGGTTGCTGATTCCGTTTCTTCGCCGCTTCAGGTAATCTGGCATGAAAAAGACCTTGCTCATCCTGACGCTCGCTGTGGTGCTCTGCCACTTGTGGTTGTGGGCGCAAACCGCAGATGCGCAAGGGGATGAGACGAGTGCGGACACGCTGTTGGTGAAACCCGATAAGCTGGATTCGCTGTTCTATGCGGCGGATAGCGTTGCTTACCACTATGCCGAGGAACGCATCTATCTGTATGGGGACACCAATGTCCAGTACCAGGATTTCAGCATCAGCAGCGATTCCCTGATGATCGATCTCAAGGTGGAACAAGCCTTCAGCTATGGCTACACCGTGATGCAGGATGGGGAGCAAATCTTGTTGGGGGCGGACGTGGCTTATGACATCGGCAGCCAGACCGGAATGCTGTCCCGTGGGGTGAGCCGGATCGAGAAAGGTTTCTACAGCGGAGCCCACATTCGCAAGGTGGGAAGCGACATCTATGATGTGGACGAGGGCACTTTCACCACCTGCGAGCATGCTGATCCGGATTTCTGGTTTTCCGCCAAACGCCTGCGCATCTATCGCGGGGACAAGATCGTGGGCAAACCGGTGATCGCTTGGGTGAACCATCTGCCGGTGTTTTATTTTCCCTTCATGACCATCTCCATCAAGCGCGGCAGGCATCCGGGCTTTCTGGTGCCGGAGCCGGGCTACAACAATGTGGATGGCAAATTCATCCGTGACATCTCCTGGTATTTTCCCTACCAGGACTATGCCGACCTCATCCTGAGCCTCGATCTGAGGGAAAAGACAGGCTGGAAAGCCAAGCTGAACACCGAATACATCAAACGCTACCTTTTCAACGGAGGGTTGAACGCCTCCTTCCAGAAGGGGATCAGCGGCACCCAGACCAACTATGACTGGTCGCTGCGGGCAAATCACCATCACGAGCTGGGCGAACGCTCCACCTTCGATCTGAACCTGGATTTCATCAGCAACAAACGGGTGTGGGAAAGCAGCGACCTCATCGATGAAAGCCTGGCGCAGCGGCTAACCTCCAGCATCTCCTACCGCAAGCCGCTGCTGAGTTCCTATTTGAATGTGGGGGCGGTCTATACCGAGGACCTGATCAACGACCGGGTGAATGTGATCCTGCCCTCGGCTTCCTTTTCCCTGCCCTCCCGTCCGGTCTATGAACTCTTTCTGAAGCCGGAGCGCAGTCCCGATGCCTGGTGGAGCAATCTCAGCTACAACTACAACGTCCGCTTCGACCACACCGGCGACATCAGAGATCCCCAGCGCAGTTTCACAGACATCATCTGGGACAACACCCCCGACCCGGCTGATTCCACCCTCTTCCTGAACCAGCACAATCTGGGGCTCAAGCACTATCTGGGCTTGTCCTACAACTGGAAGCTGCGGGGCTGGCTGAATCTGCAACAGGGTGTGAACTACAATGAAAGCTGGTTCGACCGCAACAAGGACGGCGACCATTGGGTGCGTGGCAACGACTATTCGGCCTATGCTTCCTCCAATTTTAACATCTACGGTATCAGGAACTTCCGCCAGGGCTGGCTGAGATCGGTCCGGCATATCATGACTCCCTCCGCCAGCATCAGTTACAATCCCGATTTCTCCTCCAATTCCCAATTCTACAGCTTTGGGGGCATCTCCCTGAGCAGTGCCAAAGAGACTGCCAACCTGAACCTTGCCCTGGACCAAAAGTGGCAGCTCAAATATGGGAAGGCAAATAAGAAGATCAACGACATCTTCGGCTTCCGGTCCAGCAGCTCGGCGAACCTGCTCTCCGACGGTAAAAAGTTTCAAAACATCACTCATACCCTGGCTTTCCGTCCCGGCAGCTTCAGTTTGGGCAATCTTGCCCTTTCCGGTACCGAGCTGAAACTGACGGGATTGAATCTGACCTACGGAGCGCAATTCAGCTTTTCCCAAAGCCCCTATGAGATGACCCTAACCGACTGGAAATTCCGCAACCAATATTTCTCCCACACCCTCAGCCTCAGCGGCTCCGCGCCCTACAAGAAGTATTTCCAGAAGGAAAAGAATCGCATCTTCGAATCCTATGAGAAGGTGGATTCGCTGCAGATCAGATCTGAGGAATTGGTGGCGGGGGAAAGCAGCGAAAACTGGAGGATCTCGCTGTCGCAGGATGTCTTTGCCAGTGGCAATCTGCTGCAGCCCCGCTCCAGCAACCTGCGCCTGGACACCACGCTGAAGCTCACCGACAATTGGTCTCTGAGCTATGGTAACTATTACAATCTGAAAGACAATGAACTGCTTTCCCAAACCCTGCGCGTTTCCCGCACCCTCCACTGCTGGAAACTGGATATCACCTATTTGCGCCGCAATGAATTCTGGGAATACCGTTTGGTGCTGTTCAACACCGAACTGCCGGATGCCCTGAGGTTTCAGACCCGTGACAGTAAAAGATATTAGACGCGCCGTTTTTCTGGATCGGGATGGCTGCATCAGCCCGGACGAGCTGGGCTATAATTCAGACCCGGCCCGCTACCACCTTTATCCCTATTCCATCGAAGCGCTGAAGCTGCTCAAGGAACTGGGATATTTGCTGTTTGTGGTCACCAACCAATCCGGCATCGCCCGGGGCTATTTTCAACTTGCCGATCTGGAACGGGTGCATCGGCGGATGCGGGAACTGCTCTCAGCAGGGGGAGTTGAGCTCGATCAAGTGTATTTTTCCCCCTATTTCCGGGAAGGGGTGGTTCCGCCTTTCAATATTCATCATGAAGACCGCAAACCTGGCCTGGGTATGTTCAAGCGTGCGCAACGAGAGTTTCACTTCGACACCGGGCGCTCCTGGATGCTGGGGGATCGCTATTCGGATATCGAATTTGGCAAAAAGGCAGGATTGAAAACGGTTCTGCTGCTCTCCGGCAACGGCGCCAAAGAGATGCAGGAAAATCTTCCCGCTTGGGAATACCGTCCCGATTTCATCGCCGAAAACCTGCTCACGGCAGCCAAACTGATCGAGCTTCTGCACAGATGAAAGCCCTGCTGCACTATTCCCAGCGCAAATTCCAGTCCTTCACTCCCGAACAGCAGGGAAAGGCGGTGGCCAGGCTGATCTACACCCTGGACAGCGTTTTGGGCGATGCAGAGCAGACCAGACGCCTCTGCCAGCAGATCCAGCAGTGCGTGTGGTGGATGCTGGACCATGCCAGTTTGCCGTTGCTGCAGTTCACTGAAGGGATCAGGGACAATCCCGATCCCCACCATCTGGCGCAGTGCCTTTCCCGCTACTATGCCAGCCAGGGGAAGAATCTTAAGGATTCCCAATTTGCTGTGATCAAAGGCGATGGGATGCGGGTGTCCGATCCCGTCGCCTTGGCCAGGGCAAGGCAGGTTACCGTGATCGCCGACAACCTGCGTTCGGCCTTCAATGTGGGCTCGCTTTTCCGCAGCAGCGAGTGCCTGCGGCTGAAGGCCATCCATCTGTGTGGGGTGAGCGCCACCCCCTCCAATCCGGCGCTGCAAAAAACGGCTCTGGGCACGACCGGGCAGGTGACCTGGAAGCAATTCGCCACCACGGCAGCGGCATTGGAAGCCGCACGCGACCAGGGCAACACGATCTATGCGCTGGAAACCACATCGGCAGCGGTATCGGTTTTCGAAACCGGGTTCAGCCTTCCCTTGGCCCTGGTGGTGGGAAATGAAAGCCTGGGCATTGGGGAAGACATTCTGGCACAATGTGATCACCATGTCTGTCTGCCCGTGATGGGCTGGAAAAACTCGCTGAACGTGGGTGTTGCCTTCGCCATCGCCGCCTATCAGATCGTTTTCGGCGGAACCGCAGCGGCGGAACAGCCCCGGGAGGATGGAAACAATGGATAATCAAGAGTATTATGGCAAACTGGCCGAACTGCTGGCTGCTGGCGGATCCCTCTGGCAGGTAACTGTCACCCTCACTGAAGGTTCCACTCCCGCCAAAGCCGGTATGAAGATGATCATTCCCCTCTCTGAACCGGAATTCGGCAATTTGGGCGGTGGCGAGATGGAACATACCATCATCGGCTTCGTGCGTGCCCAGCGCCCACAACTCCCTTTGCAGCAGAGCTTTGTGCTATCCGAAACAGGAGACCAGGCCCAAAGCGAAACTGACATCCCCACCTCCATGCTCTGCGGGGGGAGGGTGAGCGTTTTCATCGAGCCCCTGGGCAAGGACAAACGCTTGTATGTTATCGGAGCGGGCCATTGCGGAAAGGCCTTGGGTCGGCTGGCCCGGCAGTGCGGATATCACGTGACCCTCATCGACAACCGGGAGGAGGTGATCGCAAATCTGCCCCGGGATGCCTGTGATGCAGCAGTGCACAACGATTACCTCCATCTGGAGGAAGCCATCCGCTTCGATCCGGCTGCCCATATCGTGATCATGACCCATGGCCATCTCCACGACTTTCAGGTGTTGGAATACTGCCTTTCCCGTCCCTATCGCTATCTGGGCATGATCGGAAGCAAGAACAAGGTGGCCGCAACCATGGCCAAACTAAGACAGAAGGGCTTTGCGCCTGAGACTTTGGAGCGTGTCCATGCCCCCATTGGCTTGCCCATCGGTTCCCAAACCCCGACCGAGATCGCAGTCTCCATCATGGCGGAATTGATCAGCTTCAACTCCCGACAGGCCTGATCCCGGCGTTACGGGGTGATATCCTTTGCACTGATTCCCTCACCTCGCTCACCAGTTTCCATCTCCATTTTTCGATCGTCTCGCTCTTGACCCACAGTGTTAATCAAGCGTTAATCAAGCCTTAATCAAGCGTTAATTGTTAACGCTTGATTAAGGCTTGATTAACGCTTGATTAAGGCTATGGGACATGAACGGAGCAGGGAGCGGTTCTGCTGGACGCGGGGGGAGAATGTGCGGGAGGCAGGGCCACGATAAAGGGCACGGCGGAGATCGAAGCGGAGGATGCTGGCACCGAGGCAGCGTTGCCAGCGGTGGAATTCGACGGGAAGGCGGTCAAGATATAGCGTAAGGAAAGAGCGGCACAGCAATTCAAAGGCGGGAGGGTCAAATTCCTCCGCCCAGAATAGCAGCAGATGGGTGAGGTCACTCTCCGGCGGATCGCGCCTTGTCTCGGAGAAATCTATCAGATAAAACCGCTTTCCGGTTAAGAGGATATTGCGGGGTTGGTTGTCATGATGGCAAATGCAGGTCCCCTCAGCATAAGTGCTGCGGTGAAAGAGGGCAATGGTTTCGGCCAGCAGCGGAACGGTTTCCAGGCTCAGCAGATCGAGATAGGGCCTGCCCTCCAGGCGTTCCAGGGTGATGGAAAAGGGCCGGTGAAAACTGAGCAGCCGGGGAAGCATGGGAAGCCCGGAGCGATAGACCTCCAGTTCCCGCTCAAATTGCACAGCGTTGCCAAAGTGCTTGACCACACTGGTTTCGAGTAGCGTCACCCTGCCTTTGCCTGGTTCTGGCATGCTTGATCAGGGCAGGGAGATGCGCTCGATCCTGTTCTTTTCAAATAGCGGAACGATCAGTTCATGAGTTGGTTCGTGATAATAGATGTCCGCCGGGCTGGGCAGGTCGGTCTTGAACAGGAAGAATTGGTTTTGCTCCTGGGGGATCTGGTAGATGGCCTGTTCGCCCCAGGAGGAGAAATAGATGCGCCCCAGATCGTCAATGGCAATTCCGTCCAGGTTATCAAAGATGGTTTCCTTGAAGGTGCGGAACTGGCGGGACTCCACATTGAACAGCAGCAGAGGGGAACTCTTGCGAAAGGAAACGATGATCATATCCCGCCGCGGGGCGTCATAGACCAAGCCGTTGGGAGACACAAGCTCCGGGGCTTCAATGTGTTCCACCTTCTTGCTGGCCGGCTCGATGATGTAAAGCCGGTTCGCCTGGGTGTCGGTTACATACAACAGACCTTTGTGATCGGCGGCGATGTCGTTAAGCTGTTTAGCGCCCTCCACCGCTATGCTGTAGACAATCTTCTCCGCCTGCACATCGATCGCATGCACATTGGTGTTGTCCGCCACAAACAGGTAGGGCGAGCTGAAGATCATGCCCCGGGGGTTTTTCAGGCCCTCTTTGAGGAATACCTTCAGATGGCCGTTCTCGTCCATGCTGATGATCCTGCCGTTGCCGGTGTTGGAGATCAGGAAGCGGTTGTTCACGCTGTCGAAGACCACACTTTCCGGATTGTTCAGGATGCCGGGTTTGAGATATCTCCACAGCAGGAATACAGCGGCGATCAGCACCACCAAAACGATGATCAGGTTGAGTTTGCCGCTTTTCTTTTTCCTGGTTTTTCTTTGTGGTTTTCTGGTCTTTTTAGCCATTTGATCTCCTCAGATCGTTGCTTGGGGTTGTATCAAGGTGTCTTGTCACTCAGGCTCCAGCTGCAACCGGCGGGGGTGTCCTTGAGCTCGATGCCCAGGGCTTTGAGGTCGTCCCGGATGCGGTCGGAAAGCTGCCAATCCTTTCGGGCACGGGCTTCCTGGCGGTAGGCGATGATCAGTTCCATCAGTTTCTGGATCGTGTCCGGAACATCTTCATAAAGGCTTTCTTCCAGCGACTGGAAGAAGCCCAGCACCTTTCCCAGCTCAACCAGTAACAGGGCCGCTTGCTCACGATCAGAGCGGGGCAGGCTTTCATTCCTGCAATGATGCACCAGGTCGAAGAGGACGGCGATGGCTTTAGCGCTGTTGAAATCGTCATCCATGGCCTGGATGAACTCCTCCCTCTGAGTAGTGTAAGTGTCATCCGGAGCAGCGGTTATCCGCAAATAGAGGACGCTCTTCAGGGCACTATAGAAGTTTTTCACCGCCCGTTCGGCTTCCTCGATCAATTCCCGGCTGAAATCCACTGG
>CAZVXK010000033.1:4837-8642 GCA_964631665.1 uncultured Candidatus Cloacimonadota bacterium | reverse complement strand
CCATGGATGTCGAAGGTTTCGCCCAGATACTTTTGGCCCATCACCACGCATTCGCTGTGCCAGCCGGGTCGTCCTTCTCCCCAGGGGCTTTGCCAGAAAGGTTCGCCGGGTTTGCTGTGCTTCCAGAGGGTGAAATCGGATGGGTTGCGTTTGCAAAGGTTTTCCTCCACCCGGGCGCCGGGAAGCTGATCTTCGATCTTCTTGCCGGAGAGCCTGCCATATTCGGGCAAAGCGGTGGTGTCGAAATAGACATCGCCCATCACCTCATAGGCATAGCCCTTTTCGATCAGGCTGGCGATCAGGGCAATGATCTCGGCGACCACTTCCGTGGCCCGGGGTTGGATGGTGGGAGGCCGGATGCCCAGGGCGGCGCTGTCGTCCAGAAATGCCCGGATGTATTTGGCTGCAACGCTTTCGAAGCTGATGCCCTCATCCAGGGACTGGGCGATGATCTTGTCCTCAATATCGGTGATGTTTTGCACATAGGTGACCTCATATCCCCGAAACTCAAAGTAGCGGCGCACTACATCGAAGAACAGGAAGGCGCGGGCGTTGCCGATATGGAAGTAATTATATACTGTGGGCCCGCAGGCATATAGCTTCACCTTTCCGGGTTCGAGGGGGATGAATTCTTCCTTCTGGCGGGAGAGTTGGTTATAGATCTGCATGGATCTCCTCAGTTGTAGATCACGAGGCGTTCGGTCTTTTCCGCCTTGCGGTTGCCGCTGCGGGCGGTAACCTTCACGAAATAGGTGTTGTTGGCCAGCCGGTCGCCCCGGCCGTCTTTGCCGTTCCAGGCGATGGAATTGAATCCCTGCCTGCCCAATGCTTTGAAACTGTGTATCTTCCTGCCGGAAACAGTGAAGATGCCGATCTCCAGATCGCTGTCCTGGGAGAGCAGAAAGGTGAAATTGGTATCCCGTTGCATGGGGTTGGGATAGATCAGAAACCGTTCCAGGGAGAGCTCTCCGCTCTTCTTCACCATGAATTGGGTGGAGGCCACCGCGGGCAGGTTGAAATTGTCGAAGGCGACGATCTGAACGGTATGGGGTCCTTCACTGAGGTTGGAGAGTGGATAGACCAGCAGGCCTTCGGTGAAGGAATCCGTGTTGTAGCTGAAATAGCCGGTTACTGGTATGGGTTGCAGGGAGTTGTCTATGATCAGCAGAATGTTGTGCCCGGCGCTGCCGGTGATGTTGATCCCGTTGGAATCGGAGATTTTGGCATAGAGGGTGGGATTGGTCCCCACCGTGTCGCCGGGGCGGAAGTCCAGGCTAGCCAGAAAGATCTCGATCCGGGGAGCATCGGGATTCTGCACTGCCACCGCCTCGTCGCTAAGGGGCAGGGGATGGAAATAGTTCGTATAGTCCTGCCGGGCAGCCTCATCCCAGATATAGGACACTATCTTGCCTGAATTTCCGGTGCTGACGTCATCCGGAACGATGAAGGCGGCGGAGTATTCTCCCCCGGCCACGCTGATGCTGCCTTTAAACAAGGTGCTGCCGCGATGCGAGACCAGGGTCTGCCAATCCAGGTTGTAGGAGGTTTCGGTGTTGAACACCCTGATCTCGGCGATGCCATCGATGGTGGTGGGATCGAAGGAACCATTTACCACTGCCTGCTGGCGGGCACGGAGGGGCTCCCGGTTACCCGGAGTGAAGCCCTGCACGGTCATCACGCTGTCCCGCACCGGAGGGATGATCCTCAGCAGCGGGTCGCCCATCAGGATATAGGTGGCATCGTTGTCGTTGCTGCCGGTATATTGGATCTTGGCGTCCATGATGGCATAGCCCACCGGATTGCGTTGATTGGCCAGGCTTTTCAGCAGCAGTTCCATCATGGGGGCGTTGTTGTAGGGAGCGCTCATGCGCGAGGCGGAGTAGGAGGCGATGGCGCCCAGATTGTTGAGCAACACCACTTTCTGACCCAGGCTGTCAAAACCCCAGTAGTCGAAATGGGTCACCTTGCAGGAGGCAGCCATAAAGAAAGGCAGCTTGTCCGGATTGGCGAAACGCCCCATATCCGAAGCGCCGTTGAAGTAATCCTCTGCCCCCAGTTTGTCGTAGGAACCGTGCCCGATGTAATACCATACCAGGCGGCCTTCGTTGATGGCGGCGATCATGTCATCCCGGGCACCGGGTTTGTTCTGGAATTCGTCATATTCATATTCCCAGGCGAAGATCTTGTCCACCAGGATGCTGGGATTCACCACGGCGGCGGCGGACTGGGTCTGCTGGGTGTGCAAATTCTCATAGGAGGTTTGGCTGCCGTTGAACAGGTCGTCTCCCAGAAAGACCATGGAGTTGCGCCACCAGCCGGGTTGGCGTTCCGCTGTATAGCGTTGGAAATTGGACAGCATGTTGTTCAGTTCGTTGGAATTGCGCACCGGATAGCGGCCAATGGCCACCTCGGGATAGAAGGAGTTGCTGATCATCACGAAGTAGTCGTCAGAAGCGATCTGGTTGCGCTGATAGGCCATGATCTTATTGCGGGAAGCCGCCTGCCCGGAGAAGTTTCGCCAGTCCGTGGTGCCCAGCCCCAACAGCGTAACCGAGCTCAGCCGCGGGGTGGGATAATGATGATAGACATAGCGGATGAACTGGCGCAGGGCAGCCGGATCGGGATGACCTCCATTGAACTGGTCAAAGATGGCGCTCTGTTTCACCACCTTGCTTTGCCGGTTCATCAGTTGCTGATACATCTGTGCCAGATTCTGAGCCTGGCTGAGGAATTCATCAGTAGTGATAATGATGTTATCCACTGCGGTGGGAAATGCCGTAAGGTCTTCCGGAACAACATTGGTGATGTTCACCGGGCTAAAAAGCTCAGTGGAGGAGCTCAGCAGAAACCGGGTTCCGGCGATCCCGGGTGCCACGAAGTAAAAGCCATTATCGGTAGTCTGCAATGGCACCATTGCCACATCGGAGAAGCTGTTCACCCGGTAGATGCTGGTGTTGGCATTGCCGGTGAAGTTATAGCGGATGTTCTGGTCATAGGCCAGCACCGGTTGGTTCACGCTGTATTGGACGGCGGATTTATGTAGCAGGCGGTAGTAATCCACCGTGATGTAATCCAGGAACAGGTTATCCGTGCCGGTGCGGATCACCCGGATACGCACGGTGTTGTTTCCACTCACGAAGCCGCTTACATTGCGCTGGAAGGTGTAGGTTCCGGTTCCCCGCCAGGTGAAGACTGTGCCGCCGGAGGCATCCTCGACCGGGATGTTGTTGACAAAGACATTGATATTGTGATAGATATCGGAATTGATGTCTTCCTGCTGCATCATGAAACTGAGCAGTTGGGGCTGGCTGGTGTCCACATCGGAGAGGGGGATCTGGAATTCATATTCGGCGGTGGAATTGCTGAACATGCGCGTCATGAACCAACCGAAGCCAATCAGCGAACGCCGGTGGGTTTCCGTTTCCAGGCGTGCCTGTTCACGATGGGTGGAGGTTTGCATCACATGATCGCCGGTGAGGGGCAGAACAGGCATCCTTTGTACCGGGGAACTGAAGCTGCCACCAAAGGTGAGCCAGTAAACGTTGTTTTGGGAATAGGGGTTGTAATGGGTGGGGGTGAGTGTCAAACCCTGGTGTTTGCTTACGCCATCCCTGCTGCCACCATAGAAGACGATGTAGTCTGCAGAGTCGAAACTACCGTCCTCTTCGCCTACCACCCGGATCGGTACTTCCTTGAATTCGGGACCGGGTGTAACGATCTGGAAGGGCAGCATATCGCCACCGGTGGAGAACAGCCGGAAGCTGCGCGGATCGATATCCGCCACCGGGAAGCCGCTCAGTTGCGA
>CAZVXK010000033.1:0-4737 GCA_964631665.1 uncultured Candidatus Cloacimonadota bacterium | reverse complement strand
GTGATGACCAGTTCGCTATTGCCATCATAGGCAAAAGGGTGCAGCAGCAGTGGGACGAAGGAATAGCCCCGGAAGCTGCCCTTGGATAGCTCGGTCAGAAACGGTTGCGGCTTTGCACGGTAAAGCTCTTCATCCACACGGTAGTGATATTCTGATAACTGAGCGCCCATCCTGACCTCTGGAACCGGCAGCAACCTGTTTTGCAGCCTGATCGTTTGGTTGGTGCTGTTCAGCACTCTGGCGCTCATCCCTCCGGCAGGTGGAAGGCCCACTTTCAATTCCTGATAGGGGATCAACGGAGCCCCCGGCTGGGAGGCATAGTCAAATCCAGCCACATCGATGCGAATGAAGCCATCCTGCTCGGTCAGAGCATAATCCTCCAGCCTGAATTCCAGCAGAATCTGTCCTTCACTGCGTTCCAGAACCTTCACCGAGGCAAAGCTTACTGAAACCAGCAGCAACAGGATCAGAATCCCCAGAAGCTGCCTCATGGCTGTTTCCTGTCCCTGAAGAGCAGTTCCAGAGCGTAGATCACGATGTAGAACACACCCATGAACAGGAAGATTCCTGCCATGCCCAAAACCATTATGTTCAGGGCTTGCAGGAAGTTTGTCATCATTGTATCCGGCATTATCTATCCCTTGTTATTCATATGTTTGGAGCGTGGTTTGCACTATCTGGGCAAACCATTGCTCGTCAGTGGTGATAGCTGCGCCTCTGCTGGATCATCACAGCCCGGTAGAGCTGTTCCATCAGGATCAGCCGCACCATCTGATGCGTGAAGGTGAGGGGGGAGAGGCTGATCACGCGGTCCGCCCTTTCTTTCACTGTGTTGGAGACGCCATAGGCGCCTCCGATCAGAAAGCAAACCTTCTTTCTATCTGATAAGTTAGCCAGAAAAGCGGAGAATTCAAGCGAAGATTTCAGCTCTCCGGTTTCATCCAGGAGGATCAGGAAATCATCTTCCCCGATGCGCTTCAAGCACAACGCAGCCTCTTTTTGCCTCACCAGATCGGGGTTGCCGGTTTGCCGCATACTCACATCCGGCAATTCTTCGATCCGGAGAGGGTAATAAGCTGCCAGCCTTTTCTGATATTCAGCCAGGGCGGTTTTCAGCCACTCCTCTTTGGTCTTGCCGATCTGAAGCAGGCGCAGGGTCACGGATTCATACAAGCCAAGCCCATCGCCATGCACAGCATCTTGGTTTCGCCGTCATCGGCACGGGAGGGGATCAGGATCGGCACCCGGGTGCCCATCACCACATGCGCCACGCGATAGTGGCAATAGTAGGTGAGGGCTTTGCCAAAGATGTTTCCGGCTTCGATATTGGGTACGATCAGCACATCCGCCTGTCCCGCCACCGGGGATTCGATACCCTTGATGCGCGCCGCCTCGATATCAATGGCGTTGTCGAAAGCCAGCGGGCCTTCGATCACGCAACCGGGAATCTGTTTGCGATCGTTCATCCGGGAAATCAGCGCCGCGTCAACTGTGGAGGGCATTTTGGGATTCACTGCCTCCACGGCGGAAAGCAATGCCACGCGGGGATTAGGATTGCCCAAAGAATGGGCAACCTGCACGGCGTTCTTCACAATGGCGATCTTCTCGTTTAGTTCCGGCAGGATGTTGATCCCGCCATCGCTCATCAGTTTCAAACCGCTAGGATGCTCATAGGCCAGCACATCAGAGATCACTTCACTGCTGCGCAGCCCTTTTTCCTTGTCCAACACGGCTTTGAGCAGCACGGAAGTATCCGTCTTGCCTTTCAGGATCAAGTCCCCCCGGCCTTCATTGACCAGTTGCACGCTCCGTTTGGCAGCCAGGGTCAGATCCGTTCCAGTGTCAATGATCTCAAACTCCGGCGCATTGCCGCCGGCCATCTCCGCCAGCAGCTTCCCGATCTGGGCTTGGTCTCCCACCAGCAGGCAGTTTGCCAATCCTTCCTTGGCAGCCAGCAAAGCGGCATCCAGCACCGAAGCGGTCTGGGCGGCGGCGATCACCACCGTGCCTTTGCGGCGTCCTTTCACATGGGCGATCAGGGCATCGAAATTCTGAAACATCCTCTCTCCTTGTTAGTCTCAATTATAATCGTATCGTTCAATAAATTCATCCAGGAAGGCAGGTTCCTCAGGTTTGATCTCGCTCAACATTTTCTTCAGCGCCTCTTTCTGGATCTGGCGCACCCGTTCACGGGAAAGTCCCATGGTTTCTGCGATCTGGGCGAAGTTCTTGGATTCGTGGCTCTCGTTCAGGCCAAAATAGGTGCGGATGATATCCGCCTCCCTCTGGTCGAGTTTGTCGATCGCTTTGTGGATGCGCTCCTGCATCCGGTCGTGATAGTAGATTTTCTGGGGATCCACCAAGTCCTTGTCCTCGATGGCGTCCCGGGTGGTAAATTCCTGAAAATCGCTGCTTTGCATCAGGTCGTCGAAGGAAGTGGTCTCCACCAATTGGCCGCGCAGCTGCTCGATGGATTTCTCCGGAAGGTTCATCTTTTCGCTCAGTTCTTCGCTGCTGGCAGTTTCACCGGTCTCGGAGAAGATCCGGTCCTGGGTGGCTTTGATGCGGTGGACGGAACTGGATTTACCCATCGGCACCCGGATTAGCGAACTCTTTTCCGAAACCGCCAGCATGATGCGTTGCTTGATCCACCAGATGGCATAGGAGATCAGTTTGATATCCTTGTCCGGATCGAATTTCTCGATGGCTTTGATCAATCCGATGTTGCCCTCGGAGATCAATTCGGATAGCGAAAGCCCCCGGTTCTGGTAGCGGGAGGCGATCTTCACCACAAATTTGAGGTTTGACTGCACCAGTTTATTGATCGCCTCGGTATCTCCGGCACGGGCACGGATGCCCAGTTCATGCTCTTCCTCACGGCTCAGGGTGGGGAATTTGGAGATCTCCTTCAGATAATTCTGCAGTGCTTTGTCTGCAAATACGCTCTCTTTTTTCATCCTGTCTGTTCCGGTCAGTCCAGAGGTGGTAACACCTTGCGTGGATTGATCGCCTTGCCTTTGAGGCGATATTCGAAATGCAGATGGGGCCCGGTGGCATCGCCGGTGCTGCCCATGGTGGCGATCTGCTGTCCCTTGGCCACCACATCGTTCACGCTCACCAGATTCCTTTCGTTGTGGGCATAGACCGTCATCACAAAATCCGGATGCTCCAGCACCACCACATTGCCATAGGCTCCCTGCACACCGGAGAACACCACCACGCCATCCAACACGGCATAGACCGGGGTGCCAGGTTTCCCCGAAATATCCATCCCCTTGTGGGGACGTCCGTTGCGCAGGCCATATTCCGAACTTACTTTGCCATTCACCGGCAGGATCAGGTCGTCCCGGATGCGGTCGCCACTAAGCAGTTCAGCCTCGGTCAGGGCAATGATCCTGCCGTCCTGGCTGGTTGGAGGGGGATTGCCCGCCAGATAGAGCACCTGGCCAACCTTGATCTCGTTGCTGGTCAGGTTGTTGATTCGTTTCAGTTCCTCCACCGTCATGCCATTGTCTTTGGCGATGCGGTAGAGTGTATCCTTTTTTTGCACCACATAAAGCTTTTGCACCACCACGGTGTCCCTCACTGCCGGTAGCGGAGGCAGTGGATCGGGCGGGGGAGGATCCGCTTCGGGTTCAAAGGAAAAGGGATCTTTGATGATCAGCCGGTCGCCGGGATGAATGGTGTAGGTGATGTCCGGGATATTGTTCCACAGCAGCAGGTCTTTCAGGGCCAGGTTATGATTCACCGAGATGCGGTAGAGATTGTCCTGGGCTTTGACTGTGTAATAAAAATCATCCGGCAGGTTGGTCACCCTGCTCTCGTGGTCCGGAGGGCTGGTGGTGGCGGGGGTTGGCGCGGCAGGAGGCGAGGTTGTGGTTTGGGGAATGGGGGCAGGCGCCGGCTTTTCCCTGATCTTCAGCACCTGTCCGATGGCAAGCTTGTCGTCACTCATATTGTTGAGCTGTTTGATCTGATCCACCGTCACCCCATACTGCCGGCCCAGGGAATAGAGTGTGTCCCCCTTGCGCACCGTATGCGTTTGAAATTCAGCCCACAGCAACAGCGGCAGCAGCAGTGCCAACAGCGCCAGGACCGGACGCAGCGGCAGCCGCAGCGGCGCGAATGCACCCTGATGGTTTCTTATGCTCCGGGATCTATCTGATCTCAAAATCATCATAAAATTCTGCATGGTCCACCGGGCTGATATCCAGGTTATGCACAACGGCATGCCGGTTTCCCCGGCTGATCAGGCGGCAGAAATCGGAAAATTCCTGATTCGCTCCTGAGGCAATTATCTTCACGGTGCCATCGGGCAAATTCTGGGCGTAACCATTGATTCCGCATTGAACTGCGCAATGCTGGGCAAACCAGCGGAAACCGACTCCCTGCACCCGGCCATGGACAATTAGTTCCCAGGTTGGCATTTTCATCTCCAAATCTCAGATCGAATCTTTATAATTTGACTGCGGATATTTGTCAAGCATTCGTTTCGGACTTTGTCCACCTCTTTCTGCCATGAGGTTGATGATTTTCTTCCACACATTGTTTTTGTGATATCGGAGTACCCAGCTGAATTGATGATGTTTCTGAGGGTGGCAAGCATGCTTATCAGCAAGGAATGCCTCTCTCAAGATATAGCCCAAGTCTATGCCTGGCCCTGCCGCCTTGGGGCCTCATCTCTCCCATTAGCAATACGGAATCATTACGGAGTCATTACGGAGTTAATCCGTAATG
>CAZVXK010000032.1:0-22893 GCA_964631665.1 uncultured Candidatus Cloacimonadota bacterium | reverse complement strand
CACGGGCAACTGTGTGGGAGAGTAGGTCGCCGCCATCGCTAACGCCTTTGTTTTTGGGGGCAAGAGGGCAAAAGGGCAAGAGGGCATAGGGGCAGGCTGCGCTGAATGTGAGTCGGGAGACTATGATTTGGAATTGGTGTTACACGCTTCCACGCTTCCACGATTTCACGGGGAAAGAGGGCAATAGGGCAAGCTGCGCCAATGTGAGGAATTCAGGTGTCTCACTTGAACTTGGTGAAGGGCTCAGTTCCACTTTGATGGTGTCGGTTTTCCAAGTCGGTGACATTGCCCCGGATGCCATTAGCTGCCTTAGCTTGGATCATATCCAGATCACAAGCCGAAAAGGCAGGATGATCGGCTGTTGTCCAGCTCCCGCTCAGATTATGGGATCAAGGAAGAACAGAAAAAGACAAGCGCCCGATCACTCAGGCGCTTGGAACAATTTCTATTACTTCTTTCGGACAGCCATCAACCCAAGGTCTGATTGATCAGTTGGGTGATACGGTTGATTCGGTTTTGGATGTCGTTCAGGGCTTCTGCTTCGGTGGTGCGGGTTCGAGCCGCTTTGAGCTGCTCGTCGGCTCGGCGGAACAGGCTGTTAGCGTTGGTTCGGGCGGTATCGCGTTCCTTTCTGAGGCGTTCCGCTTCCTTACCCACTGCTTTGGCTGCCTTCTGGTCGAGATCGATGTATTTGTTATACTGCTCGGTGCCGCGGGTCTGGTTTATCGTGGCCAGGATCAGATAAGGCTGATAGAGGTTCGGGTTTTTGGCCAGGGCAAGATTGGCGTTGGTTTCGGCATCGTTGTATTTGCTTTGAGAGAGGTAGATGGCGGCCAGGTTCAGATAAACCAGCGCATTTTCAGGATCCACCTTCTTCAGGGCATTAATGGTATCGATGGCTTTCTGGTTGAGTTGGTTGACCACTTTGGGATCGGTGGCATCGGAGGCCTGGGTGCGGTATAGACCGATCACATTCAGATAGGCCTGCACGTTGTTGGGGTCGTTTTTGATCAAACCCTCATAACGGGCGATGGCTTGATCGAGCCGATTGCTTTTTTGGTAGGAAATTGCCAGCCTTCTGCCGATGATGTCATTATCCGGCGCTTGGTCGAAGGCCTTTTCCAGCAGGGGAATGGCTTCCACATAGTTTTCCTCGTCATAATACATGAAGCCGAGGCGCACGATGGCCGTGCTGTAATCAGGATTGATCTGAAGGGCCTTTTGGAAGGATTCCCTGGCTTTGGCGTTGTTTCCGCTTTGGGAATAGAGATTTCCCACTGCCAGCCACAGCTCATAATCATCATTGGCAGTGGCAAGCTGCTCCATCAGTCTGATGCGCTTTTCAGGCTGGTTGGTGGTGTCGTAAAGCTCGATCAGGGTTATGATGGTCTGCTGGTCATCGGGCTGCAATTCCAGAGACTTAAGGAAGCTCTGTTCCGCCAGGTCATATTTCTGGGTTTTCATGTAAGTGTTTGCCAAGTAATAATGTGCCTCACGCTTGTCCGGTTTAAGGCCGATCACTGTCTTCAGCGTCCGTTCCGCATCGACATAGTTTTGATTCATATAGTAGTTGGTGGCGATGTTGAAGATCTTGTCCATTTCATTGGAGATGAAGCCATCCAAATCTTTCATAAAATTGTCTTCGAGCGATTTCCAGCGGGCATTCTTCTCCTTCAGCACATTAAAGCTGATCTGTTTCAATTCTTCGGAGCGGGTGCTATAGAAACGCATCGAGATGTTGTAGACACCGGTATTGGTTTCGCTGATGCTGCCCATTATAATTACATCCGCCAGCATGAGTTTGGAGATCTCCTTGATCTCGTCCACCTGCAGGTCTTCCACATCGGTGTAGCCAGAGCTTTTGAACTTTTGCTCGATGTCTGCCATGTCGTTCAGCACATAGTTTGCATGCTGGGCGAAGATGTATTCCAAGTCCCTGACAGTGAGCATCTTCTGGATATAGCGGCTGGCGCTGTCCAAGGCTTTGAGTGGCAGGATCGCCACCTTGGTGGTGAATTCAGCTTTGGGGACTGCCGGTTCGGTCGCGGTGCGGTTGGTGCTGCAGGAAAACAGGCCGACGAGCACCAGCAGTAAGAAAAGGATCCACTTATTCATTTTTCCTCCAGGAATTATTATCATTTCTATTACTTTGATTTGCAGCAGGTGATTCTGTCAAGCAAAAAGCAGAAGAATCGCTTTACTAAAGGAGTTTCAGGCTTCCCTGAACTATGGGTGTAACTTCACCGGAATCTGATCTTAACAGCAGTGCTCCACTCTCATCCAATCCCAGAACACTGCCCAGGAAGACTTGGTTGCCGCTGGTCACTTCAGCCTCGCGGTTCCTGCCATAGAGGAAACGGTCGCAATAGCGAAGATAGGTGTGGATTTCGGCAAGCAGGGCTGAATGCTTTTCCACACGATTGATGATCAATTTGCATAGGGTGCTGTTGGAGACGGGGAATCCGATAACAGCGGACAAAGATATCGCTTCCAGGCGTTCAAGTTCAGGATCAGGGGGATTGTTGGTGTTGATCCCGATTCCGATCAGATAACGGTTTGCGGAGCCCTGATGCCGGCACAGGATGCCAGCCAGCTTGCGGGAATGAAGATAAAGGTCGTTGGGCCATTTCAGACGCAATTCGTCCAATCCATATAGGGACAGGAGCAGTTCGTGCAGGCAAAATCCCACATAGAGCGCAAAGGATGGCACCGGCTGGGGATGGATGAGGTCAAAGCTAAACCACAATCCTCCCAGGGGAGAACACCACTGGCTGCCTTCCCTGCCGCAACCGCTGGTTTGCGTTTCAGCCCTCACGCACAAGCGATCCCCGGAGGTAACCAGACGGCGCAGCCGGTCATATTCGCTCTGGGTGGAATCCAAAGACCGGTAATAGAGATCGGCTCTCATGAGATGAACATCGCATCGCCATAGCTGAAGAAGCGGTAGCGCTCTTCAATGGCCGTTTGGTAAGCAGATCTGACCAGATCGAATCCGGCAAATGCCGACACCATCATTAACAAAGTGGACTTGGGTAGGTGGAAATTGGTGAGCAGAGCATCCGCCACCATGACCGGTTTTCCAGGATAGAGAAAGATATCGGTCCAGCGCGATCCACTTTCCAGCCTTCCTTGGGAATGGAAGGTTTCCAATGTCCGCAAGGCGGTGCTGCCGACCGCCACCACCCGGCGTCCCTGAAGCTTTGCCTGATTTACCTGGTTGGCAGTTTCCACAGGCAGGGTGCAGAATTCCCGGTGCATCTTGTGCTGGTCGATGCGTGGGGTTTTCACCGGCAGAAAGGTTCCCAATCCCACATGCAGGATCACTTCACAGATCAGGATACCTTTTTCCCGGAGGTCGTTCAGGATCTGCCGGGTGAAATGAAATCCGGCGGTGGGGGCTGCCGCAGAACCCGGTTCCCGGGCATAGATAGTTTGATAGGTTTGTCTGTCTTGCTGTTCATCCTGGCGCCGGATATAGGGGGGCAAGGGCACATGGCCGATGCGTTCGATTTCGTTCCACAAACCGTTTTTTGCCTCAAAACTGATCTCACGACTTCCGTCGGCATCGGCAAGTGAGATCCAGCCCCTGAGCTGAGGGGAGAACTGAAGCCATTGCTCTTGTTTAAGGCGTTTGCCAGGATGGACAATGCATTTCCAGCTTAGATCAGAGATTTTCTCAAGCAGCAGAACCTCGATCCGGGTGCCATTTTCCTTGTTGCCGAACAGGCGGGCGGGGATCACTTTACTGGTATTGAGCACCAGAACTTCACCTGGAGCAAGTAACTCGACTATATTGCAGAAATGCAGATGCCGGATAGCGCCGGAAGCCCGGTCCAGATGAAGCAAGCGGGAAGCGCTCCTGTCCTTGAGAGGATATTGGGCGATCAGCTCCGGCGGCAGCGAGTAATCGTAGCTGTCCAGGTCCAACAGGTCGTGAGGCATCACTTTTTGGGGAACTTGATCACATAAGGCACATTTTTGGCATCGCGCAAAGTGGCAACAAAAGAGCCCACAGTAACTGCACTCTGAAGCTTGACCGGAATCTTATAATTATCATCGCTAACCCAGATCAGGATATTGCCGGATTGCTTGAAAATTCCCTCACCTTTCAGCCGGGGCTCGATCACCAGACAATTCAGGCTGCCAAAGATGCTGTTTACCTTCTCCCGCCGATGAACCACCACCTCGGTATTGACCGCCCGGCCATCGGCAGTGATATTCACATTGACCCTTCTGCCCGGAACCAGTTCCTGATTGCGGACATAGTAGAAAGCGCTCAGGATATCCTGGGTGGTGAAGGGCAGCTCCATATCCTCGCTGTCCCACTGGCTGCTTTTATAGCTCCACTTCTTATAGGTGGTGGTTCTGCTCTGTTGGTCATAGAGGTGGATCCGGTTCTGGCGATATTTTCCCTCCTGCAGCGTCTTCTCAAATTTGTGGGGCAGCAGGGTTTTCTTGTCCCACCAGGATTCCACCTTGTCCCGCACCTGAAAGAAGGGATCGAAAAAGGGATGGGTGCGGGCATTGGTGCTCAGGTACCAGACCTCGTTTCCCTGATAGGTGGAGGATTTCACCTCCAGAGTGGCTTCGCCGGCCGTGATCAATCCATATTTGACATCAAAGATCAGTTTTTCTCCGTCCCTGAAAGCCATGGCAATCAGGGAACTTGTTACAGCCAGCCCCAGCACGCTCAGCAGCAGCAGCCTCTTCATCGTCATCTCTCCTTCTCCTGATTTTGGCCCAAAAAGATCTCCCGGGCGTTGACCACTTCATTATCTATACTCAGCAGGGTGGCAATCACTGCTTTGATCTCTGCCTTGGTTACGAGCCTGCGGTTGGGATCGCCGGCCAGCCAGTTGGCAAAATACTGCCGGCGGAAAGCCAGATATTCACCCTGGTAATCCTCTTCCAGCGCAGTTTCCACCGGCGCCGGGGAGATAGTGTTGATCCTGAGATTCCAGTCGTTGTTCTCCAGGGCTATGCTCTTCATCAGATTGACGATGGCAGCTTTGGATGCGGCATAAGCTGATCCTTGGGCAAGGCCGGTTGTGGTTACCATGGAACCGAAGAGCACGATCCTGCCCAAGCCCGCCCTTTTCATCCGGGGCAGGCAGAAGCGCAGGACATTGTAGGCAGCCATTATATTCTGATCTATAGTGTTACGGAAGATCTGAGGATCGGATTCAAGCAAGGGTTGCGCATCCGAACTGCGAACCGCTGCAGTATGGATCAGGAAGGCCGGTACAGAGTTCAGGGCACTGACTGCTTCGTCCAGGGCATTGTTCACTGCTACTGGCTGGCAGAGGTCGCAGCTTATCATCAGAATATGGGGAAACTTCTCCAATTCAGCGATCCGTTCTTTGCGTTTGTGGTATAGCAGTAGCACAGGATTGCCAGAGCCGGCATACTCCTGTGCCAGATAACTTCCGATCTGTCCATTGGCGCCGGTTATGATCAGCAGTGGTTTCTTCATAGACGGATGATCTGGTCCACCAATTGCAGAGCCACGTCGAATTTGTCACCGGCAAGCACCGGATGCTTCTTTTTCGTAGATTGTGAAGCGGAGATCAGGGTGAGGGTGGTGGTGTCGGCTCCAGCGGTTTCCAGATGGTTCACACAGATCAGATCGAGATTCTTGCTCCTCAGTTTGGCCAGGGCGTGCGGAATCAGGTTCCGGGTTTCGGCGGCAAATCCGATCAGCTTTTGTCCGGGAGACTTGCTTCGGCCCAGCTCTGCCAATATATCGGGGGTAGGCACCAGCTCCAGATCCAGTTTCCTCCCCTTCTTGATCTTTTCCGTTTCCGGATGGGGTGGTTTGTAATCCGACACGGCGGCGCATTTTACGATGATATCCTGCATTGGAGCTTCCTTCAATACAGCAACCTGCATCGCTTCTGCTGAGGGCGTATACAAAGCCTGTTCCAGGTAATAAGGCACCGGTTGGTCGATCCTGCCATACACCAAGGTAACCTTTGCCCCCCTCAGAGCGAAAGCCCGGGCCAGGGCAAGGCCCAGCTTTCCGCTGGAGTTGTTGGTGATCATGCGCATGGGATCGATCGCTTCAGAAGTGGCTCCGGCTGTCACCAATACCTTTTTGCCTGCCAGGTCGGCTTTATACTTCAAATAGGCGCGGATGGCATAGAGCACTTCCTCATTGGGGGGATATTTTCCCCTGCCTTCATAACCGCAGGCCAGCAAGCCGGTATCCGGTTCCAGGATGTGATTCTGGCGTTGCCGGAGCATGGCCAGATGGGCTTGAGTGGCAGGATGCTGATACATATTCACATTCATGGCCGGGACGAACAGCACTGGTTTGGTATGGGCCAGCAGCAGGGAGGAAAGCAGGTCGTCCGCGATCCCCTGGCTTGCCTTGGCAATGACATTGGCAGTGGCGGGTGCTACCACCACCAGATCAGCCCAATCCGCCAAAGAAATATGGGGGATGGGATCACTGTCCTCGAATAGAGACGTGTGGACTCCAGCTCCGGTTATGGCGGCAAAATTCAGTCCGGAAACGAACTTGAGCGTATTCGCCGTGAGCACGGTGCGCACATCCCAGCCCAGTTTATGCATCCGGCTGGCAAGGTCGATTGCTTTATAGGCGGCAATCCCACCGCTTACGCACAACAGAATTTTCGGCATTCTCATCTTCCCTGGCTTTTTCGGTCATCAAGATTTGGCTCGGGGTTTGTGTCAATCGAAAAGGTGCGCGCCTTCAGCAGCAATGGATTTCCGCATATTATTTCTAACTACCAGATAATTGGCCACATAGCCTGCCCGGCAAGAAATAGTTTGACAGAATCGCTGAAAAAAAAGTGTTATCACAGAATGAAAAAATTCTCTATGAGCAAGGAGTGCAACCATGCCGAAAATGACGGTTGACCCGAACTATTGTAAAGGCTGTGGTCTTTGCATTGTCGCTTGTCCGAAGAAGATCATCCGCTTCTCGGAGAACATCAATGCCAAAGGCTACCACTATGCCGAGTGTTTTGACCAGGACACCTGCATCGCCTGCAAGATGTGTTATACCACGTGTCCTGACGTAGCCATCAAGATCGAAAAGTGAGGTGAACATGTCCAAGATACTGATGAAAGGAAATGAAGCGGTGGCGGAAGCTGCCATCCGGGCAGGGTGTCGCCTCTATTTTGCCTATCCCATTACACCCCAGAGCGAACTGATCGAATATATGGCCAAGATGATGCCCAAGGTGGGCGGAACCTTTATCCAGGCAGAAAGTGAGGTTGCCGCGATCAATATGGTCTATGGTGCCGCCGGATGCGGCAAACGGGTGATGACCTCATCCTCCTCGCCCGGGATAGCCCTCAAACAGGAAGGAATTTCCTATATTGCCGGAGCTGAGCTGCCTTGCGTGGTGGTGAACGTCCAGCGCGGCGGTCCCGGATTGGGTGATATCCAACCCTCCCAGGGCGACTATTTCCAAGCCACCAAAGGCGGAGGCCATGGCGACTACCGTGTGATCGTCCTGGCGCCGAATTCTGTGCAGGAATTTGCCGATATGGCTTCCGATGCTTTCGATCTGGCGGATAAATACCGCAATCCGGTGCTGATCCTGGCTGATGGCATGTTGGGACAGATGATGGAGCCGGTGGAATTCAAGCCTGCCAAGACCACTGAAGAGATCGCCGAGCTGGGAAACCAGCACCTTTCCTGGTGCATCTGCCCCAATGCGGATGGAGACAAGAAACATCATCATGAGATCAACTCCCTCGAGATCGATCCCCAGGTGCTGGAAAAGCATGTTACCCATATGTATGAAAAATATGCCCGGATCGAGCAGAACGAAATCCGCTATGAAACCTTCAATTTATCCGATGATAACGAAATTCTTTGCGTTGCCTGGGGAACCGCCTCCCGCATCGTAAAATCCGCCATCACCGAGCTCAAGGCAGAAGGGAAAAGCATTGGCATGATCCGTCCCATCACCTGCTGGCCCTATCCCTATGAGGCAGTGGCCAAGGCCATCGGGCCGAAAGTGAAGCAGGTTTATGTGTTCGAGCTCAACACAGGCCAGATGCTGGATGATGTGAAGATCGCCGTTTGCGGCAAGGCACCGGTGAAATTCTGGGGCAAAGTGGGCGGGATCGTTTTCACGCCAGCCGAGATCAAAGCCAAGCTGGAAGCTTGTTTCTAAGGAGGAACCCATGGAAGTTATCGCAAAAAGACCTGAAACCCTCACCGCCACCCCATTCCACTATTGTCCCGGCTGCATGCACGGCGTGGCGCACCGCCTCATTGCCGAAGCGGTGGAAGAACATGGTTTGATCAATCTTATGGCTGGAGTCGCTCCGGTTGGCTGCTCTGTTTTTGCCTATAAGTTCTTCAATTTCGATATGGCCGAGGCTGCCCATGGCCGCGCTCCAGCGGTTGCCACAGGCATGAAACGTGCCCGTCCTGAAATGCATGTTTTCACCTATCAGGGCGATGGCGACCTTGCCGCGATCGGCACTGCTGAGATCGTCCATGCCGCCAACCGGGGTGAAAAGATCTCCGTCTTCTTCGTCAACAACGCCATCTATGGCATGACCGGCGGACAGATGGCACCCACAACGCTGCCTGAGATGAAAACCACCACCAGCCCCTATGGCCGCAAAGTGGAGGACATCGGCTATCCGATCCGTGTCTGCGAGCTGTTGAACACACTGGTGGCGCCCTACTACATCGAACGCGTTTCGCTGCTCAGCCCGGCGGAGATCATCAAAGCCAAGAAAGCGGTGGGCAAGGCGATCAAGTATAACAAGGAAAACCGCGGATTCACCTTTGTGGAATTCATCAGCACCTGTCCCACAAACTGGGGCATGAAACCAGACCTGGCCCGCGACTGGGCCCGGGAAAACATGCTGCCCTTCTATAAACCGGGCTGTTTCCGCGACAAGGGTGAGGGGGTGGAATCATGAAGACCGAGATGATCTGCGCCGGATTTGGCGGACAAGGTGTGCTCACGATCGGCAAATTTATCGCCCAGGCAGCCATGAAGGAAGGGAAAGATGTTTCCTGGCTTCCGTCCTATGGTCCCGAAATGCGAGGTGGAACCGCAAATGTGGCCACCGTGGTCGCCGACGAACCCATTGCCTCCCCCATCGTTTCCTACCCCGATGTCTTGGTGGCGCTCAATCAGCCATCGCTGGATAAATTTGGCCCCACCGTCCGCAAAGGCGGAGTGGTGATCATCAACACCAGCATGTGCCCCCACGGCTGCAAACGCGATGATGTGGACATTGTGGCCTCGCCCATGAGCGATATTGCCATCGAAATCGGCAGCACCATAGTGCTCAATATGCTCGCCATCGGGATCGTGATCGGCAAGACCGGGCTCATCAGATATGACACCATCGAAGATGACCTCACTTCCTTCCTCAAAGCCAAAAACCCTGATCTGCTGGAGAAAAACCTTGCCGCCATCAAGCGCGGCATCGAGATCGGAGCCCAGCACTGAACCGATTCCGGATGAACAGCACCTTTGGACAGGTTCTCCGAGAATAATCTGTTTCAAGTGATCCGATATCGGGCAACCAACCTGATTTATACAAACCGCTGAGGGTGGGGAAGAGCAGTTCCCCACCCTTTCTGGTTCGGAGGAACAATTATGTTCTGTGAATGAGTATCCTGCATAGGAGTTTGTGGAGTTACACAAAGATAAAACAAAGGATTTTTCACCACAGAGGAGTAGAGAAGGCAGAGAAGAGATAACAAAGTATTCTACAGCCAAATCCACACACAATGTTTCAATCTTTGCATCAGGTGAAATCGATGTGTTGCACTGCTTTGGCTATCCTGTTTCGTTGCCCTAATAATTGTTTTTAATGGCACATCCAGGCACTTTTCTCATGACTTGGCTCTCGTTAGCAATACGGAATCATTACGGAGTCATTACGGAGTTAATCCGTAATGACTCCGTAATGATTCCGTATTGCTAACGGGAGCGGATAGGGGATAAAGAAAATTGATCATAGGAAAAAAGAGCCTGGAGCAGGGGAAAAAAAGAAGGCGGAAGCAGCTTCCGCCTTCATAGGATGTCAATTCGGTGTTTACTTCTTCACAGCTTCTTTGAATTTTTTCCCGGCTTTGAAGACAGGAACGTAGCGAGCTGGAATCTTGATCGGTTTCTTGGTTTTGGGATTGATTCCATTGCGTGCTTTGCGAAGAACGCGTTTGAAGGATCCAAAACCCACCAATGATACCTTGTCCTTTTTGCATGCGGCCATGATGCTTTGCAGCATGGCAGCGAGGGCGAGACCGGCTGCTTTCTGTGAAATTCCGGCAGCAGTGGCCATCTTTTTGATCAATTCGTCTCTGCTCATTTTACCTCCTTCGTAGTCTTGTAAAGAGTGTAGAGAACTATCGGATCAATATAAATCGTAATGGGGAGAATCTGTCAACAAAAAAATTTCGGATTTATCAGGGTTAAGGGTGTCCAAAGGCGTAACTTAGGCGGTTTGAGAACCGTAACATGCTGATATTCAACACACAAGCCGGTGGTGAAAAATATCTACAAATCTGTGAAAATTCTTCTTCAAACAGGCATTATCCTTTTTTCAATTGACAAAATCGGGCTGTTGCAGATATGGATTTTCGCAAAGAAAACACTGGAGGAAACGATGAAAATGATGAGATATTTGCCCGTTGCCATCCTGCTGCTGATCCTGGTGGCATCAGGTTGCGGGAAAAACAAGGAAATCCCGATAGTAGAGCCACCCCCCAATCCGCTGGCCTTGGCCCACGAAGCCGCAGCCCAGGGTGCCCGGGCCTATCAGGATGAAGATCTCCAGGAAGCCTTGGCTGCCTTTACAAGCGCGCAGGAGCTGTTTCTGGAAGCCCAGCCCACAGCCAGTGAAGCCGATTCGGTGGATGTCAACATCGAGCGCATGCAGCTCAACATCGCCAAGACCTATATGGACATGGCTTTCGAGAATGCCCAATTCAGCATGTTTGAAGACGCCCTGGCCGATTATGAAAAAGCGCTGGCCATCTATCAGGGGCTGGTTCCGCTCACGATCGACAAAGCAGAACGCGATGCCAGCATTGGAGTGCTCTATCGCAATATGGCGCTCACCGCCCAGAACGCAGGCCAGTATGAACGGTCGTTGGTCTTCTACGACAGGGTGTTGGAATATGAACCCGGCAACGAGGATATCCTCAATATCAAGTATAGCATCCTGAAGGATAATATCAAGGACGAAGCCCGTGCCATGCAGGTTTTGAAGGATTACGCGCAGGTCTCCAACGACTACCGCGCCTATCTGATCCTGGCCGACCGCTATCGTGAGAATGGAGACAACACCAATGCCGCGCTTTATTATGAGAAGGCGCTGGAACTGGAGAAATCCTCAGCGGTCTTCACCAAAGTGGCGGATTTTTACCGTGCCACCGGAGATTTTGCCAAATCGAACCAGATCTTGGAGCAATATGTCGCCACAAAACCGGAAGCGGCCAGCTTGGGAACCATCTATCGGGTGATGGCGGATAACTTCGACAAGCTGAAGAACACTGCCAAACGGATCGAACATCTGGAGAAATCCGTGGAAGTGGATCCCAATGCCGATGTGGCTCTGGTGCTGGCCAATCACTATTATCAAGCCAAGAATTATAACAAGGTGATCACCTATGCTACCCAGGTGATCAATCTGGATGCCAGCAAAACCGCCGCCTTCCTGCTGCGCGGGGATTCCTACTACCGGCTGAAACGCAATGCGGAAGCCAGGGCTGACCTCACCCGGATTCAAAACGATCCCGTGTATGGTGCCAACGCCCAAAGTCTGCTCAAGGCAATCAAATAAACTTTGGCCAAAAGTATCTGCAGTCAACCGTGTGTAAGCGCGGTTGACTGTTCTGTTTGAGGTGATTGCGTGGCAAAGAAAAAGCTGAACAGCGATGGCTCCATCAAAGCGATCTATGGATTCAAGGCCGAAACGAAGCTGAAGCGTCCCCTGGTGGGACCCCGCGTTCCGGCAGGATTTCCCTCCCCGGCGCAGGATTACATCGAAGGGACGCTGGATCTGAACGAACATCTGATCCCGCATCCGGCCTCCACCTTCTTTCTGCGCGTGGATGGTATGTCCATGGTGGGCGCGGGCATTTTTCCGGACGATATCCTCGTCGTTGACCGCTCCCTGGACGCCAAGCACAACCGCATCATCGTGGCGGTCTATGACGGCGAGCTAACGGTGAAGCGGCTGCGGATCGAGAACGACAAATACTGGCTGTGTTCGGAAAATGATGACTATCCCAGGATTTGCGTGGATCAGGAGCTGGAATTCTTTGTGTGGGGAGTGGTTACCTACGTGATCCATAAAGTATAGAGTGTGCGTGGCTTATATCCTGTTCTATTGCTTGGGGTGCTGGGTTGGATGGTATCTACACGGCTTTCTGCCCAAAATCTCTTTCACAGCCAGCATCTGGAACTGAGGGCGGAGCAGGAGAGCTACCAACTGGGAGCCCATCCCATCATTGTTGGTTCCGAGACGGTTCAGGCAGACAGCCTGTCCCTGACCAGAGGAGTGGATTATCAGCTCGATTACCGGACGGGGAAGCTGCATCTGCTTTCCATTCCCCCAACGGATTATCTATACATCGAATATATCCTGGTGCCGCCGGAGCTGCGCGATCCGCTGTTCCGCTATCAAGTGAGGGAACCTTCGGACAGCCTGTTTTCCTCATTGAAACGCACCCGGACGCCATGGTGGAGCGAGGACGCCAAACTGCTGATCAATGGCTCCAAGACCTTTGCCATCACCTTTTCCGATGATGACGCCTTCGATCTCAAACAATCCCTGTATGTGAACCTGAGTGGCGAATTGGCGCAAAATGTGAACATCAGCGCCCAACTTTCGGACAGCCAATCCAAACTGACTCCGGAAGGGGATTCCAAGGAGTTGAGCAGCCTCGATCAGGTGTTCATCCGTGTGTTTGGCAGGCAGTATGAGATCGCCATGGGCGACCTGAGCTGGAAATTCGACGACACGCGCTATATCGACTATTCCACAACTTTTGAAGGGATCAACGCCTGGTATCGGGACCGCCATTTCGCCCAGGCGGGATTCTCGGCTTCCGGAGGCAAGAGGGCCTTTTCCGTCCTCACCATCATCGATGGCAAGCAGGGTCCCTACTTCCTGAGCGCCACGCCTTACCAGACCACCCATCTGATCATTGCCGGCAGCGAACAGATCTATCTGGATGGCAGGCTGCTGGAACGCGGCCTGGATTACTATATAGACTATTCGGAAGGCTCGGTGATGTTCCGCACCCTGGTGGTCTCCAGCAATTCCGTGAATGCCTATTATCAATATTCAGACGAGTATTACAAACAGAGCACCTATTTCAATTCCTCCCGGCTGCAGATCCTGCCCCAGCTCAGCCTGTCGCACCATTTCATCCACCAGGCGGATGCCAAGAACAATCCGCTGCTCTATGAATTCAGCGCTTCCGACCTCGATTCCCTGCGCCTTGCCGGAGACAGCGAAGTTTGGGGAAATGGCATCGTGGAGGTGGAACCGGGTACGGGCTCCTACCTGAGGCGGTTAAGCGACACAGGGATCGAATACTATGAATATGCCGATCAGGATAGCTCGGCCAACTACATCATCTACTTCAGCTTTGTCGGCTCCGGAAATGGCGATTATGAGCAGTATTCCAGCGGAAAATACCGCTACCTGGGACCGGGATTGGGAGCCTGGATACCCGCCAAGCGTTTGGTGGCTCCGGTGAAACGCAGCAACTTCGATCTGGGGCTGGCCTGGAGCGGAGAAAATTTGATGATGGGAGTGGAAGGGATCTACACCGCCAACGACAGAAATACTCTTTCCTCCCTGGACGATGCCGACAACCGCAGCGGCATCCTGCACGCCCACACGCGTCTGCAAAGCTCGTCGGATCCTCAGCAGAGCTGGGTGCAGCTTGACTATGAACAGCGCTTTTCGGATAGCTATCTTTTCTCCCAATACTATGATCCCCAAGCGGAATATGACTTTGCCGCCATCGCCAGCGCCGATTCCCTGGAGCAAAATCAGCTCAGCCTCAACCTGGGAACACGGGTGTGGACAAGCTGGCAACCGGAACTGATGCTGCGCTATAAAAAGATCGCAGGGCTGTATCGCCAACGGGCAGTGCGGTTCCTTTCCCGTTCCGCTGCCTATGGCGTGCTTCCCGCTTTGAATCTGCGATCAACCCTGGCGGCGCTTGATTTCAGTGATACGCTGCGGTCGGATGGTCTGATGCAATATCATGAGATCGGCGGCAACTGGGACCGAAATTGGCTGAAAGCCAGGCTGCAGCTCAATTACAACACCCTGGAGTATGAGCAGCCTGATCTGATGAATCCGGGAAACCGCTATTACAAGGTTAATCCCAGCTTGGGGATCGGAAACCAGCGGGTGAGCTATTCCGACCTCAGCTTCAGTTTTGACCGCAGCGAACTACAGACCGATGGCTGGCAGCAGCTTTCCAATTCACAAACCTATGCCCTGAAGCATACTACTTCCACCCTCAACCACAATGTCAGCCTGGATTTCACCCATCGCCGGGTGGAACGGCCTGGCGAGGAAAATCCGCTCACCAATTATGACCTGATCAATCTGCGCAACAACCATTATCTGCTGAAACAGTCAGTTATCTTCAATGGCAACTATGTGCTGAACCAGACGGAATTCTATCCCAGGATCAAGGAGCTGGAATACGTCGGAAGCGGATTGGGGCTCTATGATAGCACCGGGGTCTACACTCCGGAGGGGGATTATGACTATGTGTATATCGTAAGCGACACTGGCAAACTCAGCTCCGAGATCAATGCCCAACTGAGCCTGTATCTGAAGCCGGGGCTGGTGGTGCCTTCACTCAGGCGCTTGCACGGGGATGTCATGGTTCAGGCAACCGAGCAGACCACCCAATCCGACGACTGGAAACGCTATGTCTTCTATCCCGGCTCGGTTTATAATGAGGACACCATCTTCGGCAAGCAGCTGCTGACCCAAAGGCTGTGGCTGGATCTGATGACCAACCGCATCACCGCCAATCTGGGTTTGGAACTTGACCGCAGCCTGGACAACCGCTATCAGAGCCAATCCCGCACCTATGGCGTGCTGAAGAGCGTTGGTCTGGATCTGAAACAGTTCCAGGGCAACAACTACAGCCTCAAATATGAGCATGACAGCGATTCCGACAGCCGCTACCAAAGCGACATCGTTCGCCAGTCACTGCTGCTTCTGCTGCAACGGAATCTTTCCACTTTCAGTATCTTCACTCTGGACCTGACCGCTGCCCGGGAAGAGGGAAAAAGCCAGCAAAGCAGCGATGATTACAAGCTGACCAGCCTGGGCGCCAAACCTGGCCTCCGCGGCACCTGGAACCGCCAGGGACGCGCTGCCGCCAGCATTGGGGTCCAACATAACAACCGAGAGGGGAGCGGATTCCTGAGCTTTCTGCCCGAGAAAAGGGCAGGCTGGTTGCTCAACTGGAACCTGTCCGCCATCTACAGGTTGAACAACTTTAGCTCCGCAAGCCTGGAATACAGCGGAAATTCTTATCCCGGACAGGATGCCAGGCATCAACTGAAGCTGGAATTCAAGGCTGAGCTATAGTGAAGATACACAACATGGATATACATCAGAAGAAGTGACAGAATGAATGACCTGATCGCCCTCACCACACTGGACTATGTGATTGTCCTGCCTTTCATCTTCCTGGCCGGGCTGATCGACTCCATTGCTGGCGGTGGTGGTCTGATCTCACTTCCCGCCTATGTGGGGGCTGGCTTGCCTCCTCATTACGCCTTTGGCACCAATAAGTTCTCCTCCTGCTTTGGCACGGTTTTTTCCACTGCCAACTATTTCCGGGCGAAGCTCATTGACCTTCCGGTGGCGATCACCAGTGCCGTCTTTGCCCTTTTGGGTTCCTGGTTGGGCACCAGAACTGTGCTGCTCCTTCCGGCAGATTTCTTACGCTATATCCTGCTGGTACTGATCCCTGTGGTTGCTGTGATCTCCCTATCCAACCGCAAGATGGGCTATCACAACCATTCCCATCTGCTGAGGCTGGGTTACCGGCTCAGCCTGGGAGCGGCGGCAGGACTGGTGATCGGCTTCTATGATGGTTTCTTCGGCCCGGGCACCGGCACCTTTTTGATCATCATCTACACGGTGCTCCTGCACTATGATTTCGTGGTGGCAAACGGCAATACCAAGGTGGTGAATCTGGCATCTAATGTGGCTGCCCTCATCACCTTCGCTGCTGCCGGCAAGGTGTATTATCCCATCGCCATTCCCGGTGCCATCTGTGGTATCACGGGGAATATCATCGGCTCCAGGCTGGTGATCCTGAAAGGCAACAAACTGATCAAACATATCTTCATCTTTGCCCTGCTCTTGCTGCTGGGCAGGATCATCTACGATATCCTCACTTAGATTCAGCCAGCTTTTCTTCCAGCTCTTTCATTATCTGTTGCAGCCTTTCTTCGGCTGCGGTAAAATCTGCTTTGTCCTCTACATAAAAAGGCTCTCCATAGATGATATGGATGTGCGACCAGGGCTTGGGCAACCTGAAACGGTCCCAGGAATTGAACACCCATTCTTTGTCGCATTCGGCAACCGTAGGGATGATGGGAATCCGGCCCATGAAAGCAAGCTGAAAGATACCCGGATGGATACTGCGGCTGGGGCCTTTGGGTCCATCCGGAGTGATGGCAAGGGAACATTCACGGCTGAGCCGGATCATCTCCTTCAAGGCTTTGGAACCCTGGCGGGAACTCGATCCCCGCACCGGCAGATAGCCCAATTCGGCGATCGGCCTGGCGATCAGCTCCCCATCTTTGGAGGAGGACACCAAAACTGCCACACCGGAATTCATCCGTTGCAGCGTTAGCAACAACAGATTGCGGTGCCAGAACATATACATGCAGCGGAAGTCGTCTGCGGGCTGCCCCTCCACCCTGAATTTCACGGTCTTTTTCAGTTGTTTGAGCAGCCAGGCGCCAACCTTCCCCTCCAGCCAGAACAGAAGATTATTCATCGATCTTGAGCATCTTACGGACAATGGAAAGCATTTGGAGGCTGGTCTGTTTATCACCTAAAAGATGTCTGAGTTTTGCCAGTTCCTGTTTAACCGCCACTGTCAGTTCCGGGTTATCCAGAAATTCCATCGCCCGTCGGTGGATGTTTTCCGGATTCACGTCCTTTTGCACCATCTCGGGAAGGAGATCCTGATCCAGAACGATGTTGGGCAAGCCGATGCGTTTAATCCTGACAAAATATCTGCCGATCAGGTAGGAGAGGGGGGATGCTTTATATCCGATGAGCAGTGGAGTGCCCACATAGGCGGTTTCCAATGTTGCCGTGCCGGAGGTGCTGATCATGAAGTCGCAGTATTTCATCATCTCATAGCGGTGTCCATCTATAATATGCAGGTTCTTCAGCCCGGAATTTTCCACCAGGTTAAGATAGAGTTTGTGTGAAACGGTGCGGGCTTTGGAAAAGAGGAATTCAAAACGGTTCTGGTCAAAGAGTTGCGCTGCTTTCAGAAACACCGGCAGCATCCGCCTGATCTCCACATCGCGGCTGCCGGGCAGGAAACCGATCCAGCGTTTGGCGGGATCGATCCGGTAAAACAGCGAGAATTGGTTGCGATCCAGCTCATAGCACACTTCCTCGGCGATGGGATGCCCCACATAGGTGGCGGGGACGTTGTGGATCTCCAGCAGTTCCTGCTCAAAGGGCAGAATGCAAGCCACCTGGCGCACATTGGCACGCAATTTGTGCACCCGTTCATGTTTCCAGGCCCAGAATTGCGGACAGATGAAATACAGAACATCGACCCTGTTCTCATCGGCGATTGATGCTATTCTGAGGTTCAAGCCCGGATAATCCACCAGGATCGCCAGATCGGGCTTCTCCTCTTCAAACAGACGGCGGATGCGTTTTTCCACCTTCAGGAAGAATCCCAGATGCTTCACCACCTCCACGAAACCCATCACATTGAAGCGGGCGAAGGGAAAGAGCAGCCGGAGCCCCTCTGCCTGCATGCGGCTGCCCCCGATGCCTACATGCCTCACATGGGGGATCCCTTGGTTGAGGGCGCGCATCACCAAGCTGGCATGGAGGTCGCCGGAGTTTTCACCCACCAGCCAGAAGATCGTATATATTCTGGGCGTCTGATCCATCGCTTATCCCACCGCCAGCTTTCCCAAAAGAGTCAAGGTGGTCACGATCCCTGCCGCCAACAGAACACCCACGAAGATATAAAGCAGGGATTTCCAGAAGGCGATGCCAAAGATGTTGGCAGCGAACGAGCCGGTCCAGGCACCAGTTCCGGGCAGGGGAATGCCCACAAAGATGGTGAGCCCAACCGCTTCATAGCGTTCGATCACCTTCCCTTTGCGCCGGGTGCGTCTGAACAGCCAATGGGTGAATCTTTTTCCCCAATGGAAGCGCGAGACCAGGCTGAAAAACCAGTCCATAAAGAGCAGAATCAGCGGAATGGGGAGCATATTCCCGATCACAGAGATCAGCACTGCCTCCTGCCAGGGCATCCCGAAAAAGGCGATCGCCACTGGTATGGCACCGCGCAATTCCACTAAGGGCAGCATGGAGATGATCAGCACAATAATCAATGGACTCAGTCCATACCCCGCCAGCCAGGTGGCGGTTTTTTCGCCCATGGAACTGCCGAAGAGCAGCGGTGTTACGAGTAGCAGCAGGATCAGGATCAGGCCGGTTTTCAGCTTGGGATGCAATTTATCTCCCTTATAATCGTATATTTATAAGATTTACACCACTCAAACCGGAGCGCAGTTTTTGACAAGAGAAAATCGCTGAACCGATCCGGAGAAAATAATTCCTGCCCAACTCCCGATCGGGATTATACTATGTGTAGAATAATCATCAAGCGAGGAAACAATGGCACTCAAGGAAGATCTGCTCCGTTCCATCAAGAAAGCCATGCAAGGCGAGATGGACAGCGTCACCCTATACCAAAGCGCTGCCGAGCATGCCAAGGATCCGGAGGTGAAGGAATTCTTTCACAGCCGCCGGGAAGAGGAGCGCGCCCATTACAACTATTTGCTGCAATACTATCAGGAGATCTCGAACGATCTCCAGCCCAGTGATCTCAGCCGGGAATTGAATGCCCAGAATCCGATGAATCCTATCATCTCGGATGCCTTTTTGAAGCGGATCGGGGAGGACCAATTCCTGTTCTCCGCCATTTCCACCGCCCTGCTGCTGGAAAAGGACGCCATCGAACATTACCGCCAATGCGGGGAAACGGACAACCTGACCCTGAAGTCCTTTTATGGTATCCTGGAGAAATGGGAAATGAAGCACTATGAAGACCTGCTGAAGATCCAGAAGGACGCCGAGGAATACTACTGGCGGATCAATCAGTTCGAACCATTCTGATCCGGCTCCGGGCCGTAAAACTGCTCCAAAACGCCTAGGCTTTTCAGCTTGAGCGTTTTGTTATAATGGGATTGATAATAGGCGGCGAAGAGCTGGTTGAGCTGATGCAAGCTGTGGCGGGTGGGTTTGATGGTTTCGGTCTCATACAACTGATCCAGTTTATTCAAGAGGAGGGAACTCTGCGGTGAGAGGAGTTCCAGGGCGTCGCTTTTCTGAAGGGGATCCAGGCATTGAACACATACCAACTCAGCCGAGCCCTTGCGCCAGGCGGAAACAGGCTGTGTTGATGCCTGGCAGAGCGAGCAGGTTTTTGTGTCCAAAGGGGTACCCATCAGCTTCATCACCCTCAGCAGGAAGCGCCACCAGAGCATTGCCGGATCGATCTTCGACCGGTCCAGAAATTCCAGATAGCGTGTCAAGAGCTGATAATACGCAGGATTCTCATCAGAAGCGATAAGCAACTGGGAAAGCAGTTCCAAAGCGCATTGGGCTGCTGCCCAGAGCTGCGGATTGGCTGCCAAGCCACATTCGGCCAGCAGGCTGAATTCGCTGAGTAAAAACAGTCCCTGCTCCTGTGGTTCATACATGGTGAATTCATATTCGTTGAGCGGGCTCAGCAGGCTGGAATCCTGCTTTTTCCGGATGCCTTTGGCGATGAGTGAGATGTATCCATAATCCCTGGAAAACACTTTCAGGATCAGGCTGGTATCGCCATATTCCATTATCCGGGCCAAAACGGCCGGGGTCTTCACCCTGGCTTTCACAGCTTCAATTCCTGCCGCACCGACCTCAGATCCCGGGGCTGGGCGAACATGGTTTGGTGGTTGGTATAGGTTACGTATCCGCTCGGGCTGCGGCGGGGTTTGCGCACATAGCGGATCTGGGTGTAATCGACCGGCACATTGGCGGAGAATTTTGCCCGGCTATACCAGGCTGCCAGGCTGCCACACAATTCGGTGAGCCGTTCCCCCGGTTCCTTTTTGGTCAGGCAGCGCAGCAGCACATGCCCGCCATGGTAGATGCGGGTGTGGAACCACCAGTCGTGAGGCCGGGCAAGCTGGGTGGTCAGATAATCATTCTCTTTGGCTTTGCGTCCGATCACGACCTCAAAATCATCGCTGATCCTCAGTCTGAGCAGCTTATCCGCCGGCAGCGGTTCCTTCCCGCGGAGGTTTTTGCCACCCCCAGTCCGGAAGGGGATGTCCTCTCCGGCTGCAACCCGCTTCACAATATCCTCCAGATCGCTGACCGCCTCTGTGCTGGCGGCAATGTTTTGGGCGATGATCTCCCTCCCCCGTTTGGCTTTCTGGTATTTTTTCACATAGTATTGCAGGTTTTGCTTTGGGGTCTTATCTGCCTGCAGTGGAATGCTGATCAGGGAAAGCGAAGGATCGAAATAGTTCACCGCCTCCAAAAACGCCTGTCCCTTGGAAATCATCTGCAGGTTGTGTTTCAGGGTTTCGGCGCACACTTTCCAATGCTCCGCCTGTTCGGCATCCTGCAGTTCCTGCTGTTGTTTGGCAAGCTTGTTCTGGGCTTTCGCCAGTTCTTTTTTCCATTGCCCCAATTGAGCTTTCTGGCTTGCCAGGCGTTGCCGGGGCAGCAACACCTCTTCAAGCCAGTGGATGAAATAATCGTTCACACTGGGGCAGCTTATCTCCTTACCGCCGGAAAGCGGTTTCACGATGAGGGGTAGCCGCACATCCTCTTTGATTGGTTTGAATCCGGTAACCGGTGGCTGGTAGGCCAGCTTGGGCAAGATCTGGCGTTGGGGGTTGTCTGCATAGCCATATTTCTTCCAGGCGTCCCAGATCACCAGTTCATCACCGCTTTTCTTGGCCAGGATCAGGTTGGGCTGGGGAGGTGTGAATTCAGCGATCAGGACAAAGCGACTCTGTTGCTGATAGATATCGGTTGCAAAGAAGTGGAAATAGATGATCCGGTCTGAGTCTGCGATCCGGATCAGTTCCAATTCCGCATTGGAGAGTTGTTTCCACACCGCTTCCTCTTTGATCAGGGGAGGAGAATCCTTTGTCCACAAGGGGAGGCTATCCTCCCTGTTGCAATAAAGCAACAGCACCTGTTTGTCCTTGAAAACGCAGCGGATGCCTGTTTCAGACATCAAGACACTGTCCACCTTCAGCCGGGTGGCTTGGCTTTCCTTCGTCCATAAGCTTAAGAGAGAGTATTTCATTTCAATTTTCTTTTTTTTGTCTTGACACCAAAATGGGTTATAATAATTGGCGTCAAGATATTTAATCTAAGAGAGGAGTCAAGTATGAAAGCTACTTCATGGATCATTGCGGTGATATTGGCGATCCTTGCCATTATTTTTGGCATAATGTGGTCGGGAGCCGCCAGCAAAGCCAAAGGTCTGCGGCAAAGCAATGCAGATCTGCAAAAACTATATGATACGTCCACTGCCACCATCAGTGAGATTCAGAGCAGTTTGGAAGCCATTGACCGAGACCTTGCCGGAAGCATCGGTGCCGACGGCGAAATGCCTGCCGGCACACCAGAGGAAATCCGGGCCAACTTGGTAAACCGCATCGGAAACATGCGCAACCAGATCGAAGCCGACAAGAAACGCATCGCCGAGCTGGAAGGTCAGCTTGCCAACAGCAGAGGCCAGCTTTCCAGCATCCAGAAAGTCCTGAACGACCTCAAGTCCTCCGTGGCCGATAAAGAGCGCATCGTGGACGAATTGGAAAGCCGTCTCAGCACGATGTCCTCCACCCTTGATTCTGAACGTCAGCTTTCCCAGGCAGAGATCGCCCGCCGCGAGGCTCAAATCCGTGAAAAACAAACCATCATCGAAAACCAGAATCTGGAAAGCAACCGGCTCTACTATGCCGTTGGCACCCGCAAAGAACTCATAGACCGCCAGATCATCGACCGCAAGGGCGGTATTCTGGGTATAGGTAAAGTTTCCACTGTCACCAAGAATATCGATGCCACCAAATATACCGAATTCAACCTTCTGGATACCCAAACCATCAGCTTTCCCGCTTCCAAGAAAGGCTATGCCATCCTGTCCAACCATGTGGCGGCTTCTTATCGAGTGGACAAACTGGATAACCAATATGTGCTGACAGTCACCGATCCTGACCATTTCCGCAAACAAAAATTCCTAGTGATTGAACTCCGCTGAGTGCGCACCTCTCTTGTAAACATAGATGAAGCCATCCTCCGGGGTGGCTTTTTTTGTTTGGGCTGGTCTTTTTCCCTCTTTCGATCCGATATGGCTCCCGTTAGCAATACGGAATCATTACGGAGTCATTACGGAGTTAATCCGTAATGACTCCGTAATGATTCCGTATTGCTAACGGGAGCGATGATGGTAATTATCCATTTTTATTAAAACAGAGGGACAGAGAGACAGAGGAAGATCAGGCATCCTGCCTGATGGGTCCGCCAGCTATGCAGATCAGGTTTTATTCAAAACAGAGGGACAGAGAGACAGAGGAAGATCAGGCATCCTGCCTGATGGGT
>CAZVXK010000031.1:0-23020 GCA_964631665.1 uncultured Candidatus Cloacimonadota bacterium | reverse complement strand
ATTTTGGATCTTTTTTATTAAAACAGAGGGACTGAGGAACAGAGATTGGTGTGAATGCGCTGTTAGATCATCATTCTCACGATTTTGATCCTGCTGATCCTGTCATCCTGTCATCTGTGTTCGATGTCTTTTCTGACTCGATCATCAACCAGAGCGCTGGAAGCGCGACACTTAATAGCTTGGGGTGGAGCGCAGCGGAACCCCAAGGACAGAGAACGATAAGGCATTCCAGCCCCGGAGGGGCGACACAGCTGCTTGGCAAACAACGTTTTGGGTCGGGGTGTCGCCCTTCCAGGGCTTAGTGTTTCCACATGTTTTTTACCCCAGGGTTCCCACCCTGGGCTAAGTTGTTTCGCTCATGCGGAGCTCAGGATGTTGACAAAGTCCTGTCTCATAACGGAAAGGGATTCAATTGCAATTCATGAAATCTAAGTGGGGGTAGATGTTCTCTGTTTTGATGCTATTGAGTCATTTCAGCCTTTTTTTTACTAAAACAGAGGGACAGAGGAATCGAGATGGTGTGGATGTGTTGTCAGTTATTCATTTTTAATATTTATAATCTTACTAATCCTTTCATCTTGTCATCTGTGTTCAATGTTTTTTCTGACTTTGTCAACCGCCTGCGTCCAGCCGGGACAAGAAAAACGAGTGTTTTCACAGCGTTAAATAGAGGCACCATTTCCTCGCAGCGGTTCCTTGGACCATGACCCTGCCGGTAATTACAGCCAGCAGATCTTCCTGCTGCGCAGCGCCCTGCCATTCACATACAGGTGCAGGAGATAGATGCCGCTGCCGGCGGGGCGGCCGTTCTCGTCCCGGCCGTTCCACTCAAAGACCACTTGGTTCTCCTTTGAAATTGTGCTGGTGGTCAAGGTGCGCACCTTCTGGCCCTTGAGGTTGAAGATCACGATCTGGTGCTCCGCCTTGGCCTGGGGCTGCACGGTGATCCAGAGCCGCGAGGTAGCCGGATTGGGGAAGGCGCTTAGCTTGAGTTCCGGTACCGGAACCAGAGCGGGGTCGTCCACGGGAGTGGAAAACGAGGCATGGGCATGAAAGACTGAGCCAGCGGAAGATTCGGCATCCTTCTGCCAGAGCAGCACCTCCAGTTCATCACTGGAGGAGGGTAACAGGTAGATTCTGCTATATTGCAGGTTAGTCCCCTGTGGCATCTGCCAGACGTCCAGCAGATTGAATTGGCCGTCGTCGCTGATCCGGTATAGAAAGACCACTCCGCTTACCTCATACATCGCCACCAGCTTCCCTCCCGTTGGAGTGATCGCCACATCGAACAGGCTGGAGGGAGTGTTGAAAAGATACTCCGTGACGTCGTCGTTCATCAGCGGTTGCATCGTTTTGACCAGATGCTGGAAATTGCCGGAGGAGTAGGTAGTCTGCCCCAGCAGGACAGCGCCGTCCAATCCCAGGGCCAGGGAGCGAATATCGCCGTCGCCATGGGTGAGGTCGCTGAGGTCCTCGATCTGGAATACATCGTCGTTGTCTGCCAGCAGCAGTTTGTCGTTCTGGGCATATAGCGCCAGGTTGCCGCTGCGGGCGAAGGCTTTGCAATGGGTTCGCTTGAGGTGCTGTTTCAGGTAATAGGCTTCGGGATCGGGATCCTGCCATGTATGGATATGCATTCCCAGTTTCCAAAGGGTCCAGTCGGCTAATTGCTCATTGCCGGCGTCGCTGAGCCTGCAGGCTGGGTTGTAGCGGTAATCCGGTTTATAACCGGTACCACCGCCGGCGGTGCCGGGAAAGTTCTGCGTGGTCAACTGGATGCCCAGCACTGGATCCTGATGATTCACAACCGAGGGAGAGCTCGAGCCACCGCAGAAATCCTGGGTCTGGTCCCAAACGCCGTTGGAGGGCCATTCCGAATCGAGGTAGCTGCGATGCAGATAGCCACGGCGGCTTTGATTGACACTGCCCCAAATCTGCAGGATGCCACGTTCGAGATAGGGAATGCGTTCCGGCCACAAGGGATTGTACCAGGGATAGTCGATCAAGGGTGGCCAGGGAGAGGTGGTGGTTTGAGGAAATGTCCTGCGATGCAGATCGATATTGTCATAGAGGGTGCCTTGATAGACCACGGCGGGCACCGAAGGATGGGGATGCTGGTATTCGAAGGTGAACACACCGTCCTGGCGTGGATTGGCAGGATTGTGGCCCAGACAGTAGAAATCGGCATAGATCATAATGGGATCGGTATCTGCCCTGCAGAGATGATAGCGCTGCGAATCCACCGGATCACAATAGCCATATTTGATCTCGATGCCTTTCTCGGAGATCAACTTCACGGAGTCGGTAGTGTTGGTTTCCGGTGAAGTCCCGGCGGGTGTTCCGCTCAGCAGGATGTCGCCAATCACCGAAATGGTGTCTGCCGCCAGCCAGTTCTGATGGCCGGAGAAGCTGCCTTTGATCCACAGCCTGGAGTTCACGAACATGCCATTGGGGGAGCAGGTGCCATTGGAATGGAAAGTCCAGAGCGTGTCCCGCTTGGCATAATTGTTTGTGAACAGAAAGGTGTCCGGATTGGGAGGAGGATAGGCTGAATAGACATCGGCAAATTCCATGACCGGAGGGAGCACCTGACCCAGCCAGGCGGTAAAGGTGGAGCCGTTCACCTCCACCAGCATGATGTGGTCAGGATCGTAATCAATTGGGCCAAGCATAGCCGCGTTGGCACGCAGGCCGGCGGGAAGTTCCTGCTCCAGGAACGGTGCATTTTCGATCAAGCCCCCGGCAAAGACCTGGTCCGCAGGGTAGGCTCCGGAAGCGCTCTGCACTTCTCCTCCAATGATCACAGGAGCATTGAAGCGCGGCCAGCCGTTGTTGTTGCCGCCGCCGGCCTGCTTGATCCAGATATCGGAATTCGAGCGTAGCACTCCGTTCAGTTCGTGCAATCCATACCAATAAACGGGAGTGCTGTTGACGGATTCTTCAATGGCGGTGAAGTATTGCGGTGCCAGCAGTTCCTCCTGATCGGCGGGATGGGCGAATTGGTCTTGAGCATGTTCCGGATAGGGTAGGTTAAGGGAAAACAACCTCAGTTCTCCATTCCGGTGTTCCACCACAGGGCTGTTTTCAAAGCTGCGCCCCAGATCCAGGGTGATGTCCTGATCAGCGGTCACCCATGTGCTTCCTCCATCCAGGGAGCGTGCCAGCAAGCGTTTGTAGCCATCGGTATAGGCGATCAGGATCTCGCCCGGGGAGTAGAAGAGCGTGGGATGCGTCAGGCAATTGTTAACCTGGGTGACAGGTGTGGTTTCCCAGTTTACACCACCGTCAACGCTCTTCAGAAACTTGATCCAGGAAGGCGTGGCGGGATCGGTGCCGGGATTGTCATTGATAACCATGCAGATGGTGTTCCCAGTAGCGTAAGTGGCCAGTTTTCCAGCGATATGTCCGTTTCCGAGCTCCACGAAAGGTGTGATCTCAGCAGCCAGCGTCCAAGCAGCCAGCAGCAGCAGCGAAAGCAGTAAAAAGTGTCTCATCATTCCTCCCAACTAACACAGTTCGGCAAAATCTTGACTTGCCCGCAGACAGACGCAATTATTGTTCCATTCTATCTGTAAACAAGATTTGTCCCACTCCAGAGCTGGTTCGTGATTCCTACTGTTCCACCCTTTCTGAGTTCTCCAGCATTATGATAGCCCAGACTTTCATGCGAATCCTATCCAACGAGACCAAGCAACGCCTCATAAAAGTACTCTTTGGAGTGCCCTAATCAGGAAACTCCGATAGTTGTGATTTCAATGCGGGGAGGTGATTCCCCGCGAGCAGGGATAAACATTGCCGGGGCTGAAATCAGTAGTAGTGGGAAAGAAAACATTGGGGATACTTATATGAAATGCAGGATGGATTATTTTGCACCAACCGGAAAGTTCTCTGTCCGCATAGGAACATCCTTTCCCACAATTCCGGGCATAAAAAGGAAAAAAAGCTTGACAAGGGTTAATCTTGTGACAGATAATAAAATAATTAGAATTGACAACGATCTTTTCCCAGCCAGGAGCAAGCGATGATCAAAATTGAGAAAGTGTGTAAAATTGAAGATTTGGAGAGGTGCACAACGGTAGATGGTGTGGTTGCATTTCTGTATGAGCATCTGGACCGCTGGAGGGATGAACCTTCTGCCATCGGCAAAGCGATTGCCTATGCTTTTTCAGAGGAAGCGGGCAAGGGTGGGTATCTGCTATTGGCATATGAAGATAAGCAGTTGGTGGGAGTGGTGATCATGAACAAGACCGGCATGGAGGAGTATGTTCCAGAGTACTTACTGGTCTATATTGCAGTGCATAAGAATATGCGGGGCAGGGGAATAGGCAAACAATTGCTTAGAAAAGTGTTTGCTGAAAGCAAAGGCAACATCGCCTTGCATGTGGAATATGACAATCCCGCCAAACATCTCTATGAAAAGCTGGGATTTACCTCCAAATATGCGGAGATGCGCTGGCGAAAGGAGTGATACGATGGCCCAACTAAATATCCACAGCGACCGGATCATAGAAAACATCAATACAATCAGCAACTTCATGGAGCAGAATGCCCGGCAATGGTCACTGGTGGTCAAGGTTCTGGGTAATGACAAGACAGTGCTCTCTCGCCTGTTGCTGGATCCGGCGATCCGCCGAACCCATTCAGTGGCAGCTTCGCATTGGAAGACTCTGAAGGTGGTGAAGGAGATAGATCCCACCCTGAGGACCATGTTCATCAAGCCTCCCACCAGCAGAAATGCGATGCAGATCGTGCGTTATGCCGACATTTCCTTCAACACCACCATGTCCACCATTCAGGCTTTGGATGCCGCGGCGGCAAAACAAGGCAAGCAACATGAAGTGATCGTGATGATCGAAATGGGTGAATTACGTGAAGGAATCAAACGTGAGGGGCTGATCCCCTTCTACAAAAGGATTTTCAAGTTTCCCAACGTGAAAGTGATTGGTATCGGCACCAATCTGGGTTGTATGTATGGCATCAAACCCACCTATGACAAGCTGATCCAACTGGTTCTCTATGAACAGCTTATTGAGGCCAAATTCAAGCAGAATCTGGAATTGGTCTCCGGAGCCAGTTCCATCACCCTGCCTCTACTGGAAAAAGGCAAGATCCCGATCGGGGTCAACCACTTCCGCATCGGTGAGGCGGCATTTCTGGGAACTTCACCGCTGAACAATCAGCCGGTTTTGGACTTGAATACGAATGCCTTCACTTTTGATGCCAATATTCTGGAATTGTACCGCAAGGACAGCCAACCGGATGGGATCAGGTCTGAAGGAGCGGTAGGCCACACACCGGAATTTGAAGAACAAACTGAAGAACGCTCCAGCAGTTTCAAAGCGGTGGTGGATTTCGGAATTCTGGATGTGGATGCGGACTATCTGTTACCGGAGGATGAAAATGTGGTTTTCTTCGGCAATAGTTCCGATCTCACAGTTTACGATCTGGGGGATAATCCTCATCATTACAAGACCGGCGATATGCTGCGCTTCAAGCTGAAATACCTGGCTGTGGCAAAACTGATGTATTCCCGCTTTGTGGAAAAGGTGATTCAGTGATATCAGGCAGGCTCAGATCCGGATGCTCCGGATGGCCCCCTGATTCAGTTTTAGCGCCGGCTCGCCATGGATCATCATGATGATGCCCAGTTCCCGGCCGCACTTGGGGCAGAGGGGACGGGAAAAGGTGGCGGCACCGCTGAGACCCACATGGTCCTCGGTCAGCCTGCTGATCAGGCATTTGATCAATCTGCCCTTGCCCGCTTTGAAGTAACGAAAGAGCAAGTTGCCGCAACGGCATTCGATAGCGATGATCTTTCCTGTGCGCATGTGTGAGTTCCTTTATTCTGGGGGCATTTTGCCATAGAGGGGATTATCGTCAAGGGGAAGCTTGCCTGCCCTGTTTCCGGTCAAGTTTGGCCCTGGTCAGCCCTGCATGCGATAAATTCCTTGACCGTTTACTCCGCTTCAAATTCCTGAATTCCTGTTATGTGTGGAATCGCAGGAATTTTCTCGCTGGAGCGGGACAGGAAGATCGACATCCAACTGCTGCAAGAGATGACCGAGGTGGTCAGGCACCGCGGTCCAGACGATGCCGGTTATCTGTGTGCAGCCAGGGGAGCGGTCTATTCCTATTCCGAGCACGATTCCACGCCCAGCATCCGGCAGCGCTACGTTCCTCTCGATCATAGCGTGGAAGCCTTTCTGGGTTTTGGTTTCCGGCGTCTGGCGATCTTGGATTTGGGCGAAAGCGGACACCAACCGATGAGCGACTTCGAATTGGGGCTGCATATAGTATTCAATGGCGAGATCTACAACCACATCGAACTGCGCAACGAATTGAGGCAGGCGGGATACAGCTTTCACAGCAGTTCCGATACCGAGGTCATCCTCAAATCCTATCACCATTGGGGCGAAGCCTGCCTGGAGCGCTTCAACGGCATCTGGGCCTTCGCGCTCTGGGACGAGAAACGGGGAAAGCTGTTCTGCTCCCGGGACCGCTTTGGCGTGAAACCCTTTTACTATGCCCTCAAGGATGGTTTTTTATACTTCGGGTCGGAGCTCAAGCAGTTGCTTCTCACACCAATTGGTAAAGAGCTGAACCACACCATGATCTGGCGCAGTATGAAGATCAACGCCATGCTGGTGTATGATGGGGAAACTTTCTGGCAGCAGATCAAAGCCCTGCCGGCGGGATCGAACCTGTTGGCAGCGAAAGGAAACATCAGCATCGAATGTTACTATGAACTGGATCCGGCTGCCTTCGAAACCAGCCGGCGCAGTTTTAAAACCGCAGCCCAGACCTACCGGGAACACTTTTTACGAGCGGTTGACTGGCAGATGCGTTCCGATGTCGAGGTGGGAGCCTGCCTCAGCGGTGGGTTGGATTCCTCCGCGATCGTGTGTGCAGCCGCCAATCTGGCAGAGAAGCCCCTGCAGACCTTCTCTTCCTGGTTTCCGGAGGTTCCGGCTCTCGATGAACGGCACTGGATTGGCGAAGTGGCAAAATCCAGCAATTCCATCTCACACCTCTGCTCCCCCTCTGCGGAGGAGGCATTATCCTGGTTCAGTGATGCCACCCATTACAACGATCTACCGGTGGGTTCTGGTTTTGCAGCGCAATATGCAGTGATGAGGCAGGCCCAGGGAAAGGGGATCAAGGTTTTGCTGGATGGACAGGGCAGCGATGAACTCACCGCCGGTTACAGACATGCCCAATACCGCTATTTGGCCGATCTGATCCGTAAAGGGAAGCTGGTCAATCTTTTAAAGGACTTTCCCGCCTACCTGAAATCCATGAAACCAGCCGAAGCTGCCCCGGCTCTGCTGAAAAGCCTGCTTTCCGCCCTGCTACCGGAAGCCAGACTTTACCAATTGGAATTCTTGCGGTTACGCTTCGAACCCTTCAATACTGATTTCATCCACGAAGCCCGATCCGAAGGCAGGGGAGCAATTCTCTCCAAGATCGCTGATCTTCGCCCGGGCAGGCTGTCTTCCTTCTTGTATAACATGATCTATACCACTTCATTGCAGACACTTCTGCATTATGAGGACCGGATGTCCATGGCGGCGGGCATCGAAAGCCGGGTGCCCTTCCTCGATCATGAACTGGTGGAGCTGGCTTTTTCACTTCCTTCCAGCTATAAAGTCAAACCACCCCAGGGCAAAATGATCCACCGCCAGGCGATGCAACCCATTGTTCCCAAGGCTATTTATGAACGAAAGGACAAGGCAATCTTTGGTTCCCCCTTGACCCAGGTGTGGTTGCGGAGGGAACTGCGGAACTGGGTGGAATCCATATTTGCCTCAGCGGTTTTCCGTCGGCGGGGCATCTGGAATCTGCCACTCATCAATACCCACTGGCGCAGATATTTACGGGGGGACAACTCCCAGGCGGAGATGCTGTATAACATCCTGGCACTGGAAGTGTGGCTGCGCCGGATGGTGGACGCCAATCCTACAAAAGAGGTCTAAAATGAATAGATTACTATCCTGGTCGCTGTTGCTGATCAGCGTTTTGGCGCTTGCTTCCTGCAAATGCCTGTTCAAGAAACCAGCGGTTGAAAAAGTCCACGATTTCAAGCTCATCACCATGAATCCGGACAAGACCGAGCTGGAGGTCGCCATCACGATATCCAATCCCAATTCCTACACCCTGAAGCTGAACACGATGGATGTGGAATTTCTGAACCGGAACCGGGAAATGGTGGGCAAAGCCAAACTGGCCGCCCCGGTGGAGATCCCCAAAAAGAAATCAAATGCCCTGAATTTCAGGGTGTCGCTGGATACGCGTCCCACTGTGAAAATGATCAACCATTCCGACCAGAAGGTCTATTTCTATGTTTCGGGCAAGGGGAACGGCTCGGTTTGGGGCATCGGAAAAAAGTTCGAGTTCGAGGAAGCCCGTGAGCTGGACCTGAAGGAGCAGCTGAAATCCCTGATCCCGCGGTTCAGTGCCGACGGCATGGATGTCTTCAAGCTCAAACGCAGCTATGTGGAGAAGCTGGGGATCACCGAAACTCAGGTCAGGATGGATTTTGTGCTGATGAATCCCTATGGGCTGATGTTCAAGCTAAGCGGCTTTCCCGCTTCAATCTATATCAATAACAAGGATTCCGGCAAGGGAGAGCTGCTGGAACCGCTCAGTTTCGACGAAAAGGTCTATTCCCGCGAGGGTTCCATGGTGTTCAAGGTCAGCAACTGGAAATCGATTGTCAATGCGGTCAAGGGTGCCGTCAAAGGTGAGATCAGCTATGAGGTGAAGGGGAATGTGGTTATCGAGGGATATGGCTTGAAGATCACCAAACCCTATTCCTATAAAGGGTCAATACCGGTCAGCCTCAGCGACTATCTGCTGAACTGATCCCTGAAACATCGGACCGCCATCGCCCTGGATGCCATCGGCAGGACTTGTGCGGGTCTGGTCGGGGTCATCAGCCGTTTTAGGCTGTTGTTCCCGGTTTGTTGGGGTTTTACACAGCTTTGGGCTATGAGGGCGGAGTGGGGCAGAGCTATGGTTAAACCAACAAGTAACATAAGGATAGAAAAATACCTTGACGGAATTCACAGCTGTAAAAATAGTGATTCATTAAAGAAAAACCCAATGGAAACAGCAAGGAGAATCAATGGTCAAGCTGAGACTGAAAAGAATGGGAGCGAACGACCAACCCTTTTACCGTATAGTGGCAGTTGATTCCCGCGTCAAACGCGATGGAAAATATATTGAATGTATCGGTTGGTATGACCCCAAACCCCATCCGTTCAAATTGAATGTGGAAACCGAACGCGCCATCTACTGGCTGGGTGTGGGAGCCCAACCCAGCGACACCGTCCGGTCGCTGCTGCGCAAAGCTGGCGTCCTGCAGATCTGGCATGAACGGAAGATAGAAAAACCAGCGGAAGCAGAATCTATCCAAGAAGAGGTGAGCGATGAAAGAGCTGATTGAATTTATGGTAAAGGCTTTGGTGGACGACCCCAGTGAAGTGAACCTGACCGAGATCACCGGTGACAAGGTGACCTTGTATGAGCTGCGTGTTGCCAAAAGCGACATCGGCAAAGTGATCGGTAAACGCGGACGCACTGCAAGTGCCATTCGCACAATCATCAACGCTGTAAGCACGAAACAGGGGAAGCGAGCCGAACTCGAGATCATCGAGTAAATGGAACCAACCGATCTGATCGGGATCGGCAGACTGGGCGGATGCGACGACCGCGGCTTCTTCCAGGTGATGGTGAAGCCACGTTACCGCAGCTTGCTGCTGGAGACCGATGAGTTATATTTGATCTTTAACAGCGATAGAGTGTTTTTTGTAACTATCAGTGATAGAGACATATGCGATCGCAAGCTAAGCCTTTGCTTTGCCGAGGATGGCATCGCCGAAGAACGCAAATTGCACCGGGAAGTGATTGTGGCGATCCCAGCCGAACCGGCTGAGGAAGACGGTCCCGACCGCCTTCTGGATTACCAGGTGATCTACCGGGAGCGCGAGATCGGCAGGATAGTGGATTTTTTCCACAACAACGCCCAGTATGTGCTTGTGGTGCAAGATGCTGCCGGCAGGGAGATTATGATCCCCTGGGTGGACTATTTCGTGGCGGAGATCATCCCCGATCCGGGTGTGGTGATCCTGTCCAATGCCGACAGCCTGTTGGAATGGGAGACAGACAACGATGAAGAAAGCTAGGTTGCAGGTGGACATTTTGACCCTATTTCCGGGCTGCTTCGACGGCTGGCTGCAGACCAGCATGGTGGCCCGCGCCATCGCCCAACAAGCTCTCCGGGTTAGCTTTACCGATTTCCGCAGCTTCAGCCACAGCAAACATCACCAGGTGGATGATTATGCCTATGGCGGTTTCGCCGGAATGGTGCTCCAGCCGCAGCCGGTCTATGATGCGATAACGCATCTGCTGGAAACAGGTTACGCTCCGGTGGTGTATTTCACCCCCCAGGGGCGGAAACTGGAACAGCCCATTTTGGAATACTATGCCAGCCTGCCCCGCGTGATCCTGCTCTGCGGCCACTACAAGGAACTGGACCAGCGCTTGAGGGATCTGGCGGTTTGCGATGAGATTTCACTGGGAGACTTTGTGCTTTCCGGTGGTGAGATCGCTGCCATGGCTTTTGTGGATGGCATTGCGCGGCTCCTGCCAGGCGTGCTGACGGACATAGCTTCAGCAGAAGCTGATTCCTTCAGCGGAGCGAATTCCGGCCTGGGTTTTCCCTGTTACACCCGTCCAGAAATCTGGATGGAACAGGAAGTCCCGCCAGTGCTGAAACAGGGCAACCATGGCAAGATCAGGCAGTGGGCAGAAACCCAGGCAGCCAGCCTCACCCGCACGCGGCGTCCGGATTTGGTGAAAGATGAGTAAAATCTACTTGGGGCTGGTCCATTTTCCAGTGCTGAACAAAAAGGGAGCCCAGATCCTGACCTCGATCAGCAATCCGGACATCCACGATATCGCTCGGGCAGCCTGCAGCTATGGCGTCGAGGCCTATTATATCGTGCATCCGGAACCGGGTCAGAAGCAACTGCTGGATAGAATTATCAGTTTTTGGCAGCACAGCAAGTTCATCGCCTACAACCCTCATCGCAGCCAGGCACTGAGTATTGTGAGACAAAGCGATACGATCGCAGACCTGATAGAAGAGATTACAACGCAGGAAAAAATGCGTCCGATCATTATTACGACAACTGCGCGTTTCATACCCAAACAAATATCCCACCGGTATTTACGGACTCTGACTCAAACTCCGCAACCGGTTCTGATCCTGTTCGGAACCGGGTACGGATTAAGTAATGAAGTTCACAATCTGGCGGACCATATCCTCGAGCCCATATCCGGGGGAGGGGATTACAACCATTTATCCGTCCGCAGCGCCGCAGCCATCGTCCTGGACCGCATTTCTTCCGAGACTATATATGGGAGGAACCATGGATATTCTGCACACAGTTGGCAGAGACCAAATCAGAACCGACTTTCCCGAATTTCGCGTGGGCGATACGGTGAAGGTCCATTATAAAATAAAAGAAGGAAACAAAGAACGCATCCAGGTGTTTCAAGGGATCGTGATCCAGAAAAGAGGCTCGGGTGTTTCCAAATCCTTCACAGTGCGTAAGATATCAAACGGAGTGGGAGTGGAAAGGATATTCCCACACCATTCCCCGAATATCGATAAGCTGGAGATCGTCCGCTATGGGCAGGTGCGCAGAGCGAAGCTGTTCTATCTGCGCAGCGCCAAAGGAAAGGCGGGCAGGATCAAGGAACGCAGAAGATTCACTGCATAGTTGCATCAACACTAAAATGAGCCCCTTTCCCGGATGCCTGGGAAGGGGCTCTGCCATTTGAGAAAACACTATGAAAGGTAAGACTATAACCCAGAAGGAGATCGAGACCGGTTATTATGAACACGGTTTGATCAGGTTGCAGATCATCGTCGTGGATGGCAGGTTGGAACAGATCAGTTTTGTGGAGCAGATTCCCCTTGGCCAGACTTGTTCTTCGAGTGTCCAATTGGTTATAAATCAACTGGATGAGTACTTTGAAGGGAGAAGAAAGAAGTTCGATCTGTCTTACAAACTTTCAGGGACGGCATTCCAGCAAGCGGTTTGGCGGCAGATCGCAGCGATCCCCTATGGCAAAACAGTCTCCTATCAACAGATCGCTGAGCGGATCGGCAATCCCAAAGCCTGCCGGGCAGTGGGAGCTGCCACCGGACGCAACAAACTGCCGATCGTGATCCCCTGCCACCGGGTTGTGGGAGCCAGGGGTGAACTGACCGGATTCGGTGGCGGGCTTGGTGTGAAGGAGTATCTGCTGGAACTGGAAGGCATAAGGGATTTTTGATGATCATCGGTATCGGAACCGACATTGTGGATGTGCACCGCATCCAGAGACTGCTGGATAGTAATCCCCGCTTCATTGAAAAGGTCTTTACAGAATCCGAGATCGGTTATTGTGGTACCCGAGCCAATCCAGCCCAGTCCTATGCCGCCCGTTTTGCCGCCAAGGAAGCATTGATGAAGGCTCTGGGAACCGGTTGGGATGGGGTGATCAACTGGCTGGACATCGAAGTTCGGATGGACCAATTGGGCAAGCCGCTGCTGCAAATCCATGGTGCCACCAAGACCCGGCTGGAGGCGCTGGGCTGCGATCGGATCCACCTTTCCCTGGCTCATGAGAAGGATCATGCACTGGCCATGGTGGTGCTGGAGGCAAATTAGATGCTTGACAGTATTCAGGATATCCATTTTAAGGGATAAACTGAGGTAGATAGTATGCATTGCATTGTGTTTTTCGGAATCCAGGGAAGCGGAAAAGGTACCCAGGCGGAGCTTCTCAGCGAATTCCTGGACTTTCAGCATATCAATATCGGAGACCTGTTCCGGGATCAGGTTGCCCGGGAAACTGATCTGGGCAAACAGGTGCATGAGATCATGTGCCGGGGAGAACTGGTTCCGGATGAACTGGTGTTTGAGATCATCTACAGCTCCCTGCGCCAGGATCTGAAGGGAATCGTATTTGACGGCTTTCCCCGCACCCTGAAGCAGGCGGAGCATCTGATGCAGAACTACAAGGTGGTGCAGGTCTTCTTCCTGGAGCTCAGTGAAGAGGAGGCCATCGCAAGGATTTCCGCCCGGCGGGTATGCTCCGGTTGCGGGGCGAACTATAACCTGAACAGCAGCAAACCGCTTAGGGACAATGTGTGTGACGATTGCGGTGCCGAACTCAAGATCCGGGACGATGACCGCCCGGAAGCTATAGCCAAACGGGTGAAGGAATTCTATGCCAAAACGCTGGCTCTGAAAGATTTCTTTGCCGCCCACAACCTGCTTTGCCTGATCGATGGCGGAGGCTCGATCGAAGCAGTTGCCACCCGGATCAGGAACAAGGTGACCGGGCTGTTCTGAGAACCCTCATGCCCCAACTCTATCGCAAAGCTCTGAAACATATCGAAATAGTGGCATACCTGCTTGCCTTGTGGAGCTTCCTGGTATTGTTCCTGGAACCCATCATCGACTACTTTCTGAACTATGGTGCTGTGGAGAAGTTCACAGCTTTGGCGAATATACTTTTACTGCTGCTTACAATACTGAACCGGGCATTCATCAGCGAGGAAAAGGGCAATCGCACCATCATCATCGTTGATGTGGCGATGCTGATCTTGGGCTCTGTCCTGATGATCTATCAGGCGAAGTTCGTGATCTTCTTCCTGCTGATCCGGCAGACCTATTTTATCCTGCAATTCATTATCTTCAGGGCCTTTGAGGGCAAGCTGTATAAGCTTTTGACCAGCAATCCTCCGGTTACCCTGATGCTCAGTTTCGCTCTGGTGATCTCGATCGGCACTGTGCTGCTGATGCTGCCTGCTTCTTCGGTGCAGAATCAGGTTACGCCTTTCGTGGATGCGTTGTTTACCTCCACGTCCGCCACCTGCGTAACCGGATTGGTGGTGCTGGACACGGGCAGCTACTATTCCTTTTTGGGGCAGTTGATTATCCTGATGCTGATCCAGATCGGGGGATTGGGGATCATGACCGTGTCCACGGCTTTTGCCCTGATCTTGGGGCAGAGGCTGAATCTCAAGCTGGAGAATGTGATGCACCAGATGGTGGGGGGAACCCAGACGATCGATATCTTCCGCCTGCTGAAGAACATCGTGATCGTTACCGCCATCATCGAAAGCATGGGAGCACTACTGCTCTACATCAAATTCTCCCAGCTCTACACACCGATTCAAGCGTTCTATACCTCTGTTTTCCATTCGGTCTCGGCTTTTTGTAACGCCGGCTTTTCGCTCTATTCCAATAGCATGGTCAACTATGCAGATAGCGTGCTGATCAATTTCACCATCACTCTGCTGATCCTGCTGGGCGGGATCGGATTCACGGTGTTGATCGATCTGAACCGCTATTTGTTTTTCAAGGAAAAAGTCAAGAAACTCAGCCTGCATACCAAATTGGTGCTGGTGACCAGTGCTGTACTGCTGCTGATCGGTTTTGCGGCTTTCTATATTGCTGAATACAGGGGTACCATGGCTGGATTCAGCATTCACCGGCGTCTTTTAGGTTCATGGTTCCAGAGCGTAACCACCCGCACCGCAGGATTCAATACCATTGATATTTCAGGGCTGAGCAAGGCATCGGTGCTGATCGCCGTGGTTCTGATGTTCATTGGCGCCTCGCCCGGTTCCACTGGTGGCGGGATAAAAACCACCACCTTTACCGTGCTGGTGCTGACCATCACTGCCATCCTGAAAGGGAAGCGCGATCTCAGCGTCTTCAACCGCAAGATTCCGCAGTCCAATTACCGGGAAGCCACTTCTCTGATCATGCTGACCGGCACCATTATCTTTGTAATCGTCTTCCTGTTGATGTTGGTGGAGCCGTTCGCTTTCGAGAAGATCCTGTTCGAGGCAGTATCAGCCTTTGGCACGGTGGGGCTTTCCATGGGGATCACTGCAGATCTTTCCCGGATCGGTAAGTTGCTGATCACCTTGCTGATGTATGTGGGCAGGATCGGGCCTTTGACCATGATCTATGCGCTGGCGATCAGGAAGCAGTATCTGAATATAGATTATGCCGAGGAGAAGATAGCCATCGGCTGAGGAGAAATTATGGCACGCTACGCTGTGATCGGATTGGGGCGTTTTGGGATGACGGTTGCCACCATTTTGACGGAGAACGGGCTGGATGTGATCGCCATCGACAAGGACCAGGAACTGGTGCATGAGGTCAGTGGCAAGGTGGCTCAGGCAATCTGCATGGATTCCACCGAGGAGAATGCCATCCGCAGCCTCAATCTGAATGAGGTGGATGCCGTGATCCTGGGCATCGGCAGCAACATCCAGGAGAGCATACTCACAGCCGCCCTCCTGAAGAAGATTGGCGTGGGGATCATCTATGCCAAGGTTGAAAACCAGTTGCATGGCAGGATCCTTGAACTGGTGGGAGTGCAACATATCATCCTGCCGGAGGAGATGGTGGGCAACCAGCTGGCCAAGACCCTGATTTCCAAGAACATTCTGGAATACATCAATCTCTCCAGCGGGCATATCGTGATCGAACTCATCGCTCCCCGTGAATTTGTAGGCAAAACCTTGCTGGAATTGGCTTTACCCACACAGAGGGGCATCAATGTGATCGCCATCAAGTATAACTACCTGTCGGTTACCGAGGATGGCAGGAATGTGATAGAAAAACGCCTGAACGATATGCCCGGCGCCAACGACATCGTCAACGAGGGTGATGTCCTCATCCTGCTTGGCCCCAAAGGCAATATCGACAAGCTGATCTATGATACTGCCAACCGGAAGGATTAAGCCATGAAACGTTCCCTCAAAACCCGATACCACACCCTGATCAGCATCCTGCTGGGCATCATTCTGATCCAGGCATTGCTGCTGTTGGTTTCCATCGCCCAGGCGAAGGACCTCCAGACCCTGGTTAGCGACATCCAATCCATCGTGATCATCTTTGTATTCATCACCTTTGTCTATATCATCGTGATCTACAACTACGTTCCCTTCCGCTTGCGCAAGTCCTACCGCGATCTGCGCAATCTGATCGATGAGATATCCCACGGGAATTACAACATAGACATAGATTCCAGCCTTTATGACCAAGACAGCGATGTACAGGAATTGATCCTGGCCCTGCAGAAAATGCTGAAGATACTGCTGGGTTTCGATCAGGCAAAGACTGATAAGATCTTCGAACATCACCAGAGATTGCAACAACTGATCAACATCCTGCCCCAGGGAGTGATCATTGCTTCTGTCAACGGAGATATCGTCTACTGCAACGATTCCATCCGCAAACGGTATGCCTCCATCAGTGACATGGTGAACCTGAACGAACTGATCTTCAAGAATGAGTTCGACCAAAAGGTATTTGACAAGCTTACCGAAGCCCTGCGTTATGGTAACAATCTCTACAATGAAAAGCTATCCGACGCAGGATTTCATCGGCACGCCCTGATCAATGGTTCCATCGTCCGCAACCGCAAGGGAGCGGCAACCGGTGGCGTATTTATACTTAACTTCAGCGAGCAGCATGCAAGACAGGATTAGGATCATCTACAACAACCCCCAGGCTCTGCGTTTGGATAAGTTTTTGGCGGAGCTCAGGCTGCAGGAGCTTTACAGCCGGAACCAGATCGAACGCCTGATCGAAGAAGACCGCATTCTGGTTAATCTGATACCGGTGAAAAAAAGCTTTCTGCTCAAGGTGGGGGATGAGATCAACATAGCTTTACCGGAGCCGGAACCGGTCCAGATCATTCCTCAGGAAATCCCTTTGGATGTGGTGTTTGAGGATGAGCATCTGGCTATCATCAACAAACCCGCCGGCATGGTGGTGCATCCGGGATTTGGGAATCCAGATCAGACGCTGGTGAATGCCATAGTTCACCGGTGGGGGGAAAACCTATCCCGGGGCAGGGAATATGACCGTCCAGGCATCGTGCATCGTCTCGATCGGGGCACTTCCGGATTGATGATCATAGCCAAGAGCGACGCAGCCCAAAGCGCTCTCAGTGAGATGTTTTCGCACCGTCTGGTCCAAAAAACCTATCTTGCCATCACGACCGGCGTTCCCGATCCAGCCGAGGACAGCATCGAAAGCAATATCTCGCGCAGCCTCAGCAATCCCCGCAAGATGTGCATATCCGCCGAAGGGCGCTGGGCACTTACCCATTACAAGATAATCCGTTACTATCATTGCTTTGCCCTGGTCAAAGTGAAACTGGAAACAGGCAGGATGCATCAGATCAGGGTGCAATTTTCCGACCGCAACCATCCGATTCTGGGCGACCTGCTCTATAACACGCGACGCCAGGTGCACATGGTGGTTCCGGAAAACATGAAGCGCAAGGTTACCGAATTGCTCACCACCCATCTCCTGCGCCAGGCCCTGCATGCCTGGCGGCTGGAATTCGTCCATCCCTTCACCGAGCAGTTGATCGAGGCGCAAGCTCCTTTGCCAGAGGACATTCTGTATACTTTGAAATGGCTGGACACCTATTTTGCTATTGACACAGAAAGCCAGGATATAAACTCGCTCTTAAGCGAAAACAGGCTTTGGTGATTAATGGAAAACAAGATCGAAAACGTCTTTTGCCCGATCGAGGAAGCCATCCGCGTCATTGCCGCGGGTGGGATGCTGATCGTGGTGGATGACGAGAACCGCGAAAACGAGGGAGACCTGCTCATGGCTGCCGATTCCATCACGGCTGCCCAGGTGAACTTTATGATCTCCCGGGGCAAGGGACTGCTCTGCGTTCCCATGGAGGAGGAAGCCCTGAAGCGGTTGGACATACCATTGATGACCACCACCAGCAGTGACCGCCAGGGCACCAAATTCACCATCTCGGTGGATGTGGTGGAAGGCACCACCACCGGCATCTCCGCTGCCGAACGGGCCAAAACCATCCTGGCGTTGGCGGATCCTAATGCCAAAGCAGAGGATTTCCTGCGTCCGGGCCATGTCTTTCCCCTGCGGGCAGAAAAAGGCGGGGTTCTGAAACGGGCGGGGCACACGGAAGCGGCTGTCGATCTGGCCAGACTGGCAGGCAAGGCACCGGTGGGTGCCATCTGTGAGATCATCCGTGAGGATGGTGAAATGGCGCGGCTCGATGATCTGATCCCCTATGCCCGTGAAAACAATCTGCGCATCATCACCATCGCCGATCTGATCCGTTATCGCCGCCATCAGGAAAAGCTGGTGCAGTGCGTTTCCCGTGCCAAGCTGCCCACCCGTTTTGGCGATTTCGATATCCTCACCTATGTCAGCACCATTTCCGATGAATACCATCTGGCTTTGGTGATGGGACAGATCTCCAAGGACGAGCCCATCCTGGTGCGCGTCCATTCCGAATGCCTCACCGGCGATGCCCTGCATTCTCTGCGCTGCGATTGTGGGGAACAGCTCAAACGTTCTTTTGAGACCATCGCAGCCGCCGGCTTCGGCGTGATCTTGTATATGCGCCAGGAAGGCAGGGGGATCGGACTGCTGAACAAGATCAAGGCCTATCATTTGCAGGATCATGGCAAGGACACGGTGGAGGCCAATCTCGATCTTGGCTTTCCCGCCGATCTGCGGGATTACGGAATTGGCGCTCAGATTCTCAAGGACTTGGGAGTGAAAAAGATACGCCTGCTGACCAACAATCCCAAGAAGATCGTGGGCTTGCAGGGCTATGGCCTTGAGATCGTGGAACGGGTGCCCATCGAAGTACCGGTGCGATCCGAGAACCGGAACTATTTACTGACCAAGAAAAACAAGCTGGGACATATTCTGAGCGATATATGACTATCATACCTGGCTTGACCTACCGTTCGGAGCAGACTGGTTCTGCTGCGCAAGCCAGCGCCAGCTTCTGCTTCCGGTCAACCCTGATCAGCCAAACAAGGGGAGAATAATGATCACTTTTCTGAAATCGCTTACCTTCATTCCCTGGAATATTTTGCTGGGGACTTTGCTTCTGCTGTTCGTGAACTGGTTCCTGTTCAACCGCAAAGCCCGTAGGATTTTGGGCATCAGGATTCCGCTCACGCCTGGATTTTTGGTGCGTAAACGGGAATGGGTGTTCAACAAGGCCCGGGACCTGCTGCACGATTATCTGAACCAGGCTGAAGACCTGATGAACAAACACGGATATCTGGCCAAGTGGGAAAAACTGGTGCACGATGCCGTGTTTGAGAAGACTGCTTTCATCGACGACTGGAAGTTCCTGCCCCGCAGCTTGAAACAGAAGATCCACGATATGCTGGCCTCCGCTGCCAAGGATATCGCCTCCCGCGTGCTGCGCAAACTGGTGCCCCATTTCATCGAACAGTGGCGCATCGAGCACCGGATCGACGAGTTCGACGAGAAGTTCAGCATCGAATTCTTCTATGGCTACTACCGTAAATATGTGTTCAAACCGGTCTTCTATGCCTTCCTGGCGATCAACTTCATCATCGGTCTGATGAACATGATCTGGTATCTGATCACCGGCTTGTTTTAATGGCACTATACAAACGTCCCGGAAAGCATAATCTGAAGCGGATTCTCAGCCAGAGATACCATATCTCGGCCGATCACAGCCGTTTCCTGTTTCGTTTTGCCCTCGTCTGCTGCATCATCATCCTGCTGCTTCTGATCTCTGCCTTTCTGGTGGCGGTTTTTGAGCGCGGCAGCGACGGAGCCACCGCCATCGAGTCTTTCTGGGACGGCATCTGGTGGGCTGTGGTGACCATTGCTACGGTGGGTTATGGCGACCGGGTGCCGCTGACCCCCTATGGCAGATTTGTCGGTTTGGCTCTTATCATCGTGGGCTTCACTCTTTTGTCAGTATTCACCGGTCTTATCGCCGCTCTGTTTGTGGAGGATAGGATCAAAGGAGCAAAAGGTTTGAAACAAATCCGAACTCATGACCATATCGTGATCTGTGGCTGGAACAAGACCGCCGAATTCCTGCTGCGGGCGATGATCGATAAGAAGATGCTGGAACTCGAGATCTGCCTGGTGATCAATCAGACGGCGGAGTTCTTTGAGGACATCGAATCCCATTACCCCAATCTTCAGCTCAAATTCGTCCGCGGTGAAGCCACCCAGGAGGAAGTACTGAAACGGGCTTCGGTGAGCACAGCGTCCCAAGTGATCATTCTGGCCGATCAGACCTTGGAAAAGCAGAGCGCGGACGACCGTACCATCATCATCGCCAATGCTATGCACTATATGGTGCCCAAGGACAAGATCACCGTCCAGCTCCATAACACTGAAAACCGGCATCTGCTGCATCGTTTGGGTGTCTACAACGTGATCGTCTATGATGATCTGATGGGTTACATCCTGGCCAACAATGTGATGGAAACCAACAGCATCAAGCTGTTCAGCCAGTTGGTCAAAGACAGCTCCGTGCAATTGGGCACCTGCGAGATCTCTGATGCCTTTTTCGGCAAAACCTTTGGCGAACTGTATGATCATGTTTACCAGGAAAAGCAACAACTGGTGCTGGGTCTGATGAGCCGGGAACCCCAACTGGAGCTGGAATCCATCTTTGCGGACGACGCCTCCGCCATCGACCAGTTCATTAAAAGCACCCTCAGCAAGTCCCGCAACCTGCAGCATGAGGATAAAAGCAACATCCGCTGGAAACCGTCCCGGGATTATCTGATCCAGGAAAATGACATCGCCATCATTATGGCCTGAGGGGGAACCGATGCTGGAAATTGAAACCATCAGGAAGATCTCGCTGTTCAAGGGCATGGACGAAGAGCAGATAAAAGCATTGCAACCCTATCTGAAACAAGCCTCCTTTCCCAAGGGCAGCTATATCCTGAGGGAAAACACCACCGGCGACCAGATCTTCATCCTGGTGGAGGGAACGGTTAGCGTGACCAAGGACTTGGTGAAGGGTTTCGATGAGGACCAGGCCTCCACGGAAAAGGTACTGGTAACCCTGAAGGGAAGCAGCCTGCCCACCTTTGGCGAGAACGGGATCCTGGGCCACGCGCCCCGCAATGCCAATGTGATCGCCAAAAGCGATTGCGTGCTCTACACCCTGTCCAAGAACGATTTCGAGAGTTTTGCCGCCGCCAATTTCCAGGCTGCCTACTACATTATGTTAAACACCGCCCGAGTGCTTTCCCAAAGGCTGAACACCACGGACGAGAATCTGGTGAAGCTCGCCACGGCGCTCTATATCGCTGTACAGCAATAGGCTGGACCCACCACGCAGTATCCGCCCTCCTTTCCATAATCTCTGTTTGGGCTGGTCAAGTGCCGGTCACAAGCCTGAAACGGCTGGTGTCCTGCTTCTGAACCCGGTTGGTTTTGCTTGGGGCTGGCAGGGCGATGGGATGGCGAGACTTGGGAATCCAGGCAGCGAAGAAAATCCTTGTCAGAAATCCCTCTTTTCTGCAATGTACCAGAATGGATTGTTTTTCATTCAAATCCGCTTATATATTCATTGAGAAGTAGTTTTAGGAGAGCTTGATGGAAGATCATAACAGCCGGATTCCGCGGACCTTGCCAGTGTTGCACATGGGCAACATGGTGATGTTCCCGTATCTGCTGATGCCCTTGGTGGTATCGGACGAAGAATCCAAACTGGTGATAGACTATGCCTTGTCCAACGACAAGACGATGGCCTTCTTTCTGGACAAGGACAAGCAAGGTCCCAACGACCTCGGACTGCACGAGGTGGGGACCTCCGTAACCATTCTGCGTATGCTGCGCAACCAGGATGGCTCGATCAGCCTTTTGCTGCAGGGAACCTCACGCATCCGTTTGCAGAAGGTGGCGCAGCGCGATCCTTTCATCATGGTGGATGTGGAAAGCATTGCGGAACAGAACGTGGAGGATACCGAAATCCTCGCCTACCGCACCATCGCCCTGGAACTGCTGGAAAAGATCGCCCAGGAAAGCACTTTGCTGAACCGGGAGATGATCGCCGGCCTCAGCAATGTGAAGCAAGCCGGACGCGTGGCGGATATCATCGCCGGCAACATCGATCTGCAGCTGGAGGATCGTCAGATCATCCTGGAAACCACCGATCTGAAAAAACGCTTCAAGCATCTGAACAACTGTCTGGCGGAAATGATCAAGCAGATGCGGGTGGAAAACCATATCCGCAGCAACATCCAGCTGGAAATGAGCGAAGACCAGCGCCGCTACTACCTTCGGGAGCAGCTAGACGCCATCCGCCGCGAACTGGGGGAAAGTGACGAGGTCAGCAAAGAGATCCTCAAATGGAAGGAACTGATCGAAAAGAACAACCTGCCCGATCATGTGAAGGAGGTCGCCTATGAGGAGCTCGACCGGCTTTCCGCCATGCAACCCGCCTCCAGCGAATATGGCGTCATCCGCAATTATCTGGATTGGATCGTCAATCTGCCCTGGCGCACCTTCAGCAAGGACCGCCTCGACCTGAACAAGATCGAGCGCATCCTCACCACCGACCATTACGGCTTGGAAAAGCCCAAGGAACGCGTGCTGGAATTCATCGCCGTGAAAAAGCTGAAGGGAGAGCTGAAGGGTCCCATCCTTTGCTTTGTGGGGCCTCCTGGCACGGGCAAGACCTCGATCGGACGGTCGGTTGCCCGGGCTTTGAAACGCAAATTCATCCGGATGTCGCTGGGCGGCATTCACGACGAAGCCGAGATCCGCGGACACCGCAGAACCTATATCGGCGCCATGCCGGGAAAGATCATCATGGAGATCAAGCGCCAGGGCACCGCCAATCCGGTGTTCATGCTGGACGAGATCGACAAGCTGGGTCGTGATTTTCGCGGCGATCCCGCCTCCGCCCTCTTGGAAGTGCTCGATCCGGAACAGAACAACACTTTTGTGGACAACTACATCAATCTGCCCTTCGACCTCTCGGAGGTGATGTTCATCACCACCGCCAATTCGCTGGACACCATTCCTCCACCCTTGCGCGACCGCATGGAGATCATCGAATTCACCAGTTATCTGGAGCATGACAAGATCGAGATCGCCCGCCACTATCTGATCCCCAAGGAAAAGGATGCCAA